>NZ_JBYSZR010000012.1:0-115933 GCF_058787375.1 Stenotrophomonas sp. FW305-3-2-15-E-LB1
CCGGCCTGACCGGCCATTCGCGCCACAAGCTCATGGTGGCGACCGGTCGCCTCCATGCCAACCTGGCACCGCGGAGGCAGGGTCTTGAGCCATTTGGCTATGCCGGCCTTGGTATTCGGGATTCTGTCACCGGCCTTGCAGTCGACCACCGCTGGCACGAGCTCCTTGGAGTCCACGTCCAGGCCAATCTCAAGAGAATCGGACATTTGCACTACTCCCAGCTATCTTTAAGGGGCTGGGGTGGTACCGCACCGACGTTAGCTTGCCTACATCGACGATCCCCTTTTTGGGGCCGTACGATCCTTTATCGACGTTCGTGTGCGGGATGGGGATCGCTCGACTCGTCTGTCGGCTCGACTCCGCAGATGCTTGCTTGACGGTCCCTCCACCCTGGCTCCTACATACCTCGTGGGAGCCGGGAGGAACATACAAGCTTGCTCGACTGCTGTTGGAAAGAGCAGTCGAGCAAGCTCGACTCTACAAGAGCGCAGCCGAGCATGGTTCGGCGCTACAAAAGAAGGTCAGCGGAACTGCAGGGTCAGCAGGAAGTAGCGGCCCAGCGGATCATCCAGCCCGGCCATCTGCCCGCCGCTGCCAACCAGGTAGTTCACCGGCGCGGTGTCCAGCACGTTGTGCACGTCCAGCGCGGCCACCACGCGCGGGCTCAGCTTGCGTGCCACGTGCAGGTTCCAGCGCAGCTGTGCCGGGTTCATGCAGCGGCGATCGTCGTGCTGTTGCTGCGGGCAGTCCTCACCGGCCAGCCACGCACGCGTGCGGCCGACACGGTTGCCACGCAGGGCGATGTCCCACGAGGGATTCTGCCACTGCACATTGACGATGCCGGCGAACGTGGGCGTGGCGTGGCCGCGCAGGTCCACTGCTTCGCCATGCGCGCGGTCCCGGCGCAGTTCCTGCTGCTTCAGGCCATCCAGCGAGAACAGCCACTGCCCATCGCGGCCGGCATCGATGCGGTATTCGCCGCGCAGCACCCAGTTGCGCGAGGTGGTGCGGCCGATGTTGTCGAACGACAGGCGCAGGTCACGCAGGCGGCCCTGCTCATCCAGTTCCCACGTGTCGGGGTTCCACAGTGCATCGCTTGGCTGCAGGGCGAGGATCTCGTTGCGCAGCTCGACGATGTTGTGGGTCAGCGACAACGAGAACGCATCGGTGGGCGTCCAGCTGGCCGCCAGCGAATGGCTGCGCGAGGTCTCGGCGCGCAGTGCATCGTTCTCCACCACATCCACTTCCACCGCGCAGCCACCGCCGCGCAGCGGTAGTGCGCACGGCGGCAGGGTGTCCGATGCAGGCAGCGCCAGCAGGCCGAAGTAGGCCGGCGGTCGCCGCCGCTCGAACAGGCTGGGCGCACGGAAGCCACGGCCGCTGGCCAGCAGGAACGACCAGTGCGGGCTGGGGCTCCAGCGCAGGCCGGCGCGCGGCGAGAACGCGCTGTCGCCATCATCGCGGTCCAGCCGTGCCGCCAGGTCCAGGCGCAGTGTCGAGGCCAGCGGCAGGCCGACTTCGGCGTAGGCCGCACTGCTCGGCCGCGACAGCCGGCGCTGCTCCAGCGGCAGGCCCAGCGCCAGCTCGCCCTTGCCCAGCAGCGGATCGGGCAGCGACGTCCAGCGTTCCTGGCGCAGGTCGATGCCGGTGGCCAGTTGCGCCTTGCCGCCGGGCAGGTCCATCAGTTCGCGCTGCACGCCCCACCAGCCCTGCAGCTGGCTGGTACGGCCGCGGTTGCGGATGTCGGGGAACAGTTCGTCGGCCAGGCCCGGTGGCAGCGTGGAAAAACCGGGCAGGAAGTCCAGCGCGAGCGCAGCCTCAAGCAGCCGTTCGCTGCGCACGGCGCCTCCGGTACGCAGGTCCACCTGGCTGCGTTGCGCGCTCAGGCCGGCCTCCCAGCTGCGGCCACTCTGGTCGCGGCCGATGCCCACGGTCAGGTCGCCTTCGCTGGCCCGCACCCGCGGCTGCACCTCGCCGCCCTCCTGCAGCACCACGTTGAGCAGGGCGTTGCGGTTGAAGTTCAGTGCGACTGCGGTCGGCCCCAGTTCGAAGCGCTGGCGGTTGTGGCTGGCGCGCGCCTCGACATAGGCATAGCGGCCGTCGCCCCGCTCGTGGCGGTAGCGCAGGTAGCCGGCCACGGTGTCCGATGCCGGCTGCAGCGAACGCGGGCGCACGCTGTCGTACCAGCAGCCATCCTCTTCCTCCTGCAGCGGCGCGTGGCATTCGCTAGCCGGGTAGTAATCACCGTTGGCCAGGATCAGCCCGATCGGGTACAGCTCGCTGTCGGCATGCCAGCGGCGGCGGTCACCGGCGACGTGGCGCAGGCGATGCAGGTCGAGGCCAGCGAACCAGCGGTCACCGTTGTCGCGCACGCCACCGGTGGCGGCCTGCACGCGGTGCTGGTCGCCGTCGCCGCGGCTGCTGGCGCCGGTCTGCAGGGTGGCCTCCGGCCCATCGGCCTGGTCGCGCAGGATGATGTTGACCACGCCGGACATCGCGTCGGCACCGTAGATGGCCGATGCGCCCCCGCGCACCAGTTCGATGCGCTCGACGAAACTGAGCGGAATGCCGCCCAGGTCGGTCAGGCCACCTTCCTCCAGCGACACCATCGGGTAGCGCGGCAGGCGGCGGCCGTTGACCAGGAACAGCGTGGCGCGCGGGCCCATGCCGTCCAGGCTGGTGGTGGCGGCGGCGCCCACCGGCAGGTACAGCGAATCACCGCCGCGCGAGGTGCTCAGCGGCGGGTGGCCGTTCATGCCGGGCAGGTGGCGCAGTAGATCGAACAGCGTGCCGTAGCCGCTGCGCAGGATGTCCTCGCGTTCGATCACCGTCACCGGCAGGGTGGTCTGCACCGAGCTGCGTGGCAGGCGGCTGCCGGTGACATGGATCGGTGCCAGTTCCACCTGCGCCGGCCGCTGCGGTCGCGGCGGCGGGGCCGGCACGACCCGGGCAGGCGGTGCCGCAGCCACGGCATGGCGGCGCAGCACGAAGCCACCACTGGGGGTGCGCAGGATGTTGACCGGCTTGCCGGCCACCAGCGCTTTCAGTGCCGCGGCAGGTTCCTGCGGCCCCTGCGTGCCGGGGGTGCGCAGATCGGCCAGTTCGCGTGCATCGAACACCAGCGCCTGGCCGCTTTGCCGGGCCCACTGCTGCAGCGCCGGCACCAGCGGGCCGGCGGCGATGCGGTACTCGGTCGCTGCGGTGGCGGGCGCATCTGCAGCAGCCGTGGCGCCGGCCAGGGCAAGCCACATCAGGACCATCAGGCCCTGTCGCAGTGCCCCGGGGCTGGGCATCCGCGCCGCCTCAGTAGGTGCGGCGCAGTTCCAGCGCGCCATCCTTGCGCGGCTGGCCAGCGATCGACCACCCCAGTTCCAGGGCGGACAGCAGTTCGTGCGCATCGCCGGCACGGAAGGTGCCGCTCACCGCCAGGTCGGCGATGTCCGGGTCGGCAATCACCAGCGGCGTGCTGCCGTAGCGGTTCATGCGTTCGACCACGGTGGACAGCGGGGTGGCGTCGAACACCAGCCGGCCCTCGGGCCAGGCTTCGGCGGCGGCGGTGGTGGACAGTTGCGGGCCGGGCTGGATGCGGCCGGACGGCGACACCTGCAACTGCTGGCCGGGGGCCAGCGTGTGCTGGGCGCTGCCGCTGGTCACTTCCACGGCGCCTTCCAGCAGCGCCACTTCTACCCGGCCATCGGTCAACCGCTCGACCTGGAAGGTGGTGCCGATATCGCGGATGCTGCTGCCGCCGGCCTGCACCCGCAGCGCGCGCGCGGAGGCGGCCACCTGCAGCTGCACGCGGCCACGCTCCAGTTCCAGTTCGCGCTTGCGCCAGCCGAAGCGGGCGCTCAGTGTGGTGCCGGCATCGAGGGTGGCGACGCTGCCATCGGCCAGCGTGCGCACCTGCGGCTGGTGGCTGGCGTTGGCGTAGATCTGCGGCGTCGGGTTGCCATCGGTGAAGACCATCCAGCCGATGCCCACCGCCAGGCAGACGCCGGCCGCAGCCGCCACTGAAGGCAGCCAGCGGCGTACCGGCACGCGGGCGGCACGGGTAGCGGCGGTGCGCAGCCACGGGTCGCCGGACAGGCCGGCACTGCGCTGGTGCAGCGTCTCGGCCTGTGCCCAGGCGCTGACGTGGGAAGGGTGCTCGGCCAGCCAGTCCTCGAACGCTTCGCGCTCGATCGACGTGCAGTCGGGGGCTTCCAGCCGGGCTACCCAGGCGCTTGCGCGCTCGAACAGCAACGTGTCATCCATGTAGGCGTCGCGGGTCACTCACTATCTCCATCAGTGTGGAGAGGATTGCTGCCCAGCTCCTTGCGCAGGCCCTGGAGGGCACGGGCGATGTGTTTTTCCACCGTCTTGGCGGTGATGCCGCAGTGCCGGGCGATCTGTGCGTAGCTCATCCCGGTGATGCGGTTGAGCAGATACACCTCGCGGGCACGTTCGGGAAGCTTGAACAGTGCCTGTCGCAGCAGCGCGATCATCTGGCCGGATTCTGCCTGACGCAGTGGATCGGGAGAAGTGCCTTGCGGCTCCTCGCTGCCATCGCGTACACCCAGCGGCAGGTGGCTGCGTGCCTGCGAAGAACGCCCGCGGTCGGCCAGGCGGTTGCGGGCGATGCGGTACAGCAGCAGGCGCAGTTCGTCGGTGCCGTGCCCGCGGTAGCGGATCAGCCGCTCCATGCTGTCCTGTGCAATGTCCTCGGCATCATCCGGGCCGACGCCACGCATGCGCAGGAAAGCGCACAGCGGCGCGCGTTCCTCGCGGATGAAGGCGATGAAGGCATCCGGAACCCCGGCCGGGTCCGGCGCGCGACGGGGCAGGGGGGAGGGGGCGGACAGGGGAAGGGCCTCGAACGACAAACGCGTCATCGAGTTTTACAAGACGATGACCCAAGGGGGAAGTCCGTGTCGTATGCCAATGCGTTATGTGAACGCATTCATATTTTCGTGTGCGATGCACTGGGGGAGATCGGCGCGCTGCGGCGTTCTGCTTTCGTCCCGCGTGGTGCGGGTTTGGAGAGAGAGACCGCAATGAAGCATTCGAAGTTGAGCCTGGCCCTGGCCGGCCTGGTGGGCATGGCAACGCTGGGCGCGATCGGCAACGCAGGGGCGATGAACTACCACGTGCAGGACGACCGCGTCGTCCTCAGTGGTGGCGTCACCTTCGCCGACGTGGTCGCGCTGCCGGCCCTGCTGGCCAAGGCACAGGCCGAAGGCCGGCCGATCCGCGAAGTCGTGCTGCGCACCTCCAACGGTGGCGCGCTGATTGCCGGTGAGTGGCTGCAGGCCATCATCCGCACCAACGGCCTGGACACCATCGTGTCCGGGCACTGCATCTCGTCGTGCTCGATCATGCAGTCCGGCGGCGTCAACCGTTACCTGGCAGGCGATCTGCCGACGGTCGATTCGGTGCAGATCCACGCCGCCAGCAGCGGCGGCCGCATCACCTACGCGCCGTCGCCGCGCATGACCCAGATCTACACCGACAACTACGGCGGCGGCATGGATGCCGGCCTGCTGCACAAGGCCATGTATGAAGTGGTGGCGCCCAACGGCCTGCTGGTGTTCCGCGACCCGGCCCGCACCAACGGCACGTCGGTCAGCTTCGATCCCGATGGCAGCGGCCGCAGCCTGCAGCTCTTCCCGGGCCAGGACATCTACAGCAACAACATCATCACCGAGGCCGGTTACCGCAACCCCGGCGATACCCTGACCGTCGCCGGCAACGTCAGCGGTGACATCAACCCGGGCTACATGTCCACTGCCCGCCAGCTGCAGGCCTTCGTCGAGGACGATTTCGCGCGCTGGAACGATGCCGAGTACGACACGACCTACATCAACTATGCGGTGAGCATCTACAACGCCGCCAGCAACGGCCCCAATGGCATCGGCCGCTTCTCGGTGCAGGATTACCTCAATGACCCGGGCATCCAGCAGGAACTGCTGGGCCAGCTGCGCCTGGGTGAACTCGATGCCTCCGCGCTGGCCAACTCGGCCGGCGTGATCCGCGTGGCCAAGGGCGGCACCTGGCGCACCTCGGCCACCACCGGCGCCGATTTCATGCTGGTGGACGGCGGCACCATCGCCCTGGAAGGTGGCGCGCTGCGCGCACCGGAAGTGCGCGTGATGCCCGGTGGCATGGTGGTCGGCCACGGCGACATCGCGTCGCTGGAAACCGATACCGATGCGCTGCTCGGCGCGACCGGCCCGTCGCTGCGCGAGGACGGCTTCAACCGCCTGCGCGTGTACGGCACCCTGATGCCGCGCGGTGGCGACCTGGTCACCCATGGCTACGTCAACATCATGCCGGGCGGAAACGTGCTGTTCGATGTCACCGAAGCCGGTGGCAGCGATACCGGCCGCCTGCGCGTGGGCACCTTCTTCGACGGAGGCCAGACCGACGGCGCGCTGGTGATCTCGCCCGGCGCGCACCTGGAGTTGAACGTCGCCCAGGGCTTCTATGCCGGCAACTACCAGCGCGAACTGGTCACCGGGCCGATCTACGAGGACGGTTTCGCCGACGCCGTGCGCCTGGGCGATACGGGCTACAGCGCCAGCATCACCGACAACGAAGTCTTCCGCCCGCGCCACAACTCGCTGCTCAGCTTCAACATCAACCAGACCGAAGACGGCCTGTCGCTGACCGCCAACCCGGGCTTCGACCAGCTGGCACAGCTGACCGCCAGCAACGGCAACCAGAGCCTGGGCGTTGCCCTGGCTGCGGCGGGTGACCGCCAGGATGCCCGCCTGAAGTCGCTGCTGGGCGCGCTGCAGTTTGCCGACCGTGATGTCATCGCACAGCAGGCTGGTGCCCTGCGTGGTGACGGGCACGCCACCCTGCGCCTGGCCGACAACGCCCTGCTGAGCAGCATCGGCAGCGTGGTGACGCAGCACCAGGCCGGCCTGCGCAGCGGCAGCGGTGATGCCGGCGGCCTGGCGGCGCAGGCGGCACAGTCGGCTGCAGCGCAGCCCGGCATGGCCAGCGGCAGCCTGTTCAACCAGCTGGCCATGCATCTGGTCGAGCCCGCCGCGCAGGCGGTGGCCGGCACTGACAGCGGCGCCGGTGCGCGCAACCACGGCTTCTGGGGCCGCGGCTTCGGCAGCCATGGCCGCATCGATGGCGAAGGCGGCGTGGCCGACCTGAGCCACACCGTGGGCGGCATCGTGCTGGGTGCCGATACGCGCGTGGCCGATGACCGCGTGAGCCTGGGCGTGAGCGTGGCGGCGGCGGACATGTCGACCAAGGCGCGCGATGGTTCCGGCTTCACCGGTGACGTGCGCGCGCTGGATATCGGTGGCTACCTCGATGCCACCTACGCGCGTGGCTACCTGTCGGCCGCCGTGCGCTACACCGACCTGCGCCACGACACCCGCCGCGGCATTGCCGGCATCGACGGCCTGAACGATTCGCTGCGCGCCAAGTACAACAACGATGCGATCTCCGCGCGCCTGGAGCACGGCTTCAGCTTCACCACCGGCAACGGTCTGGTGGTGCAGCCGCTGCTGCCGGTGGTGGACTACGCGCGCACCTCCGCCACCCGCTTCAACGAAGGGCAGGGCGCGGGCGCACTGGCCGGCCGTGGCGACAGTCTGGAAAGCATCCGCGTGGGTGCTGGCCTGCAGCTGTTCAAGACCTTCAACCGTGCCAACGGCGAGCGCATCACCCCGCGCGCGCGCGTGGTCTGGCAGAAGGAACTGGGCGACACCCAGGCCCGCTACAGCACCGGCTTCGCCGCCGCCCCGGACCTGGTGTTCGGCAGCAGCAGCCAGACCCTGGGCGAACAGGTGCTGGCCTGGAACCTGGGCGTCACCAGCCGTGCCAGTGACCGCCTGTCGGTGATGGTGGACTACGTGGGCGAGCGCCGCGATGGCCAGGTGCAGAACGGCGTGATGCTGGGTCTCGGCTACGCGTTCTGAGTAAAGGGCGCACCGGCGGCAGCAGTGCCGCCGGTGCGCTATGGTCTGCGCAGGATTCCCGTGCAGGCCCGCCCATGCAGATCGCCGTCTTCAGCGCCCGTCCCTACGACCGCCGCTTCCTGGAAGAAGCCAACGCGCGCGATGGCGCCGGGCAGGGCTTCCGGTTCGTCCACTTCGATGCCGCGCTGGACGTACACACCGCCGCGTTGGCGCAGGACTGCGACGCCGTCTGCGTATTCGTCAACGACCGCCTTGATGCCCCCGTGCTGCAGGCGCTGCACGCGCTGGGCGTGCGCGCGGTGCTGCTGCGTTGCGCCGGCTTCAACAATGTCGACCTGGCCGAGGCCGCACGCCTGGGCCTGTTCGTCGCCCGCGTGCCGGCCTATTCGCCCGAAGCCGTGGCCGAACACGCGCTGGCGCTGGTGATGACCCTCAACCGGCAGACCCACCGCGCCTACAACCGCGTGCGCGAAGGCAACTTCATGCTGGATGGCCTGCTGGGCCGCACCCTGCACGGGCGCACGGTGGGCATCGTCGGCACCGGCAAGATCGGCCTGGCCACCGCGCGCATCTTCCGTGGCATGGGCTGTACGGTGCTCGGCCATGATCCCTATCCGTCGGCGGATTTTGATGGGGTGGGGGATATGGTCGCGCTGGACGAACTGCTGGCGCGCGCGGACATCGTCTCGCTGCACTGCCCGCTGACCCCGGACACCCAGCACCTCATCAACGACGCCTCGCTGGCGCGCATGAAGCCCGGCGCGATGCTGGTCAACACCTCGCGTGGCGGCCTGGTGGATACCCACGCGGTGATCCGCGCGCTGAAGTCGCGCCGCCTGGGCCATCTGGCCATTGACGTCTACGAGCAGGAAAGCGCGCTGTTCTTCCAGGATCTGTCCGGCGAGATCATCGACGACGAGGCCTTCCAGCGCCTGATGACCTTCCCCAACGTACTGGTGACCGGCCACCAGGGCTTCTTCACCGTGGAGGCGCTGCAGGAGATCTCGGCCATCACCCTGGGCAACCTGGCCGATTTCGCCGCCGGGCGAGCCTGCGCCAACCGGGTAGGGGCGGATTGACCAGCGGGGTGGGCTACCCGTAAAATCGCCTGCTCAGCCGGAATAGCTCAGTTGGTAGAGCGGCGCATTCGTAATGCGTAGGTCGCAGGTTCGACTCCTGTTTCCGGCACCAGTTGTAGAAAAGCCCCGGCCTTGGTCGGGGCTTTTTTGTGCACTGGTAGCGCCGGGCCATGCCCGGCGGAATGTCGGCCCCAGTAGTGCCAGCTCATGGCTGGCAGCCCCCAATTTCCGAATCTCGCAGCCCGCCCGGCTTCCCAGGCGCTTAGCGCCGCGCCCTGTTCCTGATCTGGAAACCGCACCCGGTCATTCCGGTGCTATGAATGCCCGGCCTTTTTTGACCCGAATCCGGAACCTTCACGAACGAGCTGCGCAATCGCGGCAAGAAGCGCGTCCGTCCCACCATGCTTGTTTTGGCTGACCTGCCGCTGCATGTCATGGGACCAGATCGCTCAGTGCTCATGCTGAGGGGGCGAACTCGGTTTGCAGCATCCCTGGTCTGGAAGTACGCAGGAGCTTCAAAAATCATGATGGAGTTTCTCATCGAATCCCTTCGCCGTTCTGTTCTTTGTGGTTCGCTGGCGAGAGAGGCGGCTTTGGCTGGCAAGCGGCTCAGGCTACTCAGTCTTCTGCCAAAACCGAGTCCCCGCGCCACACCATCTGCCGGTGGTAGGTAAGGTAGGGGATGTTGGCTGGACGAAGTCTGATGCGGATCCCTGTATGGATCCCTGCTGATGCAGCGTCCTTTGTGCAAAAGCTCGATGCTATGAGGATCTGGCCGTCATCTTTGAAACTGATAAGGCCTGCGTCGAATGCAGCATCCATGTTCGCGGAAAGAAGAAGACCGTTGTTTGAGGATACGCGATCAAAATTACTCGACACCCGCCAAGGTTTGATATGAGAAGCGCGCAGCAACGCAGGATTGGAGCAGCCTGTGGCTTGGCAGTTGGTCCATTCCGCGATCAGATCGCTCCGGAACTTTCCTTGCCCGCGTCGCGCCAGTTTGACAGTTTCCAATTCGGTTGGATTCGATGGAAGGTCAGAGGCGGATGCGATGTCATCCTCTGCGGATTGAGGCGGCTGGCCATCTGCGCCAATAAGGTAATCCAGGAAGCCGTAGAGATCTGTGCGACTTGAGAATCCAAAATCAAGGCCGTAGTTTGTTGTGGTCTTTCCCTTGTTGTGACGCCTCGGGAATCCGCTGTAACTAGTATTGTGGACGAGGTGGTTTTTTGATGGCTTGACTCCCGGCAGTCCGGTCAGGATCGACATCCTGTCCCCATGCCTTGGGTGGATGACCAGTGGGTCTTCGTTGTTGTGCTTGACGTATGCGGTGAAGTTTCGCGAGGTCAATTTCCAGCCTTCGGAATAAGCTTTCTTTCCATCATCGATCCGGACGAACCCATACGCCAAGAGTGCGTTCGCAATTTCCTCCCACCCCATCCAGCTGTGTTTCATCATGCTTTTCCTAAGTCCGGGTCAGGGTAATTCTGCGCGGATTGGTTCCGTAAGCCAATGCTCTACGTGTTATGCGGCGTAGTTTGATGTGGTCAATTTCAAGGCGCGCTAGGGATCTGGCTTCATGGTCAGCGGCATGTCGCTTTCTGCATGCTGCAATTGGCCGAGATGTCGCATGGGGCTTGGCCGTGTAGGTACGCTTTGGAGATCCTGCAGGCTAGTGCATAGCCCATGCGGAGTGCTATCAAAGTGCATGTGCCCTGAGCTTAACGTTCACCATGCGGGTAGCGGTCTATGAGTCTGTGCCTGCAGTCGTAAGGCATGATTGCTTTGTAGGAAGCGCATGATGGTGTCCGACCTTGTGCGGGCAGCAAAGTAGGTTCGCCGTTCAAGTCTCACCCCCTGCGACCGCTGTGCTCAAGGATGCACCATGCAATCACGGGACGGCTACATGGATCGTTGGACGTGGATGATGGTAAGGATGTATGCCCCCGCACTTGCGGCTTTCGCGCTGGGGTTGCTGCTGACGCTGCCTCTGGGAATGCTCCGGGAGAGTCCGGTGCTTGCAGGGGTGTATGCGATGGTGCGATGGCTCCCAGCGTTGGCTATCGCGGTATCGGTCACCCTTGCACTTGGCGCTACTCTAAGGCTTTGGCATTGGGATCAAGGGCGCAGCGCTTTGGTTTGCGAATGCGGTGGCTTGCTGGGACGGGAGCGTCCTGGGCGTTTTGGCGCATATCGAAAGTGTCTTGCCTGCAACCGCAACGTCAATGAGAGGTACTACACGTAGGTTCGGTTCCGGGGCGCATACACCGCAAGCCGCTGTCCGCCTCGAAAGCAGGCGTGGGCACCACCTGGCTTTCCCTGGCGCTTCACGGGCCCGAATCGGCTCAATGTGGCGGCTCCCTGGCTTACAAGGCACTTATCGGTACCCTGGCTGCCAGTTGGGGTTGGCTAAGTTGTTGTTCCAAGAGGTGTCCGGTCATCTGTGGTGTCTTGGGTAACTGCATCAGTACTGCAAAGCTCCTTGCCGTCGCAGCCCTGTGCTCTGACGCGAAGTGAGGTGAATAGTCGATTTTGACCGATTTGCCCTTCGCTGAACCAAGATGCCTGCTGCGGTTGAATACACTTACTAAGTTCTGGCGCCGATTACCGTCAGTGTTCCGCCTACGCCTGCAACTTGGTGGGCCGCGCTGTTCAGTAGAGTGCATAGCTGGTAATGAGGCTTGGTGCTGGATTTATTTCGAAACGCTTTGCGCAGCGTGTGCGGCTGAACAATGACAACGTGAACATTGACTCTCGCGGCACTCCATTTCGCGACTGCATTGACAAAGTCGTTGGCATTGGCGTGCGATGTCACGCCGTTCGTAACTGTCCACGTGGGCTTTGTGTTTGTCGTGCCGATGCGACTGCTCAGTGCCGCCAGCAGGTTTGCCTTGTTAAGGTGATTGATGTTCTTTATGGCTTGGTTGATGACCACGTCATGTGCGGATACCGAAATCAACCGTGTGGGCTGGGCGGAGTTCGCGGCTTTCACGTGGATCAATGTTAGGTGGTGATGATTGTCTATGGTTGTTGCATGGAGAAAATCGGATATTTCCCCGGATCCGTCGTCGCAAAGCAGCCAGTCATTACTCGACTTCATCCCTATGTGAGAAAGACGCTTCGCCTTTGATCCCTTGCATATTGCCAAGTAAACCCAAGAGAACAAAGAGTCTTCTCCTGGGTTGCCGATGTTAGACAGGAACGCGCCTATAGCTGGGGCGATCGGCTTCTCTTTAGTCAGGTCGAAGTTGGAGAAGTCTCCCCAGTACATTCCATTAAAGGGAGCGTTCTTGTAACTTATTTCGTAGCATGCTCCGCCCGTGATCGAATGGCCGCTGTCGTACCATGCTTGTAGTAGCGGTGGATGAGAGAAGATGCGGGCGAACTCTTGAAGCTTTCCATTCTGCCGTGGCTGGACGCCAACCTTGGTCGCCTTGAAGCCAAGCTTTCCGGAATTAAGGGTCGGCTCGGCGTGTAGCTCGCCGAGGTAGGATCGGAGTCCGTTAGTCCTGTGGTGAACCTTCAGTCTGATGATGTTGTCTTGGGCAATCTGATGGATAGGCTCGAAATCGTATTCCTGCCTCAGCTTGTTCAGTAGAGATGATCTTCCCGTACCGAGGGTAATGCCGCTCGGGTTTTCGCTATCGACTATGCTGAAATCAAATAGCCCCTTCATTGCGGCGGTGTCACTAATGGGGTGGGATACGATTTCAAGCGGTTTGCTCGAGACCTTTCCTTTCGCCTTTCGGAGTATTTCAGTGAGCGCGTTACATGCTGCTAGGAACTCGGACCATGTGTTCATCCGGTACAGCCAGAGGTAGGATTCGCTCAGGTTCACACCGAATGTCCGCTCCGTGCGAAGCAGCTCTACATTGCCTCTTAGCGAATTGTACGAGTAGCTTTGATCGCCGCTTGGGTCTAGTGCGAGCTCAAGGTTGGAGCCAGTTATTGCCTTGCTGTCCGCCTTGACAGCGGTGCGATTGTGTATGCCGTGCAGCCATAGTGTCTTGACGGTACTTCCTTCAATGAAGGCGTAGTTCAAGACGTCACGCGCAATCTTGCTTACATCAAAATTGTCGGAATCTAAAAGATCTAGGATTTCATCCTTCACTTCATTGTCTGAACAGTGAAAGATGAAGTATCCATTGACCAGGCCTACGCTGAAATAGGCATGGGTTGTCTCCAATACTTGGGATCTAGGAGCCCAGTGAGGTGGGCGTTGATAGGAGAAGAAGCACGTGATGTAACTCGAGCCATCTGCGGAGTCTTGGTCGTGTGCTGTCCATTGTGCATGGAATGCCTGGCTGATTCGCTTCTTTAGTCTCTGCACAACAAGGATCAAGCCGCCGGGCTTGTCTGAGCGGGCTAAAACCACGCCACAGTAGGGCACGATGTCGTCAGTTGTGAGCATTGCTTCTCCGCATGGTTGCCCCCTAGCAACGCAAGATGCTTTCCGTGCTTCCTGAAAGCGGATAAGCGCAGTTTTATCCTTGATTGTGATGTGCGTCAACTTTTGCTCTTGCGCGCCTCGGATGCCTTGTGTTTAAGGATGGTTCTGCCGTTGCCGGGGTGAGCGTGGGGTGTGGGGAGCTGCCTTCTTGAGTGCAGCTATTCCTTTCCCCAAGTGCTTGGGGCAGGGCAAGGCCACTTCTGCGATTGAGGCTGGCTTAGTTGGCGCCTAAAGCAGAGGAGCGCTGCTCACACGACTGGCGCCGCGGACAGTGCCCATCTCGTATTCGGAGTGCTTGGGGCGAGCCGGCCCGCGTAGCACGTGGTGCAAGCGACAAAGGGCTACGGCCCTCAGAACGTTGTGTAATTTCTAAGTGATTGATTTGGTGGCGCATTCGTAATGCGTAGGTCGCAGGTTCGACTCCTGTTTCCGGCACCAGTTGTATGAAAAGCCCCGGCCTTGGTCGGGGCTTTTTTTTGTGCCCTGGTAGCGCCGGGCCATGCCCGGCGGAATGCCGGCCCCCGTAGTGCCAGCCCATGGCTGGCAGCCCCCGATTTCCGAATCTCGCAGCCCGCCAGTCCTTTCGGCTTCCCACGCGCCCGGCTCCGCGCCCTGCTCGTAACCCGGAAACCGCACCCGGCCATTCCTGTGCTATGGATACACAGCCTTGCTTCAAGGCACTTTCAGGGATTGGAAGGGTGCGCACGTTCGGGGGAACTGCAGGCGGTGTGTCGACCCGCTTCAGGGGATTTGAAGATCGAATTCGCAAGTCGGGAGCATTAGGCTCCTGGCTGTGCTGCGTGCTGCTCATTGGCCTTGGCGTGTCGACATCCGCTATCGCCCGGACGACGGTTACATACATCCACACGGACGCCTTGGCCTCGGTTGTGGCCGAGAGCGACGCCAATGGCAACGTGATCAAGCGCTATGACTACGAGCCTTACGGCGCCGTGGTGGGTGGGGAAGTCACGGACGGGCCAGTGTATGCCGGGCATGTGAGTGACTCGGCGACCGGACTGAGTTACATGCAGCAGCGGTACATGGATCCGCAGTTGGGTGTGTTCCTGTCGGTGGATCCGGTGACAGCGTATGAGCAGCCGGTTGGGCAGTTCAATCGGTATCGATACGCCTCATCAAACCCATACAGGTTTGTCGATCCCGACGGCCGAAGGGATAAGATCAAAGCGCAGGCTGCAAAGTCAGTGGATATAATGTGTGCCGCTAGCGCTCAAGGAGGTTTGCCGTGCGCGGATTGACAGCCTTCCCGGTCGCCTTTTTTTCATGTGTGACTTGCGTGGCGGTATTATTCCTGGCGGGTGGATGCAGTAGTGGTGAGGAGCGCGCTCGGCGTGTATCCATTGAGGAAATGTTGATTTCTGGTCAGTCGCTTGGTGGGGTCAGGTTGAGGATTGAAGGGTGTATAGAATCAAATCCTCATGGAGTCATGATCAATAGATGCCATTCCGGTGAGCGTGGAATTCCGGTGTTGCTTTCGAAAAGCGCGGATCGCTATGCTCCCATCCTCTACGAGCGAGGTATATTGCTGGAGGGTGGTCAAGAAAAAGTGGTCATTGCTGCTTTGTGTGGAGATTATTCTCAGACTCCTGGCGGAAAAGATCGTTGGTTTGAGGTTGATTCATTTTTATGGATGGCCGGGCCTATGGTGATGGATTTGATTGCGCGGCTGATCGTGAGCGCTGGCGTTGATCGATTTCGATAACATAGTGGGTCTCCGTTGGTACGCCGATGCGTAGGTCATTGTTAAAGCGTTCGGGGTTTCCCCAGTCACGGGAGACAGTGTGGCTGAGACGATTAGAGCGAGCCCAAGTACGAAAGTTGGCTCTATCGCCACTTGAAGACCCTCCGCCCGATGTCATCCGCCCTCACCAAGCGCATCGTTCTTACAGCAGAACCCCGTGATCGGCAGGAGTAGCCCGGTTGCATTTACCTGCTCTTTGACCAGAAGATATCGAAGCGAGTGGCGTATTCCTTTTTGGGATGCCTTGAAGAGTGTTCAGCCTGCATAGGGCGGGCGTCGCTCGCCCAGGTGAGAGTCGACCCAGCCGGGGGGACAATAGTGGGAGCTGAGGATTACGCCTTTCTTGCACACCTGCTTGAGTCAGGTCTGTTGGCCGTTGGCAACGGCATCGATTCAGTGCAGATGGACGCGTATTGGTCGGGAGACATCGGGGTTCCGGCGCCGATTGATGCGGACGTTGCGACGTATCTGTTGCGTGCGGATTCCGATGCGTTGATCCGCGCCGCCCTGTGGGCCGTGCGAGGTCACTTCCTGTCCGCTACCCATCCTGCGTTGCATATGCGCGTCGTTCGCTGGCTGTTCGCCCGGAATCGGCTTGCACGGTCCGAGCTGCCCGGCTTGCTTGCCCTGATGTCGCGCCAAGGGCTGGGCCATGACGGTGAGGCAATCGCCCAGATTGCGATGGACGCGGTGGAAGAGGGACGGCTGGACGAAGGCGAGGAGCTGATTGTTCCCATGCTGTGGTGCCTCGGCGCGTCTTCCGCGAGACTCTTTGTTGATTTCAACAACCGCGATGCCGACGGCCACCTGCGGCTCGATCTATGCGGCACGCAGAACGACGTTGCCGCACAGTCGCTCGTTCTGCAGGATGGGTTGATCGCCACCGGCTACGACGGCGACCTGGCCGCGGCTATCATCGTGATCGGGCCGGGCAGCGAAGGTGTGTGGCGAGCCAGGATCGTGGATGGCCCTTGGGAGGAGTTGCGAACGTTGAACGTGTGAGGTTACGGAGGCGGAAGCCCAGGCTTCCGCAGTTCAATGGAAGAATGGTTCACTTGGGTGCCACGATGAAGATGGTTGGTTTGGTTCTTGCGGGTCTGGTTTTATTGTCATTGTTCGGCTGTGAAGTCCCGCCGCGCTTTGACATCTGTAAGTATCGTGGAAACTCAAGTTCTGAAAATTTCTGCGTTGTCTCCTATGTTTATCTGATGGCACATCCCGAGCAGTTTGAGGGCCGGGATGTGGAGTTCCGGGCCTGGGCTCGCGTGGCCAGCGATGCCACCCTCTTTTTCCCGACCAGGGAGGCCATGGACGATGGTGAGTCTGTCTCGTCCGTGGTTGTTTATGGGGAAGCGATGGCGCCTGATCTTCTGCAGAGAGCGCGCGTTGCACGCGTTCTTGTACGGGGCAGGTTCTATCTGTCTGAAGGGAAGGTGCATCCCTTGGACGCCGAGCGACTTGGTGTCATTCAGAACGCCGTGATCCTGCCTTAGGCCGGAGTGCCGCCGGTCCATCCTTCGCCCAGGCTGTCGTTTCCTGCACGCCCAATAGACCGATTGCGTCATAACGGCCCAAGCCACGCGTTGTCCATCAACGGTGCGAAAATTCGCAGTACAACAATTGGGAAGCGAAAAGCGTCACGCGCCCCGCTGATTTCCGGTCCGTTCGCGGCTCCAGATGTCGCATAAGCCTCTACATCAGTGCGCTCGCGACTTTCCTCGTCGTCTCCGCCACTCACCCCGCATGCAACACTTCCCACCGCACTCTCGATTCCCTCCGAACCTTTCGGATTTTTCTCATTGAATCGAACGTGCAGGCGTAGACAACATGGCGCGCCACCAGAACAGGGTGGCCGGGCGTGCAAACCCGAGACAGATGTTACTTACGCTTGCCAGCCGGCACCGTCCTGAAGCGGTGCCGGCTGGCAATCCGTCGGCCTTTATGGCGGGCGGTGCGTGGGGATCTTCGGATCCGCCGGTCAATGGTAACTCTCTGTCCCGGTTTGCAACCCGCACCGTCCGCCACCCGCCTCCGCGCGGTGGCGCTGTCAAATACAGCCACGGAAGCCGATGCCATGACCACGCGCAAGAACCCGCCGCTCCATGTTGTTGATGCCGTCTACGACGATGAAGACCCCACCTCCGATATCAGCACCTTCCAAGGCTGCCTCACCCGCATCCGGGATGGCGAAGGCTCCGATGGCATGCTCTGGCCAGAAGAAAACCTGTCCGACGGCCGCAGACAATCCCTGGCACGAATCGACCGTGCGGCCGTGGCCATCCTCACGGCGGCGGAGATGCTGCACGCAGCCAACCGCTGCAAGACCATGGCCACGCCCCGCCGCCACCTCGATGAGGGCGTAGTGGAAGGGCTGTTCTTCGCCTGCCGCGAGCTGGCGGAACTGGTGTGCCGGGAAATCAGGCCGTCCTGACGTCCTGACATCCTGGCGGGGCAAGCGGGGTCGTACAAACCCGCTGTCCCGGCCCGGGGCTGCCTGATACGCTGCGCCAGCGCGCCCCGTCCCGGGGCCTCAGGGATCGTGTGCCATGGCATCAGGGAATGTGTTGCGCCGAACCATCCTTGCCGCAGCCCTCGTGGTTCCGGTAGCGCTTCCTGCGCTGGCATGGGCCGCGCAGGAGGCCGAGACCACCCGTTTCGTACGGGAAGCGCGGCAGCTGGAAGCCTCTCCGCTGCAGCCCGGTGCGCAGGACATGCGGCGGTGGCTGCTTAACTGGACGATGGAAACGCCGGATTACCAGGTGATTATCTGCCCCGTCCTTGGGCTGCCCGAGACTGTGGATGAGGAAACCTCCATTGCGCCGGAGGTGCTTGCGCAGCAGATGTTCGGAAACCTGGCCTACCAGATCACGCAGGGCAGTGACGGTGACGAGGTGGATCGTCAGTTGGCCGGCGTGGAAAGTGCACTCAAGGCCTACTCGGTGTTTTTGAAGGCTGATCCCTCGTTGAAGATCCCGGGCGTGGATCACCTGGCCGAGTTGCAGAAGGCCGGCACCCTGCGCGCGCATGTGGCGGCGGTCCTTGAGGAAAAGTGCAGCGGCGATGCTCCCAGGGAAACCCTGAGACTGGACGCGGACGATGCAGCGCCGTCGGACCTCACGGTGTTTCTGGGCGATTTTCTGCGCGGCACCAGCGTGGTCTATCCGATGCAGGTGGGCCAGTGGCAGGCGGTAAATGAGCGCCGGTACGATGATGTACTGGGTGGCGCTTCGGTCCGCTTCGAGCGGCCGGGCGACAAAACCGGCTGGATCGACCTGTACTTCTATCCCGCCGGCGTGCAGGAACCGGCTCAGCAGCGGGCGGCGGCCGAAGGCGAGCGCGAGGCGTTGCTGGACGCGCGCAGGGAAAAGATGGCCAGCGAGCGCGACATGTCCCCGCTGCAATCAATGGTGGTACCGGTCGCCAGTCTCGGGCCCGGTGGGCCTGCACGGGTGGATGCGAACGTGCTGGACTTCGGTTACAGCCACGAGGGCACGGCTTACAGCTCGGTGATGGTCTTCGCGATCGATCGCATGTACGCCATCAAGCTGCGCTACAGCGTGGAAGCGATGGCGGCCAGCCGCGACCAGGCGCGCCGCGAGGCGGAGACCTTCTTCAAAGCGCTGCTGCCGGGCGTTGAGATCACCAGCTTCGGCAGTTGCGGCGGGGTGCCTGCGGCGGATCAGCTACGGCTGCGCATGGGCTGCGTGGGCGCCGATCCGCTGCTGCCGGTAGTGGGCGAGGGCCAGCGCGAGCTGCGCTTCGAGTACCCCGCGCCAACTGGCGCGGCAGGGCAGTAGGGTCGCCAGTCATCTGCATTCCTGAATACGTTCATCGAGCTTTGCCGATTCCGGCATCCGCGCCCCCTGCGCACCCGGTGCGACAACGTGTCGCAGCGATATCCGGCCACTTCCTGCGCTGGATCATTGTCAATGCCCTTCTTAAATGTTGCGTGACGGCCTAAAATTGAAAGGCTGACTCGACCCCACCTCACTGCCTGTCTCAACCGCAGGCGGGACCGGCTTTGGCCGGAGCGGGCAGGACGGGGAACGGCATTCCCTCGCAATTGGATCGACCGATGATTCCGTTGAAAACCCTTGGGCGCTGGTTGCGCCCGGGCCTGCTGCTGTCGTTGCTGGTGATGCTCACCGGTTGCGATGCAGTGGCCATCCTCAGTCCGAAGGGCCAGATCGGCCAGGATGAGAAGACCCTGCTGATCACGGCCACCGTGCTCATGCTGCTGGTCGTCATCCCGGTCATCATCATGACCCTGACCTTCGCGTGGAAGTATCGCGCCTCCAACACCAAGGCCCGCTACGAGCCGAAGTGGTCCCACTCGACGGCGATCGAGGTGGTGGTGTGGTCGATCCCCTGCATGATCGTGCTGGTCCTGGCGGTGCTGACCTGGCGGTCCTCGCACGCGCTTGACCCGTACAAGCCGCTGGAATCGGACGTCAAGCCGGTCACCATCGAGGCGATCTCGCTGGACTGGAAGTGGCTGTTCATCTATCCGGAAGAGAAGGTTGCGGTCGTCAACGAGATCAAGTTCCCGGTCAACACCCCGCTGAACTTCAAGATCACGTCCGACACGGTGATGAATGCCTTCTTCATCCCGCACCTGGGCAGCATGATCTATTCGATGGCGGCGATGGAGACCAAGCTCCACCTGATCGCCAACGAGACCGGTGAATTCCCGGGCATGTCCTCGCACTACAGCGGCCTGGGCTTCGCCAAGATGCATTTCACCGCGTATTCGGTCACCGATGCCGAGTACCGCCAGTGGCTGGACCAGGTCCGCGCCGGCACGGAAACGCTCGACAAGGCCACCTTCAAGGCCCTGGGCGAAGCGAAGAACTCCGAGTGGTACCCGGTCACCTACTACGGCACCGTGGAAGAAGGCCTGTTCAACTGGGTCCTCGCCAAGCACATGGGTGACAACAGGCACTACGGCATGAAGCATTCCCACGCGGGTGCTGCTGCGGCAGATGCGGCCAGCCATGAAGCGCACGAGGGGCACGCCCCGATGGACGCGCATGACTCCAAGGAATCCGGGAAGAACCTGGACGCCACCGAAGAACACGAACACGCTGGCCATGAAGGCCACATGGGTTCGGGAGAATGAACATGCTGGGAAAACTCTCTCTTGAGTCGATCCCCCACGATCCGATCGTGCTGACCACCCTGGTCGGCGCGGTGCTGGGTGGCCTGGGCGTCATGGCCCTGATCACCAAGTTCAAGCTGTGGGGCTATCTGTGGAAAGAGTGGTTCACTTCGGTGGACCACAAGAAGATCGGCGTGATGTACCTCATCGTCGCCTTCGTCATGCTGCTGCGCGGTTTCTCCGACGCCATCATGATGCGTACCCAGCAGGCCATCGCCGTCGGCGGGTCCGAGGGTTACCTGCCGCCGCACCACTACGACCAGATCTTCACCGCCCACGGCGTGATCATGATCTTCTTCGTGGCGATGCCGCTCATCACCGGCCTGATGAACCTGGCCGTGCCGCTGCAGATCGGTGCGCGCGACGTCGCGTTCCCGTTCGTCAACTCGCTCAGCTTCTGGCTGTTCGTGTCCGGCGCGGTGCTGATCATGCTGTCGCTGTGGATCGGTGAATTCGCCGCCACCGGCTGGCTGGCCTTCCCACCATTGTCGGGTATCGAGTACAGCAACAATGTAGGTATGGACTACTACATATGGGGCCTACAGGTCGCGGGCCTGGGTACCACCCTGAGTGGTATCAACTTCTTCATTACCATCCTGAAGATGCGCACCCCGAGCATGAAGCTGATGCAGATGCCGGTGTTCACCTGGACTGCCCTGGTGACCAACGTGCTGATCGTCGCTGCCTTCCCGGTGCTGACCATCACCCTGGTGCTGCTGACCCTCGATCGTTACCTGGGTACGCACTTCTTCACCAATGATGGTGGCGGCAACGCCATGCTGTACATCAACCTGATCTGGATCTGGGGCCACCCGGAAGTCTATATCCTGGTCCTGCCGGCCTTCGGCGTGTTCTCCGAAGTCATCGCGACCTTCTCGCGCAAGGCACTGTTCGGCTACAAGGGCATGGTCTACGCCACCGCCTGCATCGGCGTGCTGTCGTTCATCGTGTGGCTGCACCACTTCTTCACCATGGGCTCGGGTGCCAACGTCAATGCCTTCTTCGGCATCACGACGATGATCATCTCGATCCCCACCGGCGTGAAGATCTTCAACTGGCTGTTCACCATGTTCCGCGGTCGCGTGCAGTTCACCACGCCCGTGCTGTGGACCATCGGCTTCATGGTCACCTTCACCATCGGCGGCATGACCGGCGTGATGCTGGCGATCCCGGCCATCGACTTCGTGCTCCACAACAGCCTGTTCCTGATCGCCCACTTCCACAACGTCATCATCGGCGGCGTGGTGTTCGGCATGTTCGCCGGCATCACCTACTGGTGGCCGAAGATGTTCGGCTTCCGCTTGAACGAGTTCTGGGGCAAGTGCGCGTTCTGGTGCTGGTTCATCGGCTTCTACGTGACCTTCATGCCGATGTACGTGCTGGGCTTCATGGGCATGACCCGTCGCCTGCAGAGCACCGTCAACCCGGCCTACGAGCCGTTCCTGCTGGTTGCCGCCGTAGGCGCCTTCATCGTGGGTGCCGGCATCCTGTGCCAGATCATCCAGGTGGCCGTGTCCATCCGCGACCGCAAGAAGACCGCCGACCTGACCGGCGACCCGTGGGATGCCCGTACGCTGGAGTGGGAAACCTCTTCGCCGCCGGCCTTCTACAACTTCGGCACCCTGCCGGAAGTCACCGAGCTGGACGATTTCTGGGAGCGCAAGCAGCGTGGTGAAGCCTGGCCGAAGCCGGCCAAGTACACCGACATCCACATGCCGCGCAACACCGGCACGGGCGTGGTGATCGGCGCCTTCAGCCTGGTGTTCGGTTTCGCGATGATCTGGCACATCTGGTGGCTGGCCATCATTGGCTTCGTCGGCATGATCGCCACGTTCATCTACCGCACCTTCGACCAGGACGTGGACTACTGGGTCCCGGCCGCCGAGGTGGAACGCATCGAGAACGAACACCGCAAGCACCTGGAATTCCAGGGCCTGGTGAAGTCGGAGCTGAAGGCATGAGCACCAATACCTCGACCCTGAGCCACGGGCACGCCGCGCAAGCGGCGGCCCATGGCCATGACGACCACGAGCACCACGACACCGGCGGCAACACCGTCTTCGGTTTCTGGGTGTACCTGATGAGCGACTGCCTCATCTTCGCCTCGCTGTTCGCCACCTACGTGGTGCTGGCCGGCGGCACCGACGGTGGCCCGGGTCCGAAGGACCTGTTCGAGCTGCCGTTCGTGGCGTGGGAAACCGCGCTGCTGCTGACCTCGTCGCTGACCTTCGGCCTGGGCATGATCGCCATGCACCGCAAGCAGGTCGGCCAGATGTTCCTGTGGCTGGCCGTCACCTGGCTGCTGGGCTTCGGCTTCATGTGCATGGAAGTCTATGAATTCCATCACCTGATCCATCAGGGCTATGGTCCGGACCGCAGTGCCTTCCTGTCGGCGTTCTTCGCCCTGGTCGGTACCCACGGCCTGCACGTCAGCGCCGGCCTGCTGTGGCTGCTGGTGATGTTCGTGCAGCTGAAGAAGTACGGCCTGACCCCGACCAACAAGACCCGCATGGCGTGCCTGAGCCTGTTCTGGCACTTCCTGGATCTCATCTGGATCGGCGTGTTCTCCGTCGTCTACCTCAATGGAGCGCTGTAATGGCACATGACAACCACGCACACGACCACGCAGCCGGTGGCGAGAGCCACGGCAGCGTCAAGTCCTACCTGATCGGCTTCGTGCTGGCGGTGGTGCTGACCGTCATCCCGTTCTGGGTGGTGATGTCCGGCGACTTCTCGCGCACTGTCAGCGGTGTGGTCATCGCGGTCACCGCGGTGCTGCAGATGCTGGTCCACCTGGTGTTCTTCCTGCACCTGGACCGCTCTTCGGAAAGCCGCTGGAACGTCAACGCTGCTGCCTTCACCGTCGTGGTGATCGGCATCATCGTGATCGGCACCCTGTGGGTCATGCACAACATGAACGTGCACATGATGCACTGACGTCTTCGCGACGTTGCCACACGCGAAAAGGCCGCCCTTCGGGGCGGCCTTTTTGTTTGCGTGGGGTGGGGCGTCCGGTGCGTTCGCCGGCCAGCGGCCGGCGCTACCAGGGAAAGTCGGTTGGGTGTTCTTCCGGGTGGTAGTGCCGGCCGCTGGCCGGCAATCCCGCGTTTCGCCGGGCATGGCCCGGCGAAACGGGTTGGGGTGCGCTGGTAGTGCCGGCCGCTGGCCGGCAGCAGTAGATCCACGCCATGCGTGGATGAACCCCCCGCGTCACCCCACCTTGCGCAGGAACTCGTCCGGATCCATCGGCCGGCCCAGGTGGTACCCCTGCAACTGGTCACAGCCCAGCCCGCTCAGGTACTCCTGCTGCTCGCGCGTCTCCACGCCCTCGGCCACCACCTGCAGCTGCAGCGAGCGCCCGAGCGCCACGATTGACGACACGATCGCCGCGTCTTCGGCGTTCTGCTCCAGGTCGCGCACGAACGCGCGATCGATCTTCAGCTCGGTCGCCGGCATGCGCTTGAGGTACAGCAGGCTGGAATAGCCCGTACCGAAATCATCGATGGAGATATGCACGCCCATCGCGGTGAGGTCGTTGAGGATGGCCAGGCTGGCTTCCACGTCCTTCATCGCCGTGGTTTCGGTGATCTCCAGGGTCAGCCGTTCCGGCGCGATCGCATGGCGCGCCAGCACGTCGCGCACGTTGTCCACCAGCGACGGCGAGGAGAACTGCAGCGGCGACAGGTTCACTGCCATCGTCCATTCCGGGTGGCCCGAATCGTGCCAGCTGCGCAGCTGCGCGCAGGCCTGGTCCAGCACCCAGTCGCCGATCGGCAGGATCAGCCCGCTGCGCTCGGCGATGGGGATGAATACATCCGGTGCCAGCATGCCCAACTCCGGGTGCTGCCAGCGCAGCAGTGCTTCGGCGCCCACGGCAGGCGTGCCGGCGGCGACGAACTTGGGCTGGTAGTGCAGGCGCAGCTCGCCCCGGTCGGCGGCGCGGCGCAGGTCCTGCAGCAACCGCAGCTGGCGGTTGGCGCTGACCTGCATCGACGGGGTGAAGAACGTATAGCCGTTCCGGCCGGCATCCTTGGTGTGGTACATCGCCGCGTCGGCGTGCGCCATCAGTTCGCGTTCGGTGGCGCCGTCGTCGGGGTACAGGGCGATGCCGAGGCTGGCGCTGACCTGCAGTTCGGCGGCGTCGATCAGGAACGGCTCGGCCACCGCCGCGATGATGCGCTCGGCCACCACCACCGCATCGTCCGGCTCATCCACGGCCAGCACGATCACGAACTCGTCGCCGCCCAGCCGGGCGAAGGTGTCCTGCGGGCGCAGCAGGCCGCTGACCCGCTCGCTCATGCGCACCAGCAGGCGGTCGCCCAGCTGGTGGCCATAGGCATCGTTGACCGCCTTGAAGCCGTCCAGATCGCAGAACATCACCGCCAGGCCGTGGTTGCGGCGGCGTGCCTTCTCGATCGACTGCTCGATGCGATCCTGCAGCAGCATGCGGTTGGGCAGCTGGGTCAGCGGGTCGTGCAGGGCCGCCTGCAGCAGCTTGTCGTTGGCCTTTTCCAGCGATTCGGCCAGCAGGCCGGTGCGCTCGCGCATCTGCCGGTCGAACAGCGAGGCGACCAGCGCGATGCCGATGGTGCCCAGGGTGGTGACGATGACCAGTATCGCCAGCCAGCGGCTGTCGATGCCGCCATCGATCACCGCGCCACAGAGGCTGCCATCGGGGAAGCGGGCGGCGGCCATGCCGGTGTAGTGCATGCCGACGATGGCCAGGCCCATCACCAGCGAGGCCAACAGGCGCAGGCGCAGGGTGCGCTCACCCTCCCTGCGCAGGCGGAAGGCGATCCACAGCGCCGCACCGGCGGCACCGATGGCGATCAGGATCGAGGCGGCAAACCACAGCGGGTCGTAATCGATGCCCGGCTGCATGCGCATCGCGGCCATGCCCAGGTAGTGCATGGTGGCGATGCCCAGCCCCATCAGCACCGCACCGGCCAGCAGGCGGCGGCGCGGCAGCTGCGGGCGCGAGACCAGCCACAGGGCGTAGGCCGAGGCGCAGACCGACACCGCCAGCGAGTACAGGGTGATGGCCAGGTCGAAGCCGATGGGGATCGGCAGGTTGAACGCCAGCATGCCCACGAAGTGCATGGACCAGATGCCCAGGCCCATGGCCGTGGCGCCGCCGGCCAGCCACCAGCGCGCCACCCGGCCCTCGGTCGTGGCCAGGCGCCCGGCCATGTCCAGGGCGGTATAGGACGCCAGGATGGCGACCAGCAGCGAAAAAACAACCAGACTCTGGCTGTAGGTGCCAGTCATTGAGGGTCCTTCGGGGGGCGTGGAGGGGGGCGCAGCGGCGCGGACTATAGCGGCTGCGTGGAGCGCAACCTTAGAGCATCAAAGTGTGATGTTCATCTCATATTCGAGAATGTCATGACCGGGCTGCCCTCATGCCCGGGGTCGCAGCGCCTGCGACTGGCCTCGGCTATCCTCCTTCACCTCCCCGCACCGAAGTCCTGCCCCATGGCCAAAGCCCGCCTCACTGCCTACGTCTGCAACGAATGCGGCGCCGAGTACAGCAAGTGGCAGGGCCAGTGCACCGAGTGCAACGCCTGGAACTCATTGTCGGAAATCGTGCTGGAGAGCGCGGCGGCGGCCAAGGCGCCTGCGTCGCGCCGGGCCGGCTGGGCCGGCAAGATCGATCCGCCGAAGATCACCGCGCTGAAGGATGTCGAGCAGACCGAGCACCGCCGGGTCAGCACCGGCATCGGTGAGTTCGACCGCGTGCTGGGTGGCGGCCTGGTCGAAGGCGCGGTGGTGCTGGTCGGCGGCGACCCGGGCATCGGCAAATCCACCCTGCTGCTGCAGGCGGTGGCGAAGATGGCGGCCGTGCTGCCGGTGCTGTATGTCACCGGCGAAGAGTCGCTGGCCCAGGTGGCCGGGCGTGCGCACCGGCTGGAACTGCCGCTGGACGGTGTGAACGCGCTGGCCGAGACCGGCGTCGAGTCGATCCTGCAGCATGCATCCAAGGCCGGGCCACGGCTGATCGTGGCCGACTCGGTGCAGACGCTGTGGACCGAAACCCTCACCGCCGCCCCCGGCTCGGTCAGCCAGGTACGCGAGAGTGCCGCGCGGCTGGTGCGCTTTGCCAAGGAAACCGGCACCGCTGTGTTCCTGGTCGGCCACGTGACCAAGGAAGGTGGCATCGCCGGCCCGCGCGTGCTCGAACACATGGTCGACGCCGTGCTGTATTTCGAAGGCGAGAGCGGCAGCCGCTTCCGCCTGCTGCGTGCGTTCAAGAACCGCTTCGGCGCGGTCAACGAACTGGGCGTGTTCGCCATGGGCGACAAGGGCCTGAAGGAAGTCTCCAACCCGTCGGCCATTTTCCTGTCCGGTGCCAGTACCCATCAGCCAGGCAGCTGCGTGATGGTCACCCGCGAGGGTACCCGGCCGCTGCTGGTGGAAGTGCAGGCGCTGGTCGATGCCTCGCCGCTGTCCAACCCGCGCCGTGTCGCAGTCGGCCTGGAACAGAACCGCCTGGCCATGTTGCTGGCGGTGCTGCACCGTCATGGCGGCGTGCTGGTGGGCGACCAGGACGTGTTCGTCAATGTCGTGGGTGGCATCCGCGTGCAGGAGACGGCCGCCGATCTGCCAGTACTGCTGGCCGTACTGTCGTCGCTGCAGGACCGGCCGCTGGCAGAGAAGACGATTGCCTTCGGCGAGGTCGGCCTGTCCGGCGAGATCCGCCCGGTGCCCAATGGCGAAGACCGCCTGCGCGAGGCCGCCACCCACGGCTTCAAGCGCGCCATCGTGCCCAAGGCCAATGCGCCCAAGGGCGGCACGGTGAAGGGCATGGAAGTGATCGCGGTCGAGCGCCTGTCCGAGGCCATCGACGCAGCGTGACAACTGTCCTGTAGAGCCGAGCCCATGCTCGGCTGCTTTTCCGCCAAGGGCAGCCGAGCATGGGCTCGGCTCTACACGCATCCGATGCAGTAACGGTCAGCTTCACTGTGCTAGTTTTCCCGCTCGACGACGGCGCCCCGTGGCGCCTTGTGTGGCAAGGAGTAACCGATTTCATGCAGGACCCGACGCTCAGCACCCCCGCCGCCGAAATCCGTCGCGCAGGGGTCGATCTCAATGGACTGATGACGGTGCTGGGCAAGCACCTGTATTCCACCCCGATGGTGGCCCTGCGTGAGCTGGTGCAGAACGCGCACGATTCGATCATCCGCCGCCGCCTTGAACAGCCGGGCATCGAGCTGCCTTCGCGTATCGTGGTGCGGGTGGATGCCGCCGCCGGCGTGCTGCGCATCATCGATACCGGTGCCGGCCTGACCCGGCAGGAAATCCACGATTACCTGGCGACCGTCGGTGTCGGCTACTCCCGTGGCCTGCGCCAGGGCGGTGACGACCAGGACGGCCTGATCGGCATGTTCGGCCTGGGCTTCCTCTCGGCCTTCGTGCTGGCGCGGCGGGTGAGTGTCCGTACCACCTCGTACCAGACGCCGGAGCTGGGCCATCTTTACGTGTCCAGCAACGCCGAGCAGTACACCGTCAGCGAAGTGCCGGCACGCGCCATCGGCACCGAGGTGGAACTGGAACTGCACCCGGATTTCCTGCCGCTGGCCAACGAGGCGCGCCTGTACGAGGTGCTGGGCCGCTACTGCGCGCTGCTGTCCGAGCCGATCTTCATCGGCGCTGCGGCCGAGGCCCTCAACCCCGACCCGCCGCCGTGGCGCGGGCAGGGCGACGTGGCGCTGCATCCGGTGCAGGCGCGCCGCCAGGCGCTGCAGTTTGCCGCGCGCTTCGAGCACGACTTCGAGCCCATCGTGACCCTGCCGCTGCGCGCCGACGCCGACAGCGATGCCACCGGCATGCTGTGGGTGCAGGATGGCGCGACCTACGGCACCAGCGATAACCGCAACCTGTCCGTGTTCGTGCGCGGCATGCTGCTGGATGACGATGCGCGTGACCTGCTGCCGCCGTGGGCGGGCTTCATCGGCGGGGTGATCGAGTCCTCGCGCCTGACCCCGACCGCCAGCCGCGAGGACCTGCAGCGCGACGACCAGTACCGCGCCGTGCAGCATGCGCTGCTGGAAGCGCTGATCGACGGCCTGGCCGAGGTCGCGCGGCAGCAGCCCGAAGCCTGGCGACGCGTGCTGGCCCGCCACAACGAAGCACTGCTCGGTGCGGCGCTGTGCGATGAGCGCCTGTTCGAGCTGCTGCTGGAACACGTGCGCGTGCCGACCTCGCAGGGCGACCTGCCGGCCAGCGCGCTGCCGTCGCGCGGCGCCGTGCATGTGATCCTCGACAACGGCGGCGGCTTCGAGGAAATGCTGTTCCGTGCGATGGGCGTGCCGGTCGCGCACGGCCACCGCTATGCGGTGGTGCCGTTCCTGCGCCGCTGGACCCAGGCCAAGGGCCTGCGCCTTGTTGAACTGGGCACCGAGCAGGGCAACCGCGCGCTGTTCCGCACCGATGACAGCCTGGATGCCGCGCAGCTGGCATGGCTGGGCGAACACCTGGGCGATGGCGAGCAGCTGTTGCCGGCGCGTTTCAGCCCCGAAGCACTGCCGGTGGTGGTCGTGCCCGACCGCGAGGCCGAACTGAAGCAGCGCCTGGAAGACGACGAGAACGACAAGCGCGTGTCGATGGCAGCATTGCGGCTGGCCCGCCAGTTCACCGCCCGCATCGAGTCGCGCGCGCCATCGCGGCTGTACCTCAACCTGGACAACCCGGCCGTGCAGGCCCTGCTGCAGGCACAGCGCGAGGGGCATGCGCAGGCGCCGGCGGCCGCGCGCCTGCTGCGCTCGCTGAAGATCATCGTCTCTGCCCAAGGGCGCCCGCTGGCCCGTGGCGCCGCAACGCCCGGCCCGGACCTCAATGGCGCCTTCAGCGAAATCGCCACGGCCCTGCAGCAGATGCTGCGCTGAGCATTCCACACACTTTCTCTCATCCAGCCTCACGCTAGACAGGAGCACCAACCCCATGGATATCTGGAACTGGGTCGAAAAGCTGCAGGAAGACCTGCGCCAGGCAGGCCAGGCGCAGAACGCGCACCTGCTGACCCGCCTTGCCGACGAAGTCAGTGAACTGCAGGTCGACCGCGTCGATGCGCTGCTGCCCGAGGCGCGTGCGCTGGGCAAGGCGCTGGACAATCCCTGGGTCGACGTCTATGTCGGCCACTGGGCCCTGCGCAATCGCGTGGGCAACCGCGTCGAAGGCGAGAGCGCGCTCGGCGAAGCCGTCTCGCTGTTCGAGCGCGCGCACCGCGAAGACACCCTGGAGTGCCCGCAGTCGATCTGCGTGACCCAGGATCTGGCCGCGTGCTACGGCAACATCGACGGCCCGGGCTGGGTGCCCGAGCGCATCGAAGTGTGCGATGAAACGCTGGCGCGCATCGATCCGACCTGGGCCTGCTTCCAGTGCCTGAGCTGCGAAAAGGCCGATGCCCTGCTGGATGACGGCCGTGCGCAGGATGCGCTGGATTACCTGAAGGCGCAGGCCGATGCGGTGGAAGCGCGCGGCAAGGAAGTGTTCGACAGCTTCCCGGAAATGCAGATCAAGATCCTGCTGGCCAGCGGCCGCGCCGAGGAGGCGATGGTGCTGATCGAGCAGCGCGAAGCCGAAGTGGCCGCCGCCGGCGAGTACGAACCAGCCAACTGCACGGTGCCGCGCCGCCTGTCGCGCGCCTGGGCGCTGGCCCAGCTGGGCCGCGACGAAGAAGCGCTGCAGCAGTTGGTGCCGTGGAGCGAACTGACCCCGAACACCTGGCGGCTGTGGGCCACGACGGTGGCGCTGCTGTGCAGCCGCGATCCGGCCCGCAATACCTGGAACCTGGGCACGCGTTTCAACACCATCATCGAGCACTTCGCCAGCGTCGGCGCGCACCGCCTGGTGATCGAGCTGGCGGCACTGAGCCTGGAACTGGCCCTGCAGCGCGGTGCACGCTGGGTGGCACAACGCCAGCTCGGCCTGGCCCGCACCCATCTGGCGCAGCTGCGCCAGGATCGGGGGGCCAGCGAGCGCGTGGCCGGCCTGGCCGCACGCATCGACGCACTGCCCGAGGTGGAACCGCTGCCGGTGCCGGCGGCCGAACTGCTGGCGTGGCTGGAAGCGCGCGGTGAGCAGGACCAGTCGCGTGATCCCGAGCGCGAGGCGCAGTGGCTGCTGCAGGCGCACGCGCAGTGCCCGGACGACGAAGCGCTGGCCGAGGTGGCCGCATCGGCGCTCAATGCCTGTGGTGCGCAGGCCGAGGCTCGCGCGCTGCTGTGGGACTTCGTGCGTGCCCATGCTCATGAAGATGGTGCCGCTGCCTACACCCTGATGCGCTGGCTGACCGAGCAGGGCGATGACGATGGCCTGCGCCGCCTGGCTGACACCTATCGCGGCAGCGTGCCGGTGTTCGCGCACTGGTGCGAGGTGCAGCGCGCACGCCGCGTGTCCGACTGGCCGGCGCTGGAGCAGGCCGCGCAGGCGCTGCTGGCGCTGTCGCCGGGTTCGCACGGCGCACGTGGCACGCTCGCCCGCATGTACATGGAAACCGGCCGCTTCAGCGATGCACAGGCCTGCTACGCGCAGCTGGTGGAGACGCTGGAAGATGCCAACGCTGCGCACTGGGACCACATGAGCGCGGCCAGTGCCGCAGGCGACTGGGAGGCGGTGCGCCGCTCGGCCGCCGCCATCGGCATGGAGCTGACCAGCCAGGACGGCGTGGTCGAGGAACCGTGGGGCTGGGTGATCATCCGCAGCCTGGAACAGGGCGAGCCGATGGAGTACTACGCACGCCGCACCGGCCCGGTGACCGCGCGCATCGTCGAGAACGCACCGGCCAACCGTGCCCAGCAGGTGGGCGACTGGGTGGTGTTCGATGCCGCGCTGGTGCATCCGGCGCCGGAGGAAGAAGAGCAGCGTCAGCACTTCATCCCGACCTATGCGCAGGTGCACGTGCTGGAGCGCGGCGGCTTCGAGCGCAGCTGGCTGATCGACGGCGCGCACCCGGGCGAGGAGGCCTGGAACGCATTCGTGGAAGGCGCCGAAGCGCAGGGCTGGCAGGTCTGGGCGCACAGCCGCCCCGACTACACCGTGACCGATCCGGATGCGGAGGAGGGCACCTTGCCGGGCCTGCTGTTCACCGTGGCCCAGCCGCAGGGGCATGCGCCGCTGGCGCTGCATCGCTACCTGCAGCAGTCCACCGCCGGCTGGTCGCACCCGCAGTGCTGGCTGCGCCTGGCTGAAGCCTGTGACCAGGAGCGGCAGCCGCACCTGGATGTGATCGAGCGGTACGGCTTGTAAAGGTAGTGCCGGCCGCTGGCCGGCAATCCCGCGCGAATCCGGTAGCGCCGGGCCATGCCCGGCGTCCCCACTTCCAGGAGAGAACCATGCGGAACACACGGATGTTGATGATCGCCAGCCTGCTGCTGGCGCCGGCCGCGCACGCTGCACCGGCCTGCGAGGATGCGGCGGGCGTGGCTCGTGCGTTCTTCGAGGCCACCTCCGGTGACGACGGCCGCGTGCTGGACGCGCCGGCGGCCCTGGTCAGCCCGGCCTTCGCCAAGGCGCTGCGCGAGGAGCGTGCCTGCCAGGTGCGCGAGGAGGGCATCTGCACAATCGATTCGGACCCCTGGCTGGATGGCCAGGACGGCGAGATCGACAGCGCCGTGCGCTACGGCTGGAAGCCCGCCTCGGCCACGGCCGGCGAGGTCACGCTGAGCTACTCGGTGTGGAAGAGCGCCCACCTCACCCGCCTGCCGATGATCCGCCACGGCAAGGGCTGCTGGCAGGTGGACGACGTGATCACCAACGGCGGCCAGTCGGTGCGGAAGATCCTCGCCCAGCCCATCCCCTGAAAGTAGTGCCGGCCGCTGGCCGGCAATGGCATGGGATTGTGTTGCCGGCCAGCGGCCGGCACTACCGTGGGTACCGACCGTCGGTCGGCACCCTTTACCGCGTATGCCCGAACACCAGTTCGATCACGAACTGGCTGCCGAAGAACGCCAGCAGCAGCAACAGCATCGCCGACAGCGTCCAGTGCACCGCCTTCACCCCGCGCCAGCCGTAGCGGCGGCGGCCGATCAGCAGCACGCCGAACACGACCCACGACAGCACGCTGAGCACGGTCTTGTGCACCAGCTTCTGCGCCAGCAGGTCATCGACGAACAGCACGCCGGTGACCAGGGTGAGGGTGAGCAGGGCGAAGCCCACGGTGATGACCCGGAACAGCAGGGCTTCCAGGTCGGCCAGCGGCGGCAGCGCACGCAGCCACGGGCGGAATTCACGACGGCGCAGCGCTCGTTCCTGCAGCCACAGCATGATCGCCAGCAGGGCGGCGATGCTCAGCGTGGCGTAAGCCAGCAGCGCCAGCCAGGCGTGGCTGGCCAGGCGCCAGCCCAGCAGCTTGCTCGGTTCGTGGCCATAGCCGTGGTAGACCGCCAGCAGCAGCGCGGCCAGCGGGAACACCACCACGCCCAGCGCCGACATGCGCCCGCGCGCGCCCACCAGCGAGGTCAGCCAGGCCATGCCCAGGCCGACCAGCGACAGCGCGGCGAAGAAATGCATGTCCGGGCCACCGGTCGTGCGCATCGCCACCAGTACGTGGTAACCGCCGTGCAGCAGCATGGCCGGCAGTGCGGGCCACAGCCAGACGGGCGAGCCGACGGCATCATCGCGGCCAAGCGCACGCACCAGCAGGGCGCTGGCGGCCAGGTAGAGCAGGGCGGCGATGAGAACGATTAACATCGTTGCAGTTTCGCATACCCCCGGGATGCTGGCGACGGCCCCGTGGTCGCAGCCCGGCAGGGTGGACGGACCCGCTATACTGTCTGCCTTATTGTCCCCCGCTTTCAGACAGGTTGCGCAGCATGTTCGAGTCCCTGACCCAGCGCCTTTCCGGCACCATCGAGCGCCTGCGTGGCCGTGGCCGCCTGACCGAGGAGAACATCCGCGAGGCGACCCGCGAAGTACGCATCGCGCTGCTTGAGGCCGACGTCGCGCTGCCGGTGGTGCAGGCCCTGATCGAGCGCATCAAGGTGCGTGCGGTCGGCCAGGAAGTGCTGAAGTCGCTGACCCCGGGCCAGGCCCTCATCAAGGTCGTGCGCGACGAGCTGACCGCGGTGATGGGCGCCGAAGCCAGCGACCTGAACCTCAATGTTCCCGCCCCGGCCATCATCCTGATGGCAGGCCTGCAGGGCGCCGGCAAGACCACCACGGTGGGCAAGCTGGCCAAGCACCTGAAGGAAAAGCGCAAGAAGAAGGTGATGGTGGTCTCGGCCGACGTCTACCGTCCGGCCGCCATCGAGCAGCTGAAGACCCTGGCCGAGCAGGTCGGCGTGCTGTTCTTCCCGTCCAGCGCCGACCAGAAGCCGGAAGCCATCGTGCGCGCGGCCATCGACGATGCACGCAGGTCGTTCGTCGACGTGCTGCTGGTCGATACCGCCGGCCGCCTGGCCATCGACGAAGCGATGATGGCCGAGATCAAGGCCCTGCACGCGGCGGTCAACCCGGCTGAAACCCTGTTCGTGGTCGACGCCATGACCGGCCAGGACGCGGCCAACACCGCCAAGGCTTTCGGTGATGCGCTGCCGCTGACCGGCGTGGTGCTGACCAAGACCGACGGTGACGCCCGTGGTGGTGCCGCGCTGAGCGTGCGCTACATCACCGGCAAGCCGATCAAGTTCGTCGGTGTCAGCGAAAAGCCGGAAGGCCTGGACGTGTTCCACCCGGACCGTATCGCCAGCCGCATCCTGGACATGGGCGACGTGCTGTCGCTGGTCGAGCAGGTCGAGCAGCAGGTCGACAAGGACAAGGCCGCCAAGCTGGCCGAGAAGGTCGCCAAGGGCAAGAAGTTCGACCTGAACGACATGCGCGACCAGCTCGAGCAGATGCAGAACATGGGCGGCATCGGCGGCCTGATGGACAAGCTGCCGGGCCTGGGCAACATCCCCGAGCACCTGAAGCAGCAGGTCAGCCAGGGCAAGGAAGTGCCGCGCATGATCGCCATCATCAGCTCGATGACCAAGAAGGAACGGCGCAACCCGAACCTGCTGAACGGCTCGCGCCGCGCGCGCATCGCCAAGGGCTCGGGCGTGACCCCGGCCGACGTCAACAAGCTCATGAAGCAGTACATGCAGATGGAAAAGATGATGAGCAAGATGGCCGGCGGTGGCATGAAGGGCATGATGCGCAGCATGAAGGGCATGATGGGGGCCATGGGCGGCCGCGGCCTGCCGTTCCGTTGATGCCGGAGGGCGGGGCGGGTGTCGGAATCGGCACTTGCGTCGCCTTGGCTGTATTGCTTGACTACGCGCTACATCTGACAAGGGAATGCTGATGAGCAAGTCGATCATGGTGATGGCGCTGGCCTTGGCGCTGGTTGCCTGCAAGGACGACACCTCGATGTCGCAGAAGGCCGGCAGCGCCATCAGTGGCACCGCCGCCGATTTCGTGGCCGGTCTGGGCGAAGGCGTGGACAAGAAGATGAACGTGACGCTGCAGGTCGATCCTGGCCTGGCCGCGCACGGGCTCACGGTCACCCTGGGCAAGAGCCGTGGCATGGGCTCCAAGGAAGCGGCGGTCTACGTCGTGGCTGACAAGGCATTCAAGGGCAAGCTGGTGGCACGCGCGCTGGACGGCGAGGGTGCCGAGATCGGTCGTGCCAGTGCCGAGGAGGAATTCGCGGCCGACGACGCGCGCTATGTGACCTTCCAGTTCAACGAGGAAATGGACAGCCAGCTGGTCCGCACCTACGCGGTGTCGGCACGCTGAGCCGCGCCCCCGTAGCGTCGAGCTTGCTCGACTGCGGCAGGCGCATGCCAGTCGAGCAAGCTCGACTCTACCCCTCTCATGCGCGCACCATGGGGGCCTGTCCGAAACGATAGGCCTCATGCAGATGTCTGCTGTTATTTCCCGCGCCGAGGCGTTCTGCCAGCGCTTCGGCGTTTCCGTACCGATCCTGCTGGCGCCGATGGCGGGTGCCTGTCCGGTGCCGCTGTCGGCCGCGCTGGCCAATGCCGGCAGCATGGGCGCGATGGGTGCGGTGCTGTCACCGGCGGCCGATATCGGCCGCTGGATGGACGATTTCCGCGCCGCGTCCGCAGGCCCGGCACAGGTGAACCTGTGGCTGCCGGATCCATCGCCCGGCCGTGACGTCACCGCCGAAGCGGCCAGCCGTGCCTTCCTCGCGCAGTGGGGGCCGGAGGTGCCTGCCAGCGCCGCCGACGCGACCCCGGCCGATTTCGACGAACAGTTCGCGGCCCTGCTGGCTGCGCGCCCGGCCGTGGCCTCGACCATCATGGGCGTGCTGTCGCCGCGCCACGTGCAGCAGTTGAAGGACGCCGGTATCGGCTGGATCGCCTGCGCGACCACGCTGGCCGAAGCGCGCGCTGCGCAGGACGCGGGTGCTGACGCGGTGGTGGCGCAGGGCGCCGAAGCCGGTGGCCATCGTGGCGCGTTTGATCCCAGCCTGGCCGAGCGCCAGCTGGTGGGCCTGTTCGCGCTGCTGCCCCGCCTGGCCGACCACCTGCAGATACCGGTGATCGCCGCCGGCGGCATTGCCGATGGACGCGGCATCGCGGCCGCACTGACCCTCGGCGCCAGCGCAGTGCAGATCGGCACCGCTTTCCTTCGCACGCCGGAAGCGGCGATCGCTTCGGCGTGGGCGGATGGGCTGGCTGCGAGCGAACCCGAAGACATCTGGCCGACCCGCGCCTTCAGTGGCCGCCTGGGCCGTGGCCTGGCAACGCCGTATGTGCGTGCCGCTGTTGCCGAAGGTGCTCCGGCGCCGCGCCCGTATCCGGTGCAGCGCGGCCTGACCGCGCCGATGCGCAAGCAGGCGGCGCAGGAAAACCGCCTGGCCGCGATGCAGGCCTGGGCAGGGCAGTCGGCATGGATGGCACCGGCGCAACCGGCGGCTGATGTGCTGCGCGGCATGTGGCAACAGGCGCAGGCCCTGCTGCGATGACGGTGTTCTGCAATGGCCGGCCGGCGCAGGTGGAGGATCTGCTGCCGGCCCTGGTCAACTATGGCCACTTCACCTCCCTGCAGGTGCGTGGCCACGCCGTGCAGGGGCTGGCGCTGCACCTGGCGCGGCTGTCGCATGCGACGTCTGAACTGTTCGGCAGTGCGCTGGATGTCGTGCAGGTGCAGGCGTGGATGGCGCAGGCGCTGCAGCAGGCAGGGCAGGGCGATGCCTCGCTGCGGGTGACGGTGTATTCGCGCCACTTCGATTTCCGCAATCCGCTGGCGGCCGTGCCGGTGGACGTACTGGTGGCGGTGTCCGCGCCGGTGGCGCTGGTCGCGCCGAAGCGGGTGCGCAGCGTGGCGTGGCAGCGCGAACTGCCGCAGATCAAGCATGTGGGTACCTTCGGCCTGTTTGCCGAGCGCCGGGCGGCGATGGCCGCGGGCTTCGACGATGTGCTGTTCGTGTCGGCCGCAGGCGAAATCAGCGAGGGCAGCACCTGGAACCTGGCGCTGCACGATGGTGAACGCCTGCTCTGGCCGCAGGCCCCGGCCCTGCGCGGGACGGCCGAGGCGTTGCTGCAGCGGCACTGGCCGGGTGCACAGGCCACGCAGCCGCTGCGGCTGGCCGAACTGACCGGCGTGAAGGCGGCTTTTGCCTGCAACGCCAGTGGCCTGTGGGCGCTGGACGCCATCGACGGGCAGGTTCTGCCGGATTCGCAGGCCCTGGCTGAACAGGGCAGGGCGGTGCTGGCGGGGGTGACGTCGGACGGTCTGGGCTGAAAGGCCCGCCGGGCATGGCCCGGCGCTACCGTGAAGGCGGGCCACCCTTGGGGTTGGCTCGGCCGCGTTCTGCCGCTATAATCGCCCGCTTACCTCGCCATCCTGGCGACTGGGCAATAGGAAAAACACCATGGTCAAGATTCGACTGACCCGCGGCGGCGCCAAGAAGCGTCCGTTCTACCACATCATCGTGACCGACGTGCGCAGCGCGCGCGACGGCCGCAACATCGAGCGCGTTGGTTTCTACAACCCGGTCGCCCAGGGCGGCGAGAAGCGCATCGAGCTGGACCTGGCCCGCGTTGACCATTGGGTCAAGAACGGCGCCCAGCCGACCGAAAAGGTCCGCAACCTGATCAAGGAAGCGGCCAAGTCCCAGGCCGTCGCGGCCTGAGTCTGAAGGGCCACGCTTCGGCGTGGCCCTCTCGGTTGACGAAGATGAAAGATATCGAGCGCCGCATCCTGCTGGGCAGGGTTGTCGGCGCTTTTGGTGTGCGCGGCGAAATCAAGCTCGAGTCCTGGACCGAGCCTCGTTCCGCCATTTTCCGTTATCAGCCGTGGATCCTGCGCAGCCCCAACGGGCAGGAATCGACGCTTGAAGGCGCTCGTGGCCGTGACATCGGCAAGCACCTGGTCGCCCGGTTCCCCGGCGTCGAGGATCGCGACGTGGTCGAGGCAATGCACGGCACCGAGGTCTACGTGGCCCGCAGTGCGCTGCCGCCGCCGAACGCCGACGAGTATTACTGGGTCGATCTGGAAGGCCTGGATGTGAAGACCACCGAGGGCGTTGCCCTGGGCCAGGTCTCGCACCTGTTCAGCACCGGCGCCAATGATGTGGTCGTGGTCCGTGGCGATCGCGAGCGGATGATCCCGTTCGTGCAGCCGGACTTCGTCAAGTCGGTCGACTTCGAGGCCAACCTGGTCGTGGTCGACTGGGATCCCGAGTTCTGAGTGTGAGCATGCGGTTCGACGTCATCACCCTGTTCCCCGAGTTCCTCGCCCAGTCCGCTGGGCTGGGTGTGGTCGGGCGCGCGCAGGAGAAGGGTCTTTTCAGCCTGCATGGCTGGAACCCCCGTGATTACGCCGAAGGCAACTACCGCCGGGTGGACGATCGTCCGTTCGGCGGTGGCCCGGGCATGGTGATGCTGATCGAGCCCTTGCAGGCCTGCCTGCAGGCGATCCGCGACGCCGACCCGACCCCGGCGCGGGTGATCTACCTCAGCCCGCAGGGCGCGCCGCTGACCCAGGCCAAGGTGCGGGAACTGGCGGCATTGCCGCGCATGGTCCTGCTCTGCGGCCGTTACGAAGGCATCGACGAGCGCTTCCTGGAAGCCAACGTCGACGAGGAGATTTCCCTCGGCGATTACGTGCTGTCCGGTGGTGAACTGGGTGCGGCGGTCATCATCGATGCCGTGGCCCGCCTGCAGGACGGTGCCCTGAACGACGCCGAATCGGCGGCCCAGGACAGCTTCGAAGGCGAACTCGGCCTGCTCGACTGCCCGCATTACAGCCAGCCGGCCCAGCACCCGCTGGGTGACGTGCCGGATGTGCTGCGCTCGGGCAACCATGCGGCCATCGCCGCCTGGCGCCGCCAGCAGTCGTTGGCCCGTACCGCTGCGCGGCGGCCGGACCTGCTGGATGAACAGGCACTGGGCAAGGCCGACCGCAAGCTGCTGGACCAGGCCCGCCAGGCCCAGAAACAGAAGGCCAGCCCCTAGCGCAGGGCTGGCTTTATCGGCTATCATGGCCAATTCCCGCCAGCCCCGGCTGGTGCGCGCAGTACCCACAACAAACGTGCAGCACAGTTCCGTGACTGCATGAGCCTACGTTGTCGACACGACACGCCCACCCGAACAAGAATCGGTGTAACCCATGAGCAAGCTGAACAAGTCCATCGTCGCGGAATTCGAATCCGCCCAGATCACCCGCGAACTGCCGAAGTTCAGCCAGGGCGACACCGTTGTCGTCAACGTGAAGGTGAAGGAAGGTACCCGTGAGCGCGTGCAGGCCTATGAAGGCGTTGTCATCGCGACCAAGAACGGCGGCCTGAACTCCTCGTTCACCGTCCGCAAGATCTCGCACGGCTACGGCGTCGAGCGCGTCTTCCAGACCCACAGCGCCATCATCGACTCGGTCGAAGTGAAGCGTCGTGGTAAGGTCCGCGCCGGCAAGCTGTACTACCTGCGTGGCCTGGAAGGCAAGGCTGCCCGCATCAAGGAAGACCTGGCTGCCGCTGCTGCCGCCAAGGCTGCCCGTCTGGCCGAAAAGGCCTGATAAACAACTTCGGTTGTTGCCGCGACGGCCGCCTTCAGGCGGCCGTTTGCGTTTGTGCATCCGCCGGCGCTATGGTCGCGGCATGAGCACAGCCGAACAGCGTTACCCGCCCAAGGTGCAGGCTGCCCTGCGCCATCTCGACCTTGCGGGCGTGCATCGCCGCCACTCGGCTCCGCCGCTGCATCGCCTGTTGTGGCGCATGGGTTTCAACGCGCCACCGCCGATCCTGGCCAGCGTGGCATCCAACGCACTGCTGATGGGTAGCTGGTTCACGGTGGGCTGGGGCGTGTTGATGTGGCTGCTGGTCTGGCGCAATACCCACATGCCGGCAGGGGGCGCGGTGTTCAGCGCGCTGCTGGCCGGCGTGCTTTTCGGCCTGCTGATGGCCGTCGTGATGCGCGTCATGCGCCTGCGCCGCGGTCTGCCGTTGTGGCGCGACCTGCCGGTTGCGCCAACCCGCTGACCGCGAACCACGGAGCGCTGCGCGATGCCCACCAGGCAAGCTGCCACCGCTGCGCCGAAGCTGCTGTCCGGTGGCAATCCGCAGATCGCGAAGGGGGAGGGCGATGCTCCGGTCCAGGCCTACATCGCTGCCATGCCCGGCTGGAAACGCGCTTTCGGCGAGCAGCTGGATGCGCTGATCACCGAGGCCATGCCCGGCGTGCACAAGGCGGTGCGCTGGAATTCGCCCATGTACGGCGTCGCCGAAGGGCAGGGCTGGTTCCTCAGCTTCCATTGCTGCACCCGCTACATCAAGGTGGCGCTGTTCCATGGCACGCTGCTGAAGCCCGAGCCGCCCGAGCCCTCGCGGCAGGCCACCACCCGTTACCTGCACCTGTACGAAGACAGCGTGCTGGACCGGGCACAACTGCGGGACTGGCTGCAGCAGGTCCGTGAACTGCCGGGCGTACGCTTCTAGTTTTCCTTTCCCACTGTTCCCACTGTTCCGCGTGAGCGCTGACATGCCCAGAAAAGCCCCGGAAACTCTCGAAGAAACGCGCACGGCCCCCGAACTGATCGATGCCCGCATCGCCGAACTCGGCGACTGGCGCGGCCAGGCGCTGGCCCGCGTGCGCGCGCTGATCCATGAAGCGCTGCCCGACGTGGAGGAGACCTGGAAGTGGCGCGGTACGCCGGTGTGGGAACACAACGGCATCCTCTGCACCGGCGAGAGCTACAAACAGGCGGTGAAACTGACCTTCGCCAACGGCGCGGCCCTGCCGGATCCGAAGCAGCTGTTCAACGCCAGCCTGGAAGGCAACACCCGGCGCGCGATCGACATCCATGAAGGTGCGATGCCTGATGCGACGGCGTTCAAGGCCCTGATGCGAGCAGCGGCCAAGCACAATGCCGCGAAGAAAAAACGGTAGCGCCGGGCCATGCCCGGCGGATGTCTGGCAACCGCTGCGCTCGGGGGGGGGGGCCCGCCGCTACCGGGCCACGGCGTCCGGATCCGCCACCGGAGACGGCGGGCAGGCCGGGATTTCCGATGGCGTGGCCACGTGTTCTGCCGGTGGCGGGGTGATCATCTTCGCCTTGCGCCAGCCACCCCAGCGGTAATACGCCAGCGACAGCAGCATCGACACCAGCGAGCCGGCCGGGAAGCTCCACCAGATCGCATCAGCGCCCCAGTACGGCTGCAGGAACTCGGCGAAGGGCACGCGCACGCCCCACAGCGAGGCGGCCAGGATCAGCAATGGCGGAATGACCGCGCCCGTGGAGCGGACCACACCGGAAATGACGAAGCTGACGCCGAAGAACAGGAACGAGCCGATCACGATGTGGTTGAGGTGGCGGGCGATCTGCAGCGATTCGCTGCCCTGCGGCAGGAACAGCGCCAGCGAATACTGGTCCAGCAGCACCAGCGGCAGGATCAGTGCACCGGTCAGCAGGAAGTTGAACAGGATGCCCTGGCGCGCGGTACCGCGGACACGATCCCAGCGCTGCGCTCCGACGTTCTGTGCCGCCATCGACGAACATGCCGCGCCGATGGCCATCGCCGGCATCTGCACGTAGTTCCACAGCTGCAGCGACGCGCCATAGGCGGCACCGGTGGCCGTGCCGTACTGGTTGACCATGGTCATCAGCAGGATGACCGACAGCGAGATCAGCACCATCTGCAGGCCCATCGGCACGCCCTTGACCACCAGCGCGCGCAGGATGGCCAGGTCGAGCTTGAACAGGTGCATGTCGGCACGCCCCAGCCACAGCGTGTGCCGCTTGTGCCGCATGTACAGCAGCAGGCCGCTCAGCGACAGCGTCTGCGACACCAGCGTTGCCCAGGCCGAGCCGGCAATGCCCAGTGCCGGGAACGGGCCGAGGCCGAAGATCAGTACCGGGTTCAGCGCGATATCCAGCAGCACCGACACCAGCAGGAAGCGGAACGGCGTGCGTGAATCACCGGCACCGCGCAGGGCGGCGCTGAGGAAGGCGAATGCGTACAGCGTGGGCATGGCCAGGAAGATGATGCGCAGGTAGGCCTCGGCCAGCGGCAGCGAGGCGGCCGGCGTGCCCATCGCGGCCAGCAGCGGGTGGGCCAGGAACCAGCCCGCGATGGCGATGATCACCGACAGGCCGATGAAGAAGGTGGCACTGGTGCCGACCACGCGGCGGGCCTGGGCGATGTCGCGTGCGCCGATGGCCTGGCCGATCAGGATGGTCGAGGCCATGCCGAAACCGAACACCGAGCCGATCAGGAAAAACATGATGTTGTTGGCGTTGGCCGTGGCGGTCAGCGCCGCCTCGCCGAGGAAGCGCCCCACCCACACCGCATTCACCGAACCGTTCAGCGACTGGGCGATGTTGCCTGCCAGGATCGGCAGCGCGAACAGCAGCAGGTTGCGGCCGATGGGGCCGGAGGTCAGGTCGAGCGGCGCTTTGGCCATGGGCTGGTGATCGATTCCCGGGAGGCGCACACTAGCATCAAGCCGGTTTGCGGGGTGTGGCAATGCATCAACGACAACAGCTGGCGCGGCACTGCGTGGGGGCCTTGATCGTGGCCACGCTGGCCGCATGTTCGACGGGTGACCGGCTGGGTGATGCCCAGGTGCGGCCCGCCGACCGCGCTGAGTGCCTGGTCGGCAACCAGCGCCAGGACCTGGCGGGCACGCCGACGTTGATGGGGGGCACTGGCTGCCGCAGCGACCCCGCCAACCCGCGACCCCTGAACAAGCGCACGGAGTAGTACCTGCCGATGTCCGAGCTTTCCCCGCTGTCGCCCAGTGTCCGCCTGGATATCTGGTTGTGGGCGGCCCGTTTCTACAAGACCCGCAGCCTGGCCAAGCAGGCCATTGAAACCGGCAAGGTGGCCGTGGCCGGGCAGCGCCCGAAATCCTCGCGCGCGGTGCGCGTGGGCGAGCAGCTGCAGGTGGACCGCGGCGAAGAGCATTTCGAGCTGCAGGTGCTGGGCATCAGCGACCAGCGCGGACCGGCGCCGGTGGCGCAGCAGCTGTATGCCGAAAGCGAGGCGTCCAAGGCGCGCCGTGCCGAACAGCGCGCGCTGCGCATCGCCGCCCGCGATGGTTTCCAGCCGCCGGAGCACAAGCCGGACAAGCGCGCGCGGCGGTTGATCCGCGCACTGGGCGATCTGGACGCGCTTTGACCGAGAGCGTGCGAACCAACGGTTCGCACCCACCAAGGCGGGCGGTTCGCCCCCACCAGAGCGGGCGGTTCGCACCCACCAGGGCGCGTCGGTAGCGCCGGGCCATGCCCGGCGAACACGCGCGCACTCAGCCAGCGTTGGGTTTGTGCCCTGCACGTTGGATCTTCCTCTTCATGGAAGACCCGCATGTTCCTCCGCCGCACCCTGCTGTGCCTGGCTCTCGCCACCGCCGCTCCGGCGTTCGCCGCTGACATCACCTTCTGGGATACGCCGCAGCGCGGCGGCAACAGCTTCAACGAAAGCCCGCCCGACCGTGCCTACTTCCAGGCGTTGCGGGACACCGGCGCGACCTGGGTGCGGTTGAGCCCGGACAAATGGAAAAGTGCCGGCGGCCGCGACTTCCTGATGGGCGATGCCGACCACTACCAGGGGCTGGTGCAGGCCGACGTGGCCACCCTGCGCCGTGCGCTGGATGACGCCAATGCCTCAGGCCTGAAGGTGGTGCTGGTGCTGCTGTCGCTGCCCCTGCTGCGCTGGAAGCAGAAGAACAATGACGTGGTCGACCAGCGGTTGTGGCAGTCGATGGACAAGCACCTGCCTGCGCAGCGCTTCTGGCGCGACCTGGCCACCGCGTTGAAGGGCCACCCCGCGCTGGCCGCCTACAACCTCATCAACGAGCCGGCGCCGGAATACGGCACTGCGCTGGCCGAACATGCCCCGCGCGAGGCGATGAAGCAGTGGTATGCCGATGTGCAGGACGGTCCGCGTGATCTGCGCGTGCTGTACCGCGGGCTGATCGCCAGCGTGCGCGCGGTGGATGCGGACATGCCGCTGATGCTCGATGCCGGCTGGTATGCGGCGGCCGATGCCTTCGATTACTGGCCGGCGCCGCTGGACGATACGAAGCTGCTGTACAGCGTGCACATGTACGAGCCCTATGCGGCCACCAGTGCGCCCAACCAGAAGCGCGCCACGCCGTACCGCTACCCGGCCGTGGTGCCGTTCGGCGCGGGAAAGCAGCGCTGGGATGCGGAGCGCGTGCGCAGCTACCTGCAGCAGCCGATGGACTGGGCGAAGACCCATGGCATCGGTGCCAACCGGATGGTGATCGGCGAGTTCGGCTGCATGCGCCGCTGGCCGGATTGCGGCACCTACCTGCGTGACGTGCTGGCCGTGGCCGAGCAGCAGCAGGTGCACTGGGCGTTCTATGCCTTCCGCGAGGATGGCTGGGATGGCATGGATTACGAACTGGGCGACAAGGCGCTGCCGTGGTCGTACTGGCAGGCGCTGGAGAAGGGCGAGGCGGTGCAGCCACCGCGGTCGCTGCAGGCGCCGTTGTTTGCGCCGATCCTGCAGCGGTTGAAAGACGGGGTGCGTTGAAAGCGTAGCCCGTGCGGAGAGCGTGCGAACCAACGGTTCGCACCCACCAGAGCAGGGGAGCGTGCGAACCAACGGTTCGCACCCACCAGAGCGGGGGTTCGCACCCACCACAGCGTTCGGGTAGCGCCGGGCCATGCCCGGCGACCACCCGGATCACCTCAACCGTGCAGGTCGTAGCGGTCCAGTTCCATCACCCGCGTCCAGGCGGCGATGAAATCCTGCACGAACTTCTTCTCGCCATCGGCGCTGGCATAGACCTCGGCCAGTGCGCGCAGCACGGCGTTGGAGCCGAACACCAGGTCGGCGCGGGTGCCGGTCCAACGTGCGCTGCCTTCGCCGCGGGCGCGGCCCTCATAGCTCTCGCGGCCGGTGGCCTTCCACTGCGTGCCCATGTCCAGCAGGTTGACGAAGAAGTCGTTGCTCAACGTGCCCGTGCGTGCGGTGAACACACCGTGCTTGCCGCCATCGGCATTGGCACCGAGCACGCGCAGGCCGCCGACCAGGGCGGTCATCTCCGGTGCGGTCAGGGTCAGCAGCTGTGCCTTGTCGATCAGCAGCGCTTCGCCCGGCACGCTGTAAGCGCCCTTGAGATAGTTGCGGAAGCCATCGGCGGCCGGCTCCAGCACCGCGAACGACTCGACGTCGGTCTGTTCCTGGCTGGCATCGGTGCGGCCCGGGGTGAACGGCACGCTCACCTCATGGCCACCGGCCTTGGCGGCCTGTTCGACACCCACGCCGCCGGCCAGCACGATCAGATCGGCCAGCGACACCTGCTTGTTGCCGCCGCCATTGAACTCGGCCTGCACCTTTTCCAGCGCGGCCAGCACCTTGGCCAGCTGCTGCGGCTGGTTCACCGCCCAGTCCTTCTGCGGGGCCAGGCGGATGCGCGCACCGTTGGCGCCACCACGCTTGTCCGAGCCGCGGAAGGTCGAGGCCGACGCCCACGCAGTGGACACCAGCTCGGCAACGCTCAGGCCGGTTGCGGCGATCTTCTGCTTCAGCGCGGCGATGTCCTTGGCGTCGATCAGCGGATGCTTCGCTTCCGGCACCGGATCCTGCCAGATGAATTCCTCGGCCGGGATTTCCGGGCCCAGGTAGCGCGCGCGCGGGCCCATGTCGCGGTGGGTCAATTTGAACCAGGCGCGGGCGAAGGCATCGGCGAAGGCCTGCGGATCCTCGAGGAACCTGCGCGAGACCTTTTCGTAGGCCGGGTCCATGCGCAGCGACAGGTCGGTGGTCAGCATGGTCGGGCGGTGCTTCTTCGACGGATCGTGCGCGTCGGGAATGACCGCATCGGCGTTCTTGGCCACCCACTGGTGGGCGCCGGCCGGGCTCTTGGTCAGTTCCCATTCGTGGCCGAACAGCAGCTCGAAGAAATCGTGGCTCCACTGCGCCGGGGTGCGCGTCCAGGTCACTTCCAGGCCGCTGGTGATGGTGTCGCCGCCCTTGCCGCTGCCGAAGCTGCTGGCCCAGCCCAGGCCCTGGTTTTCCAGGCCGGCCGCTTCCGGTTCCTTGCCGACGTTGTCGGCCGGGCCGGCGCCGTGGGTCTTGCCGAAGCTGTGGCCACCGGCGATCAGGGCGACGGTTTCCTCGTCGTCCATGGCCATGCGGGCGAAGGTGTCGCGGATGTCATGCGCGGCCAGCACCGGGTCGGGGTTGCCGTCCGGGCCTTCCGGGTTCACGTAGATCAGGCCCATCTGCACGGCGGCCAGCGGGTTTTCCAGCTTGCGCGAGTGCACGTCGCCATCGGCATCGTCATCGGACACCAGCACGCCGTGGTCTTCCTGCACGCCTTCGGAGCCGTGTGCGTAGCGCACATCGCCGCCCAGCCAGGTGGTTTCGCGGCCCCAGTACACGTCCTGGTCCGGTTCCCAGGTATCAGGGCGGCCACCGGCGAAGCCGAGCGTCTTGAAGCCCATCGATTCGAGGGCGACATTGCCGGTCAGGATCAGCAGGTCGGACCAGGAGATGGCTTGGCCGTACTTCTGCTTGATCGGCCACAGCAGGCGGCGCGCTTTGTCCAGGCTGACGTTGTCCGGCCAGCTGTTGAGCGGGGCGAAGCGCTGCTGGCCGCGGCCACCGCCGCCACGGCCATCGCCGATGCGGTAGGTGCCGGCGCTGTGCCAGGCCATGCGGATGAACAGGCCGCCGTAATGGCCGAAATCGGCCGGCCACCAGTCCTGCGAATCGGTCATCAGCGCCTTCAGGTCGGCCTTCAGCGCGGCGTAGTCCAGGCCCTTGAAGGCCGTGGCGTAATCGAAGCCCGCATCAAGCGGATTGGAGCGGGTGGAGTGCTGGTTGAGCAGGTCCACGCGCAGCTGGTTCGGCCACCAGTCGCGGTTGGTCGTCGCGTCACCGACGACGGCGTGGTTGAACGGGCACTTGGCTTCGCTTTTCATGGGTGTCTACCTGTGGACTGGCGAAAGGTGGAATCGGGGGAGGCCTGACCACCATAGGTGGCGCCTACTGATGGGTAAATTCGATTGATTCAACCGATGCGATAGTGGCGGCCTATCAAGGGCAGGGCTTGGACCGTTGTGCGCGATCAGCGCTTGAGCAGGCCCGCACCGAGCTTGAGCAGATCGCTGGCACCAAACTGGCCATCGCCGTCCTGGTCGAGTGCGCCCCCCAGCAGGCTGCCGACGCCGCCGCCAGCATGCTGGGCTTCCTGGCCGAGGGCCGAGCTGAGTTCGCCGGCATTGCCCTGCTGGGCAAAGCGCTGGGCCAGGAACGACATGACGATGGGGGCGAGAATGGCCAGCAGCTTGCCGGTGGTGCCGCTGTCCAGGCCGGTCTTCTGGCCGAGCAGCTCGGCCGCCTGCGGCTGCTGGCCGCCGAACACATGGCCGAGGATGCCGGCGCCGTCGGTGGCACCGCTGCCACCACCGCCCATCACCGCGCCGAGGATGCCGCCGAGGTCGAAACCGCCGCCGCTGCCGCCGCCAAGATGATCGCGCTGCAGTGCATTGAGCAGTGACTGCGCGCCCTGCGGCTCACTGGCGTTCTGGCCCATCGCGCCCAGCAGCAGCGGCAGCGCACTGCCCACCGCCTGGGTGGTCTGGCTGCTGTCCAGGCCGAGCTGCTGGGACACCTGCTGCAGGCCTTGCCCCTGCTGCAGCTGCTGGAAGAGGGAAGCGGCGAGGGATTCGGTGTTCACGGCGGTCTCCGTTCTGTGAAGGAAGGACCGCCCGAGCATAACGCCGGGTACACGACGGAAATGCGAAGGCAGCCGAGCATGGGCTCGGCTCTACAGGGGTAGCGCCGGGCCATGCCCGGCGGCCGGGGTTACACCAGCCGAGCGTGGGCTCGGCTCTACAGGGAGGGCGTGACGGCGCTGCTGTAGAGCCGAGCCCATGCTCGGCTCAGCCCTGCCAACGGGCGCGGTTACAGCAGCGTCTTCAACCGGTACAGGGCTTCCAGCGCCTGCTTCGGGGTCAGCTCGTCCGGGTCGATCGCGGCCAGCGCTTCCTGCGCCTTGCTGGCCGGTGCGCTGAACAGGCCGAACTGCTGCGGTGCATCCAGCGCCTGCGGCGAGACTTCAGCGGCATGGCTTTCGCCACCGCGCTGTTCCAGCTCGGCCAGGCGACGGCGGGCCTGGGCCACTGTCGCCCGCGGCAGGCCGGCCAGCGCGGCCACCTGCAGGCCGAAGCTGCGGTTGGCCGGGCCATCCTTCACCGCGTGCATGAACACCAGTGCTTCACCGTGCTCGACCGCATCCAGGTGCACGTTGGCGATGCCGCTGCGGCCACCTTCGTGCTGTTCGTCGGCCAGTGCGGTCAGTTCGAAGTAGTGGGTGGCGAACAGCGTGTAGCAGCGGTTCTGGTAGGCCAGGTGGCGGGCCACTGCATCGGCCAGGGCCAGGCCGTCGTAGGTGGACGTGCCGCGGCCGATCTCGTCCATCAGCACCAGCGAATGCGCGGTGGCGTGGTGCAGGATGTAGCTGGTCTCGGCCATCTCGACCATGAAGGTCGATTGCCCGCGGGCGAGGTCATCGCCGGCGCCGATGCGGGTGAGGATGCGGTCGATCGGGCCGATCAGCGCGCGGCTGGCCGGCACGAAGCTGCCGATGTGGGCCAGCAGCACGATCAGCGCGTTCTGCCGCATGTAGGTCGATTTACCGCCCATGTTCGGGCCGGTGATGACCAGCATGCGACGGTCCGGATGCAGGTCCAGATCATTCGGCTCGAACGGCTGTTCGCGCACGGCTTCGACCACCGGGTGGCGGCCGCGCTCGATCTTCAGGCAGGGCTCGGCCTGCAGTTCCGGGCGCGCCCAGTCCAGCGCCTGCGCGCGCTCGGCGAAGGCGGCCAGCACGTCCAGTTCGCTCAACGCGGCGGCGCACTGCTTCAGCGGTTCCAGCTGGCCGCCGAGGGTGTCCAGCAGCTGCTCGTACAGGTACTTCTCGCGCGACAGCGAACGGTCGCGCGCGGACAGCACCTTGTCCTCGAAGGCCTTCAGTTCCTCGGTGATGTAGCGCTCGGCATTGGTCAGCGTCTGCCGGCGGGTGTAGTGCACCGGCGCGCGGTCGGACTGGCCCTTGCTGATTTCGATGTAATAGCCATGCACGCGGTTGTAGCCCACCTTGAGGGTGGCGATGCCGCTGCTCTCGCGTTCGCGCTGTTCCAGGTCGACCAGGAACTGGTCGGCATGGGTGGACAGGCGGCGCAGTTCGTCCAGCTCGGCATCGAAGCCATCGGCCAGCACGCCGCCGTCGCTCAGCTTCAGCGGCGGCATCTCGGCGATGGCGCTGGCCAGCAGGTGCGCGCACTCGTCGTGCTCGCCCAGCGCGGCGTGCAGGGTCTGCAGGCGCGGCGAATCCAGCGGTGCCAGCACTTCGCGCACGGCCGGCAGCAGGCCCAGGCCATCGCGCAGGGTGGAGAAATCGCGCGGGCGCGCCGAGCGCAGCGCCACGCGGGTGAGGATGCGTTCCAGATCGCCCAGGCGACGGAACTGCTCGCGGATGTCGGCGTCGCTGCCGCGGTCGATCAGCGTTTCCACCGCATGGTGGCGCTGCACCAGCACCTCGCGCAGGCGCAGCGGGCGGTGCAGCCAGCGGCGCAGCAGGCGGCCGCCCATCGGCGTCACCGTGCTGTCGAGCACGCCCAGCAGCGTGTTGCGGGTGTCGCCGTCCACGCGCGTATCCAGTTCCAGATGGCGGCGGGTCGCGGCGTTCATCGCGATCGCTTCACCGGCGGTTTCCATCGCGATCGAGGTCAGGTGCGGCAGGCGCTGCTTCTGGGTTTCCTCGACATAGCCGAGCAGGGCGCCGGCGGCTGCCGTGGCGCGCGGCTTGTCGTCGATGCCGAAACCGCTCAGGTCGTGCAGCTTGAAGAAGGCCAGCAGCTGGCGGCGGCCGCTGTCCGCATCGAACAGCCACGGCGCGCGGCGGCGCACGCCGGTGCGCTGGCGCAGGAATTCGGGCCAGTTCTCTTCGTCGGGCACCAGCAGCTCGGCCGGCTCCAGGCGGGCCAGTTCGGCTTCCAGCGCGTCGTCTGTCTCCACTTCGTTGACCAGGAAGCGACCGCCGGCCAGGTCGGCCCAGGCCAGGCCGTAGCCCTGCTTCGTGCGCGACAGCGCCATCAGCAGGGTGTCGCGGCGCTCGTCCAGCAGCGCCTCGTCGGTGACCGTGCCGGGGGTGACGATGCGCACCACCTTGCGTTCGACCAGGCCCTTGGCCAGGGCCGGGTCGCCGATCTGTTCACAGATGGCCACCGATTCGCCCAGCGCCACCAGGCGGGCCAGGTAGCCCTCATAGGCATGCACCGGCACGCCGGCCATCGGGATGGGCGCGCCGCCGGAGCTGCCGCGCTGGGTGAGGGTGATGTCCAGCAGCCGCGCCGCCTTGCGGGCGTCGTCGTAGAACAGCTCGTAGAAGTCGCCCATGCGGAAGAACAGCAGCAGGTCCGGGTAGTCGGACTTGGCTGCGAAGAACTGCTTCATCAGCGGGGTGTGTTCGGTAGCGGCCTTGGAAGGGCTGCTCTTCTGTTTTGAATCAGTGGCTTGCAATGCGTCCGGTCTCGATGGGTGAGGGCGGGTTGCCGTCAGAAGCGGCAAGTAGCGGGATGTTCTGCTGCGATCGTGCTGCGACGCCACTCCGGGCACCGGCGATCATGCCCATGAATGTTACGACGGACCGCGTGGAGCGCGCTGGATCATTCCGGTTTCATTCGCCTGTCAGCTGCTGCGCTTCCCGGTCGGACCGTCTCCCAGGGGGTAGCCACTGAACGGCTTCACCTCGTCCATCAGGAACTGCGACACGATCTTCTCCACCCCGTAGTCGCCGCCCAGCAGCAGCCGCGCGATGTCCTTCCAGTGGTGCACATCGTTGACGATCACCCGCAGCAGGTAGTCGTACTCGCCGGAAATGCGGCTGGCCTCGACGATTTCCTGCATGCCCAGGATGCGCCGGTCGAAGGCGGTGAACTCCTCCAGTGCGTGCCGCCTGAAGGCCACCATTGCCAGCACCACCGTGGCCGAGCGGATGCGGTCCACCGCCACGTGCGCGCGGTAGCCGCGGATCAGCTCCTTGGCCTCCAGGGCGCGCACGCGTGCCAGGCACGCGCTGGGCGACAGCGCAACACGATCGGCCAGGGCCTGGTTGGTGATGCGTGCATCCTGCTGCAGCACGTCGAGGATCTTCAGGTCGATGCGGTCCAGCGATTTGGCGGTCATCAGGGCTTTCCCGGTGCGGCAGCGCGCCGCAGTTTGTTCGCAATTTGAGGGGCCGGGCCGCAGAACCTGCGTATTTCACATGTGATAACGGCCAAATCCACGGCTCCCCATGAAATAAACATAATTCAATCAACACGTTGTCGCTAGTGCGGTGTCCGTTGATTCTGCTGGACAGCGGTGGCTGTTTTCACTTTCACTCGACCTCAGCCATGTGGGTTGCCGCTGCGCAGAGCGCGACCGGCGCCACGTCCATCGCCACCTGGGGGACCGTCTCATGCCGTTGCAGCTCCGCCTTCGCCCGCTCAGCCATGCTGTCCGTTTCGCGTGTTGTTTCGGCCTGTTCGCCACCGCCCCGGCCTGGGCGCAGGAGGCGCCCGCCGGCGCTGCGGCCGACCCGGCCCGTACCTTGGACACGGTGGTGGTCACCGCTGGCAAGCTGAAGGAATCGGTGCGTGAGATCGCCGGTTCGGTGTCGGCAGTCACCGACCAGCAACTGCAGGACATCGGCGCGCAGTCGCTGGCCGATTACATCCAGCGCACTCCCGGCGTGGTCTTCAACAACTACCAGCCGGGTGTCTCGCACGTGGTGATGCGCGGCATCGCCACCAGCGCTGGCAATGTGCAGGGCCAGCCCACGACCGGTTACTTCCTCAACGAAGTGCCGCTGACCGAACCGGGCTGGACCATCGCCATTCCCGATATCGATGCCTTCGACCTGAACCGGGTGGAAGTGTTGCGGGGGCCGCAGGGCACGCTGTTCGGGTCGGCCTCGATGGGCGGGGCGGTGAACTACGTGGCCAACATCGCCGATACCGGCGCCTTCGATGCCGCTGCCGAAGCGACCGTCAGCCAGACCCGCAACGCTGACGTGGGCTTTGCCGGCAAGGCAATGGTGAATGTGCCGATCAAGCAGGACCTGCTGGCGGTGCGTGCGGTGGCGCAGTACCGCGACGATCCCGGCTTCATCGACAACATCGGCACCGGCAGGGACGGCGCCAACAGCAGCACGCTTGATGGTGGCCGGCTGTCGCTGGTGCTGACCCCGAACGAGGGCACCACCCTGACCTGGCTGAGCCTGCTGCAGAACACCGACAGCGATGACAACAGTTACCAGATTGCCGGACTGGGTGACCTCACGCGCCGCACCGCGCTGCCCGAGTACACCCATACAAAGGTGGCCGTGCACAGCGCGCGGTTGGACCAGGACCTGGGCTTTGCCGACCTGACCGCGCTGCTGGCCTACCAGAAAAAGAAACAGGACTGGCGCTTCGACTACACGCCGGTGCGTGCGGCCTACAACGCCGACCTGGGCCTGGACCTGACCGCGCCGCTGTACATCGCCTCCGGCGGTGAAAGCACCGGCAAGAGCATCGAGCTGCGCCTGTCGTCCAAGCCGGGTGGCCGCATCGACTGGCTGGTGGGTGGCATGTACTTCGATTCGGACAAGCGCCTGCACGAGCAGCTGGGCGCGGAAGGTGCGGCTGCCGCGTTCGACCGTTCGCCGTTGTTCGGCCCCGGCAGTGGCGCGGTGATCGCGCCGGACGGACAGATCTTCAACGGCTTCCTGACCGACCTGTCCGGCTCGGAAGCGGCGCTGTTCGGCGAAGGCAGCGTGCACTTCAACGAGCAGTGGAAGCTGACCGTCGGCGGCCGCCTGTTCCGCAACAAGGTGCGCACGGTCAGTACCCAGGTGGGCTTCTCGACCTGGCCGGGCGCGCCCAAGGTGTCGACCCAGGAGACCAAGGAAGACGGCTTCAATCCGAAGGTCTCCCTGACCTGGCAGGTGAACCCGGACGTGATGGTGTACGGCCTGGTGTCCGAGGGCTTCCGCTTCGGCGAACCCAACACCGCCGGACTCAGCGCCTACCCGGTGCCGTCCGGGTCGAAGAGTGACAGCCTGGTCAACTACGAACTGGGTACGCGCACCAGCTGGGCCGGCGGGCGCCTGCTGCTGGATGCCACGCTGTTCTACGTGGACTGGAAGGACATCCAGCTGCGGCTGCAGACGCCGGACCTGTTCAACTACGCCAGCAATGGCGGCAAGGCCTACAGCCGTGGCGTCGAACTGTCCGCCACCTGGCGCCCGGTCGATGCTTTCGAATGGCAGGCATCGGCCACCTGGCAGCGCGCCCGCCTGGATGAGGATCTGTTCATCCTGTACTACGGCACCGCGCCGAAGGGATCGCAGCTGCCGGGCTCGGCCGACTGGACGGTGAGCAACCTGCTCAGCTGGCACTTCGATGCGCGTTTCTCGCCGACGCTGTCGCTGTCACACCAGTACGTGGGCGGTGGCATCAGCGACCTGAACTCGGCCGTGCCGGGCATCACGCCCAACCGCCAGGGCAACTACAACCTGTTCGACCTGCGCTACCGCATGACCTTCGGCAACACCGATGTCACCCTGTTCGGCAGCAACCTGACCGACAAGCGTGGCATTACCCGCAGCGTGACCGAAACCAACGGCATCGGCGAAGGCCTGGTGCGGCCGCGCACCGTCGGCGTCACCGTGCACTGGCGTTACTGAGACGATGGACGGGAGCGGCCGCGTGCAGCAACGTTCAATCGGGCGCTGGCAACTGGCAGCGCGGCGCAAATCGCTGGAGGCGGTGGTGGCCGACGGCGAGCGCGCCGGCCTGCAGCGCCGGCTGGGTGCCGGCAGCCTGCTGGTGCTGGGCATCGCCAACATCCTCGGCGCCGGCATCTATGTGGTGACCGGCACTGCCGCGGCCAGTTTCGCCGGCCCGGCGGTGGTACTGGCCTTCGTGCTGGCGGCGCTGGCCTGCGGCTTCACCGGGTTGTGCTATGCCGAACTGTCATCGGTCATCCCGGTGTCCGGCTCAGCGTATTCGTACTGCCAGGTGACGCTGGGCGAAGGCGCGGCGTGGGCGCTGGCGTGGATGGTGATCCTGGAATACCTGCTGGCCGCCGCTGCGGTGGCCGCCGGTTTTGCCGGTTACCTCACCAGCCTGCTGGGCGATCTGCACGTGGTCGTGCCGCTGGGGCTGGCGGTGTCCAGCGTGACCGCCACCGCGCAGGGCGGGCATACCGTGCTGTCCTTCAGCGGCGGCATCAATGCGGTGGCAGCGCTGGCGGTGCTGGCCGCTGCCGCCGTGCAGATTGCCGGGGTAGGGCGCTCGGCACTGGCCAACCTGGTGCTGGTGCTGATCAAGATCGCGGTGCTGCTGGCCTTCATCGCGGTCGGTTCGCAGTTCATCGACGCTGCGCACTGGCAGCCGTTCCTGCCGGCCAATGAGGGCGGCTTCGCCTACGGCTGGCCCGGCGTGCTGCGTGCAGCGGCCATGCTGTTCTTTGCCTACCTGGGCTTTGAGACTGTCTCGATGGCCGCCGCCGAAGCGCGCCAGCCACGGCGTGACGTGCCGGTGGGCATCCTCGGCTCGCTGGTGGTGTGCACCGTGCTCTACGTCGCGGCCGGTGCTGTGCTGACCGGGCTGGTGCCGTTCCGCGAGCTGGGCGTGCCGGACCCGGTTGCGCTGGCGGTGGACCGCATCGGCTGGCCGGGGTTTGCGGTGCTGATCAAGATCGGCGCGCTGACCGGGCTGGGCTCGGTGCTGCTGGCCAACGCCTACGGCGCCTCACGCATCAGCCTGAGCATCGCGCGCGATGGCCTGCTGCCGGCGTTCTTCACCCGCGTGCACCCCACGCTCGGCACACCGTGGCTGGCCAGCGTGGCATTCGGCAGCGCCAGTGCACTGCTGGCCGCGCTGCTGCCGATCAGCATCCTGGGCGACCTGATCTGCCTGGGCATCGCCTCGGCGTTCATCGTGGTGTGCATCGCGGTGATGTGGCTGCGCTCCACCCGTCCAGAGCTGCGTGGCGGCTTCCGCGTGCCACTGGGCGGGGTCTGGATCGGCGGCGTGTGGCTGGGCGTTGTACCGGTGCTGGGCATCGTGATGTGCGTGGCGATGATGGTGCCGGTGCTGGGCGACATGCTGGCCCAGGTCCGCCGCGGCGATGTGCTGCCGGCCAGCATCCTGCTGGTTTACGTGCTGGCCGGTGCGGCCATCTATGTCTTCTACGGGCAGCGCCGTGCGCGCCGCCGGCTTCAGGAACCCATGGCATGACCCTTGATGATTTTCCGCTGGCCCAGGCACTGCAGCTGGGCCATCTGGATGCGCACGACCAGCACGCGCTGGTGCGTGCCGGCGAACTCTCACCGCGCGAACTGGTTGCTGCGGCACTCACGCGCGTGCGCCACCTGGACCCGATGCTGGGCGCACTCAGCCATGTCGATGCCGATGCGGCGCTGGAGCACGCATCGCGCGTGCGCCGCGATGCACCCATGGCTGGCGTGGCGTGGCTGCCGAAGGATTCACTGCGCTACCCAGGGATGCCCACGCGTGGCGGTTCACGCTCGCGCAGCGCGGTGCCGGCGCTGGATGCGCTGCCATTCGCGCAGCGCTTCGATGCGGCTGGGCTGGTGGCCATCGGCAAGAGTTCCATGCCCGAGTTCGGTCTGATGGGATCGACCGAGCCGCTGCTCGGGCCGGTCACCCGCAACCCGTGGAACCCCGCGTACTCGCCCGGTGGCTCCAGTGGCGGGGCCGGCGCCGCGCTGGCCGCGGGCATCGTGCCGCTGGCGCATGGCAGTGATGGCGCCGGTTCCATCCGCATTCCGGCGTCGGCCTGTGGCGTGGTCGGGCTGAAGCCGGGGCGCGGCGGCACGGTGATGGTGCGCGGACGGCATGCCATTGAAGACCTGATCGTGGCCGACAGCCTGATGTCGCGCAGCGTGCGCGATACCGCGTGGGCGTTCAGTGCGGCCCATCCCCGCGCCGGGCTGGACCCGCGCGGCTGGCTGCAGCCGCCGCGCCGGCTGCGCATCGGCGTCATCAGTGAATCGTTGCCTAGGTTGGCACCGGATCCGGCGGTGGCGGCCGTGCTGGAGCAGACCGCGCAGCTGTGCACGGCGCTGGGCCATGCAGTCGAGGCCACCACCTATCCGCTGCCGGGCCGTGAGGTCTGGCAGGCCCTCTACACCCTGTGGTCGCGGTTGGGGCTGGATGCGGTCGAACTGGCGGTGGCGCAGGGCGGCGATGACTTCGCGGCACATGCACTGGAACCATGGACGCACGGCCTGGCGCGCTTCCACCGCCAGCACTGTGGCGTGCCCGAGCTGGAGCAGGCCTATGCGGTGCTGGCGGCACTGCCAGCGGCATTCAACCAGTTCCACCAGCACTACGACGTGCTGCTGACCCCGACCGTGCGCACCTTGCCGCCGCCGCTGGGCGCACTCGCCCCGGACCGCGACTTCGACACGCTGCTGCCAGCCATGTTCGAGTGGATCAGCTATACGCCACTGCAGAACCTGGCCGGCACGCCGGCCATCTCGCTGCCGGTGGGCCACCGTGACGGCTTGCCGGTGGGCATGCAGTTTGCCGCCGACCGCGGGCAGGAGCCCCTGCTGCTGCAGCTGGCCGCCGAACTTGAACAGGCCGCGCCATGGCGCGACCGCTGGCCTGCGGTGTCCGTGGCCAGCGCACTGGACCAACCCCACTGATGGAGCTCTACTGATGGGCCATGCCCGCGACAGCCGCTACGCCGCCCGCAACCAGGACGACGTGCTGCATCTGCTAGCCAGCCAACCCTTCGCCTGGCTGGTGTCCACCGGCGGCGACGATGCGGCCTTCACCCCTCTGCCGCTGCGTGCCGAGTGCGATGCACACGGCCGGCTGGTGGCCCTGCGCGGCCACCTGGCCAAGCGCAACCCGCACGTGGCACGGCTGCAGCGCGACGGCCGCGCGCAGGCGCTGCTGATGGGGCCGCATGCCTACGTCTCGCCCAGCTGGCTGGATGACCGCACCCAGGCGCCAAGCTGGAACTATGCCGCGGCGATGTTCGAGCTGGATGTTGCTATCAGTACGCAGGACGCGGACATCCGCAACGAGCTGGATGCGCTGATCACGCAGATGGAAGCCGGCCGTGCCAAAGCCTGGTCGCTGCACGAAATGGGCGAACGCTATGCGCGGCTGGCCAGCGGCGTGGTGGCGCTGCGCGGTGAGGTGCGCGAAGTGCGTGCCACCTTCAAGCTGGGCCAGGACGAAGCGCGGCACGACTTCGCGCAGCTGCTGGCCGGCCTGCAGGCCGGTGGCGAGCACGCGCTGGCGGACTGGATGATCGACTTCGCCGCCGGCCGCGGGGAGGACGCATGAGCCGCAGCCTGGATGCGCTGGACCCGCAGATCCGCCGCTTCATCGAAGATGTCTGCAACGAAGGTGCGCGCCTGCGCGCTGGACGCACGCTGGACTGGCCGCAGCGCCGGGTGATTGCCGCACAGGCGCGTGCGCCCTGGCGCGAGGGCGGCCCGCGCATGCGCGACAGCGTGGATGTGCCGCTGGACTCCGCGTACGGGCCGTTCCAGCTGCGCGTGCTGACCCCGCAGCAGCAGCCGGCCGCGCCGTCGCCCGCCCTGGTCTATCTGCACGGCGGCGGCTGGTGCATGTTCGGGCTGGATACGCATGACCGCCTGCTGCGCGAATACGCTGATCGCGCGCAGCTGCCGGTGGTGGCCATCGATTACAGCCTGGCACCCGAGCACCCGTACCCGGCAGCGCTGGACCAGGCGGTGATCGCGCTGCAGTGGCTGCGCAGCGAAGGCGCGCGCTTCGGCATCGATGGCCAGCGGCTGGCGCTGGGCGGTGATTCGGCCGGTGCCAACCTGGCCGTGGCCAGCGCCCTGCGCCTGCGCGATGCCGGCGATCCCGGTTGCATACAGGCGCTGGTACTGAACTACGGTGCATGGACACCGCAGTTGTCCGAACAGGCGCGGCAGCAGCTGGGCCAGCCGCAGGACATGCTCAGCGGGGCGGAAATGGATGAGTTCTGGGCCGCCTACCTGGGCGCGGATGCGCAGGCCGTGGCCGGTCCGCTGTCGGCGCCGCTGCATGCCGCGCTGCACGGGCTGCCGCCTGCGCTGCTGCTGTGGGGCGACCGCGACGTGCTGGCCGAGCAGAACCAGGCGATGGTGCAGCGCCTGCGCGATGCTGGGGTCACGGTGGACAGCCAGGTCTATCGCGGCGCGCCGCACAGTTTCATCGAAGCCATGGCGGTGTCAGCACTGGCAAACGATGCCATCGGCCGTGGCGCAGAATGGGTGCGCCAGCATCTGCTGCCGCCTGCCACACAAGGGAACCCTGCATGAGCCTGTTGTTGAACCGGATGTGGTGCGCCTGCCTGTGCGTGGCGGTCGCACTGCCATCGCTGGCTGCCGCCCCGGCGGCGCCGGTGCTGCCGACCCCGCAGGCGATCATGGCGCTGAAGGTGGTGGGCGACCCGCAGATCAGTCCGGACGGCAGCCGCATCGCCTATACGGTCGGCACGCCACAGCCGCAGGGCAAGCCGCCGCGCAGCCGCATCTGGTGGGTACCGGCCAGTGGCAAGGCAACCGCGAAGGAACTGCCCGCCGCAGACACTGCCAGCGAAGAGCATCCACGCTGGAGCGACGATGGCCGCTATCTGGACTTCATCTCCACCCGCGCGCTGCCTGCCGACGTGGAGCATGCTTCGCTGGGCGGCGCGCAGGTCTGGCGCGTGGATGCGCAGGGCGGTGAACCGCAGCTGCTGACCCGCGCAGAGGGCGATGTCAGCGCTTTCGAGGTATCACGCGATGGCACGCGCATCGCCTATCTGTCGGCCGATGTCCCCGATGCGGCCACCACCGCCGCCGGCGAGGCCAGGGACGATGCGCAGCGCGTGGACCATCCCACCACGTTCAGCCGCGTCTGGCTGCGCGATCTGCGCAGCGGCCAGACCCGCGTGCTGAGCGCGCCCGGGCAGCAGGTGCATGACCTGGCGTGGTCGCCGGACGGGCGCACGCTGGCGCTGCGCGTTTCGCAGGGCACCACGCTGAATGACTTCTGGTACCGCTCGCAGGTGGTGCTGGTGGATGCCGGCAGCGGTGCGCAGCAGGCCGAGCTGGAACCGCGAGCGTCGGCGCACCCGCTGCAGTGGTCGCCCGACGGTACGCGGTTGCTGTACGGCCACCTCGGCGAGCACGGCATGACCGCCGACATCACCGTGCATGCCATCGGCAGCGGTCAGCGCACGGTGCTGGGGGCGGACTGGAACGGTACGCTGTGGCTGGCGCGCTGGCAGGACGACGGGCACCTGCTGGGGCTGGGCCAGCGCGGCGTGCGCGGCGCCTTCCTGCGCCTGGATGCAGCCAATGGCCGCTGGACGGAACTGGCGCGGCCGCAGATTCCCTTCGCCGCGTTCACCACCACGCGCAGCGGGCGCAGCGCCTACCTGGGCATCGGCAACAGCCAGCCGGCGGAAGTCTGGCTGCAGCAGGGCGCAGCGCTGGCGGTGCGCAGCGACCACCACCCGGAAGTTGCGGGCTGGGCGCATGGCAACGTGCGTGAACTGGCGTGGACCTCCTCGCGTGATGGCCTGCCGATCACCGGCCTGCTGGTCACGCCGCCCGGCTGGAAGCCCGGCACGCCGCTGCCGACGCTGGTGCAGGGCCATGGCGGTCCGGCGTGGGCGTGGTGGTCGGGGTGGCTGGGTTCCTGGCACGACTGGGCGCAGCTGCTGTCCACGCACGGCTATGCGGTGTTCCTGCCCAACCCGCGCGGCTCCGAAGGCGGCGGCCGCGCGTTCGCCGAGCGGGCGCGCAACGATTGGGGCGGCGGTGATTTCCAGGACATCCTCGACGGCGTGGACCTGCTGGAGAAGGAAGGCGTCGTCGATCCGCAGCGGCTGGCGATCGGGGGCTGGAGCTATGGCGGCTACATGGCGGCCTGGGCGGTGGCGAACAGCCCGCGCTTCAAGACCGCGATCGTCGGGGCCGGGGTCATCGACATCGGTGCGATGGCGCTGACCACCGATACGCCGGATTACCTGCCCGGCTACTTTGGCGATCCGCTGCGCAACCGCAGCGTCTACGACCAGCATTCGCCGATCCGCCATGCCAGCAACATCCGCGTGCCGGTGCTGATCCTGCACGGCGAACAGGACAAGCGCGTGCCGCTGTCGCAGAGCGAGATGCTGTACCGCGCGCTGCGCTTCAATGGCACGCCGGTGGAGATGGTGACGTACCCGCGCGGGCCGCACTGGTTCTTCGAGCAGGCGCACGGCCGTGATGTCCAGCAGCGCGTGCTGGACTGGCTGGACAGCCAGCTGGGCACGGAGCCGGTGCGATGAAGGCTGCTGCCGATATCGCGTTCATCGGTGGTGGCAACATGGCGCGCTGCCTGCTGCAGGGGCTGTTGCGGCAAGGCCAGGACCCCGCACGGATGGTGGTGGCCGATCCCTTGCCGGGCATCCGCGAGGGCCTGTCTGCCGAGCTCGGCGTGCAGGTGGTGGAACAGGCCACGCAGGCGGCGCAGCGGGCACCGCTGTGGGTGCTGGCGGTGAAGCCACAGGCCGCCGAAGCAGTGTGCCGCGCGCTGGCCGCCACGGCCGCTGCGGTCTCGCCGCAGGTGGTGTCGATCATGGCCGGCATTACCCACGCCCGGCTGCAGCAGTGGCTGGGCATCGATGTCAGTGTGCGCAGCATGCCCAATCAGCCTGCAGCGATCGGCGCGGGCATCACCGCACTGCATGCCGGCGGTGCGCTGCCTGACGCGGCACGTGCACAGGTGGAAGCGCTGTTCCGTGGCTGCGGGTCCACCGTGTGGCTGGACGAGGAAGCGCAGATGGACACGGCGACGGCGGTGGCTGGCAGTGGCCCGGCGTATCTGTACCTGCTGGCCGAAGCCCTGCAGCGGGCCGCCGAAGTGCGCGGCCTGCCAGCCGACAGCAGCCGGCAGCTGGCCCAGCAGACGCTGCTGGGCGCAGCGCGCATGCTGGAGGCCTCTGTCACGACACCCGCGCAGCTGCGGGCGCAGGTGACGTCTCCCGGCGGAACCACGCAGGCCGCACTGGCGGTGCTGGCCGAGGGCGGCTGGCCAGCAATGCTGGACGCGGCCGTCGGAGCGGCCCAGGCACGCGCGCAGGCCATGGCCGCATCAGGTGGCTGAGCTGCGCAGCATCATGGCCGGCGTCGTTTCCCCTCAGGCCAACGACAGCAGGAACAGCCCGTAAGGCAGATCATGGTCCAGCCACTGATCCTTCACTCTCCAGCCGGCACATTCTGCGATTGCCGCCAGGCGCTGGGGCGTGAATTTGTGGGAGCTCTCGGTGTGCAGTCCTTCGCCAAGGGCGAAGTGAAAAGGATGGCCTGCAATCCGTACCTCCTGCTCGCGGCGGCTGACCAGCCACATCTCCATGCGGGACTCGCTGGCATTCCAATGCGCACGGTGCAGGAATGCACCCGGATCGAAGTTGGCGCCCAGTTCGTCGTTGATCCGCACCAGCAGATTGCGGTTGAAGGCTGCGGTGATGCCGGCGGCATCGTCGTACGCAGCCAACAGCGTTTCCCTGTCCTTTACCAGATCCACGCCGATCAGAAGCTGGGCGCCCGAGCCCAGGAGGTTGCGCAGATGCGACAGCAGCGCGACCGATTCCCCTGGGCTGAAATTGCCCAGCGTAGAACCCGGGAAGAAGCCCAGCCGCGCATGTCCATCAGCGAGCGCGGGCAGGGTGACAGCCTGGGTGAAGTCGCCTGCCAGTGCGGCCAGTTGCAGATGGGGATAGTCACGTGCGATGGCCGCACCCGCCTGCGCAAGTGCGGACGCGCTGATGTCGATGGGTACGTAAGCGCCGAGGTGCGGTGAAGCATCCAGGAGGACGCGTGTCTTCAGGCTGGCGCCGCTGCCGAACTCTACGAGCACGGTTCCGGGTTCGATGTGGCGGGCGATGTCGGCCGCCGAAGACCGCAGGAGGGCCAGTTCGGTGCGGGTAAGGTAGTACTCGGGCGTGGCGCAGATCGCCTCGAACAAGCGCGAGCCTTCTTCGTCATAGAAGTATTTGGCCGGCACGTTTTTCGGGGTCGCCGAGAAACCACGAAGCACGTCATCGAGGAACGCGCTTGACGGTGCGGGCACGGCAGGATCGTTGTCGCGTGCCAGGCGCACGCCATTGAACATCCAGCGCTGGGCAGGCGCAAAGAAATTACGGTACGTCGCCCTTGCGTGTCCTGGAGGGGTGATCGAGGAACCTCCGCGCAGGACCATCTGGCCTGCCATGAATTTGCCGTTGTATTCGCCCACGGTTCCAGCCGGCGCGCGGAAGCCCGGGTACGCATGGTAGGCGCTGCAGGTCCATTGCCATGCCTGGTCGTAGAGGCCGCCCAGGTTGGGCAGCGTCATTGCAGCGTGCTCCCACTCGGCTTCGCTGGGCAGGCGCGCACCGGCCCAGCGAGCGTAGGCGTCAGCCTCGTAATAGCTCACGTGGCGCACGGGGGCGTGTGGATCCAATGGGGTGCGGCCCTGCAGCGTCAGGGTGCTCCAGTGGTCGCCTTCATCGCGCCAGTAGAGCGGTGCCTGCCAGCCCTGCGCTTGCGCGGTTGCCCAGCCATCGGCCAGCCACAGCAGAGGCCGCCGGTAGCCGCCTTCGGCGATGAAGGCCAACCATTCCTCATTGCTGACCAGGCGATCGGCAAGCGCGAAGGAGGGCAGGAAGACCGTGTGGCGCGGCATTTCATTGTCGAACGCGAAGTCGTCGCCCGTCGCGCCGATGTTCACCAGCCCGCCGGCGATGTCCGCCCATTGCAGGGGCCCGGCAGGCCGCGCGCGGGAGGGGAGTTCCGGTCGATACGCAGGCGACAGCGCCGATCGGGAGAACAGGTGCAGCACGTCCATGAGGATCAGTTCCTGATGCTGCTCCTCATGTGCCAGGCCAAGCTCGACCAGTCCGGTGCAGGCCGCCGGCAACGCGTGAAGCAGCCTGTCCATTGCAGCATCGACATGGGCGCGATACGCCAGTACATCGTGGGCGGAGGGGCGTGTCATCAGGCCGCGTTCTGCACGCGGCAGCCGTGGGCCGGCGCCTTCGTAGTACGAGTTGAAGAGGTAGCCGAACGTTGGATCAAACGCAGCGTACCCCGGCAGGTGCGGCGCCAGCAGGAACGTTTCGAAGAACCAGCTGGTATGTGCCAGATGCCACTTGGTCGGGCTGGCATCCGGCATGGATTGGGCCGCCTGGTCTTCCACGCTCAGCGGGCCGGCCAGAGCGACGCTGTGCGCACGTACAACACGATAGCGACGGCGTAGATGGCTCACAGACTCAGCCCGATTTGACGGCCGAACGTGCGCGCGCATTCCTGACGGTCACCCAGATGGCCGAGAGCAGGAAATAGAACGCGCCCAGGCCGGCGTAGGGGGCCACCGTGGTGACATCCAGGGCGATGCCACTGCTGGCCTGCTTGAAGAAGAACGCGCCGGCGGCTGCCGATTGCGCGCCGCTGAGGATCATGACCCACTGGCCACCTGCGCTCTTCCAGCGACGCACCGCGGTAGCCAGTTGCAGCAGGCCGGAGAGGATCGCCCAGACACCGAAGACCTTGATCGTGGCGACCATGCCGGAAGTGAGGGCAACGCCGATGGCAATGGCAGTCACCACGCTGACGATGAAGTTGAACATCTGCGTGCCGTTCGCACCCAAGCCACCGGTGCGGCGGGCATCGATGTAGTTCGCCAGCGCATCCCATGCCGGGTACAGCACCAGCAGCACCGCACCTACGGCTGCGTTCTGCCGGCCAACCACAACGGCCAAGGCGATCCACGCAATGGATACGCCTGCGCGCAGGAAGTAGTAGCGCTGGAGCCAGGCACTTGCCGGGGACACGGAAGGGGCGGTGGCAGTCATGAAATTCTCCGGATTCGAAAGGAAGAAGCGTGGGTGGGTGGTAGCCTATCTACCAATAGGTAGGCTGGTGACGTGCATGCTTGCCTACCAGTAGGTAGGTCGTCAATCAGTTTCCGTCAGGGCACCGCGCCGGGTTGCCTTCTGTTCATTTCCTGGGCTTCAGCGGGGCGCCGGGTGGCCTTGGAAGTGCTCGATGACCCACTGTTCGCAGAGTGCCCACAGGCTCGGCGCGCCTTCGCGGATGACCGGACCATAGCGCTCGAGCACTTGTTCCATGGAGACGCCATTCTCCGTCCAAGTCCCGCCGCCGGCGAATATGTTCGCCAGCAGGGGTTGGAAGCGATCCAGCGCCTTTGCAAACCTGGCGTCGGCGCTGCGCGCGCTTTCAAATTCATGCCACAGCGCCAACATGTCCTCGCCCTGTGGCTGCGGCAGCATGCCGAAAAGCCGCTGGGCGGCAACGGCCTCCAGCTGCGCCTGATGGGCGGCACTGGTGCCGCCATGGATCGGCATGTCACCCACGTCGATCTCGACGATGTCGTGCAGCAGAAGCATGGTCAGCACGCGTTGCACATCGACCGCTTCCGCGGCGTGCTCAACCAGCACAAGTGCGTACATCGCCAAGTGCCAGGAATGTTCGGCCGAGTTTTCACGCCGGCTGCGGTCGAGCAGGGGAGACTGGCGAACCACGCTCTTCAGCTGGTCGATCTCGCGAAGGAAGGCTACCTGTTTCTGAAGTGTCGTCGCCATGGAGCACGCTTCCCGTGGGGTCGAAGGGGATCAGGCGGCCGGGGCCAGGCGATCAAGCGACACCCGGACCAGGGACTCGAACGCCGCCGGTTCGCCCAGGCCACGCGCGGCGAGCATCGCACCATGTACCGCGGCCATGAAGGTGCGGGCTTCCACCTGTGGCGTCGCATGCAGCTGCAGCTGGCCCCGGGAGAGGCCCCGCGTCATCGTCGAGGTGAGCCACTGGCTCAGGTCATCGAAATGCCCGCGCACCTCGGCCGCGACTTCGGGCGGCAGCGTGGGCAGCTCGGCGGCCAGCATTGCGCCGATGCAGAACGAGGACGTGCCGCCCAGGATGCAGCTGGACCAGTAATCCGAATAGGCGGTCAGCTCGCCCAGCGGGTTGTCCAGTTGGCCTTCCAGCAGCGCCAGGCCGGCACGGGCTTCGGCGCGGTAGCGCGCCACGACCTCCCGGACCAGATCGACCTTGGTGGGGAAGTGGTGGTGAATGCTGGCCTTGCTGATGTTTACCTGCGCTGCGATGTCTGCATAGCTGAAACTGTTGTAGCCGCCAGACTCGAGCAGAATACGGGTGTAGGCGACGATCTCGGCAGCTTTCGGCGAGAGCTCGGTATCCATGAGGCACCTGAAGGTCCAAAGTATCAATCTACCAGTTGGTAGGCTTTGGCGCAACGTGCCCGTTCAGCGCTCACTCGATGGGAGGTAGGTGCCGAACCGGATCTGCACAGCCCCCTCCACCACATTGACCACGCCGATCTCCTGTGGGCCGATCTCAACAACGGCGGGCCAGGAGTGACGGAAGCCGAGTGGCCATGCGGGCGGGCGGATCGTCTTCCACGTAGTGCCGGCGTCCTCGCTTGCGCTGACCTCGTTGAGGCAGGAGGTCACGAACATTGCGCCGCTGGCGGTATTCATGACATGCGGGCCGCACTTCTGATCGGCGAGGGGCGTGCCCAGGCCGACCGGCCACGTGCGGCCGTCCGCTGACGTTTTGTAAGACACCGGGCATTGAGGATCGTCGCCGCAGGTTTCCAGCACCATCAGGTAGCCGCCGCCCGGGCGAGCCGAGATGACCGGCATGCCGGGCCGCAGGCGGCCTCCGCCAGGCTGTTCGGCAATGGTCGCCGCTGCAGACCAGGTGCGGCCACCGTCGCGGGATATGCGCTGCGACACCACCTGGTTGTAGGAGGGTTTTTCGTCGGCGCGGGTTTCATCGGCATAGACCACCGACAGGCTGCCATCCTGCAGCGGCGTCAGCACGGGTTCCCACACACCGCGGTCCTTGCGCCCGCGCGGCGTTTCATTGGCGGTAATGGTGCTGAGGAAATGCCACTGCCGGCCCTGGTCATCGCTGGCATACAGGTTGAGACGGTACGAGCGGCGGTCGATCAGTGAGCGCATGGCCAGCAGCACCCGGCCATCGGGCATGACGCGCAGTTCGCCGTTGTCGAGCAGCCGCCCGGGCTCGGACACGCTCGACAGGGGCGCCCATGTGCGTGCGTTGTCATCACTGACCAGCAGCTGCAGCGTGGTCGGGCGGCCCTTGGGATAGTGAGTGGTTACTGCCAGCCAGCGCCCGTCGGGCAGCCGGGCCAGACGGCCCCAACCGGCATTGGCAGCGTCAACCGTCACCGTGTCTCCCCACTCCACGGTGGTTGCAGTGGCAGGCTGGGCGGCGACAAGCAGCGCAGCGAAGCCCAGTGCCAGGCCGCTGCGTCGCAGCGGGCGGGCCAGAGCGTCCATCGGGGGCATTTTCATCAGGCGCATGTTGGTCACCAGTAGGTTGCGTACAGCGCGACAAGGATGGCCACCACGGCCAACGAGGCAACGTTGAACGAAGGCGCGGTCGCGAAGCCCACATCATCGGTACGGATGCGGTCACGATCACCGCGTGCACGGGTGGCCAGCGCCACGCCGACGCCCAGCAGCAGCGTGGCCAGGAACACCACGCCCATGCGGTCCATGAAGGGCAGCAGCGGCCACAGCAGCTTGAACGCCAGCGACAGCACGAACGAACCGATGGCTGCCGCCAGCGCGCCGGCTTCATTGGCGCGCTTCCAGAACAGGCCCAGCAGGAAGATCACCACGATGCCCGGAGTGAAGAAGCCGGTGAACTCCTGGATGTACTGGAAGCCCTGGTCGAAGCTGCCCAGCAGCGGCCGTGCGGTCAGCAGGGCCACGATGATCGAAACGGTGGCCGCCAGCCGGCCGACCCGGACCAGTTTGGCCTGCGGTGCGTCCGGTGCGCGCTTGGCGTAGAAATCCAGGGTGAAGATGGTGGCCACCGAATTGATCTTGGACGCCAGCGAAGCGACGATGGCGGCGATCAGGGCGGCGAACACCAGGCCGAGAATGCCACTGGGCAGCAGCCCCAGCATGGTCGGGTAGGCGGCATCAGGGCGTTCCAGGTTGGGCGCCAGCATCACCGCGGCAATGCCCGGCACCACCACGATGGCCGGCAGCAGCAGCTTGAGGAAGGCTGCGAACACCACCCCCTTCTGCGCTTCCTGCAGATTCTTCGCGGCCAGCGCCCGCTGGATGATGTACTGGTTGAAGCCCCAGTAGCTCAGGTTGGCGATCCACATGCCGCCCAGCAGCACCGACAGGCCGGGGAGATCCTTGTAGAACGGGTTGTCCTTGCTCAGGATCATCTCGAACCGTTCCGGGTGCGCCTGCCACAGCTGCATGAAGCCATCGCTGACACTGCCGTCGCCGATCTTGCCCAGCGTGATGAACGTTACCAGCAGGCCGCCCAGCACCAGCAGGCAGACCTGCACGATGTCGGTCAGTGCAACCGCCTTCAGGCCACCGTACAGCTGGTACAGCAGCGCGAATGCGCCCAGCAGCACCAGCGCCACGTTCTGGTCCAGGCCGGCTACGCCGGCAATGGCGATCGAGCCCAGCCAGAGGATCGACGTCAGGTTGACGAATACGTACAGCCCCAGCCAGAACACCGCCATCAGCGTGCGGATGCGGTTGCCGTACCGTTCCTCCAGGAACTGCGGCATGGTGGTGATGCCATTGCGCAGGAAGATCGGCAGGAACCACTTGCCCACGATCAGCAGGGTCAGCGCCGCCATCCACTCATACGAGGCGATGGCCAGGCCGATGGCGTAGCCGGAGCCGGACATGCCGATGATCTGTTCTGCCGAAATGTTGGCTGCGATCAGCGAGGCACCGATCGCCCACCAGGGCAGGCTGCGGCTGGCCAGGAAGTAGTCCTGGGCCGATTTCTGTTGCCCGGCCTTCTCGCGCGACACCCACTGCGCAAGGATGAAGATGCCGGCCAGGTAAGCCAGGACGATGCAGATATCGAGGGTGGAAAGGCTCATGGAATCTCCGCGGGTGGTCCGCGCTGTCAGCGGGGCGGCAGGTGGTCGGGGTTGCCGGCGAACCGGGGCTCGGGAAGGCCGGCGATGCCGGCATCGATGGCGAACAGATGGCCGGCCAGCGGCTCGCGGAAATGCTGGGCCGGGTCCAGCCCGTCCAGCGCGCTGGTGACGAACAACGTCCGCAGGTCGCTGCCGCCGAAGGCGGGCCGGGTCGGCTGGCTGGCCGGCACATGGATGACGCAGTCCTTGCGGCCATCAGGCAAATAACGGACGATCCGTGATGCGCCCCAGCGTGCATTCCACAGGCCGCCCTCTGCATCGACCGCGCTGCCGTCCGGCTCGCCGGGCTCATCACGCAGGTCGGCAAACACCTGCACCGGGCCGAGCGTGTCGCCATAGCGGCAGCACCACAGCAGCTTCTGCTGCGAATCGCAGAAGTACAGGGTGTCACCGCGCGGGCTGAAGGCCACGCTGTTGGAGATCGCAACCGCTGGCAGGGCAAGGCGCTCCAGCCGCAGATCGGCGTGCAGCCGGTAGAACGGCGCCACGGCCTGCTTCAGGCCGACAGCTGGTTCGTGCAGCATGCCGAACACGAAGCGGCCTTGGCGGTCGCAGGCGCCGTCGTTGGCGCGGGTCTGTGCGACTTCGTCCAGCCGGTGCAGTTCGCGCAGTTCGTTGCGCCCGGGATGGAAGAATGCCAGCCGCGTTGCCAGCGCCAGCAGGAGCCAGCCCTCCGCCTCGCACAAGGCCACCGATGCCAGGCGTTCGGGCATCGCCCACTGGTCCACCGCTGCGGTAGCTGGATGGTAGCGCCACAGCCGGGACTGGACGATGTCGGTCCAGTACACCGCCTGTTCGCGTTCGCACCACACGACGCCTTCGCCGAGCGTATTGGCGGACGCCACCGCAGGAGTCAGGGCCGCATTCACACCCAGCCTCCATCCACGATGAAATCCTGCCCCGTACACATGCGGCTGTCGTCGGCCGCAAGAAACAGCGCTGCACGGGCAAGGTCATCCGCACGCAGGTAACCGGGCAGGCACTGCGCGCGGCGCAGCTGTGCCTCGCCTTCCTCATCCAGCCACAGCCGCTGCTGTTTTTCGGTGATCACCCAGCCCGGCACCAGCGCGTTGATGCGGATGCGGTCCTGGCCCAGTTCCCGCGCCAGGCCGTTGACCAAGCCGTGCACGGCCGACTTGGCCATGGCGTACATCGGGTAGCCGCTGTTCTTGATCATCCAGCCGGTGGAACCCAGGCAGATGATCGAGCCGCCGCCGAGTGCGCGCATGTCCGCTGCGACGGCCTGGATGGCGAAGTACTGGTGGCGCAGGTTGACCGCGATGCTGCGCTCGAAGTCTTCGGCCTGCGTGTCGGCAAGGCTGTGGCGGGCGTCGTTGGCCGCGTTGTTGACCAGCACCGATATGGGGCCGATCTGCCGGCGGGCCTCGGCGATGGCGGCCTGGAAGGACGCAAGCGCGGTGACATCGGCATGCAGGTAGATCGGCACGTGGCGCACATCGGCCAGTGCCTGGACCAGTGCATGGCCGCTGGCATCGTCGATGTCGAGGAAGGCGACCCTGGCACCCTGCCGGGCAAAGTGCTCGACGAAGGCTGCGCCGATGCCGGTGGCACCGCCGGTCACCAGCACACTGCGGCCGTCCAGGCTGGGATAGGTGGCCATGGTGGGCTGCGGAGGGAGGGGGATGCTCATGCCGCTCACCACTCGGCCACGCTGCCATCGGCATGGCGCCAGATGGGGTTGCGCCAACGATGGCCTTCGGCGGCACGCTCGTCCACGTAGGCCTGGTTGATCTCGATGCCCAGCCCGGGGCCATCGGGGATGCTGACGAAGCCATCCTGGTACTGGAAGGGCGTACGGTCAACCAGGTAGTCGAGCAGGTCGTTGCTGGCGTTGTAGTGGATGCCCAGGCTCTGTTCCTGGATGAAGGCGTTGTAGCAGACCGCATCCAGCTGCAGGTTGGCGGCCAGGGCGATCGGCCCCAACGGGCAGTGCAGGGCGAGGGCCACGTCGTAGGCTTCGGCCATGGCTGCGATCTTGCGCGTTTCGGTGATGCCGCCCGAGTGCGAAGGATCCGGCTGCAGAATGTCCACGCCACCGGTCTGCAGCACGCGCTTGAAGTCGAAGCGCGAGTACAGGCGTTCGCCCAGGGCGATCGGTGCCGGCGAAAGCGCGGCCAGTTCCGGAATGGCTTCCAGGTGTTCGGAAAGCACCGGTTCTTCGATGAACATCAGGTTGAACGGGGCCAGTTCGCGCATCAGCACCTTGGCCATCGGCTTGTGCACGCGCCCATGGAAGTCCACGGCCAGGCCGACATCGTTGCCGACCGCATCGCGCACGGCCTGCACGTTCTCCAGCACGCGGGTGACCTTGGCATGCGAATCGACGAACTGCACCTCCTCGGTGGCGTTCATCTTGACCGCAGTGAAGCCCCGGGCCACGGCTTCGGCAGCCGCACGCGCCGTGTCTGCGGGGCGGTCACCGCCGATCCACGAATAGACCCGGATGCGCTCGCGGACGGGGCCGCCCAGCAGGGTATGCACCGGTACGCCCAGTGCCTTGCCGTGGATGTCCCACAGCGCCTGGTCGATGCCGGCCAGCGCACTCATCAGGATCGGGCCGCCGCGATAGAAGCCGCCGCGGTAGAGGACGTTCCAGTGGTCCTCGATGTGGCGCGGGTCCTTGCCGATCAGGTAATCGGAAAGCTCTTCCACAGCGGCGGCAACGGTATGTGCGCGCCCTTCGACGATGGGCTCGCCCCAGCCGCTGATGCCCGTGTCGGTGTCGATGCGCACAAAGCACCAGCGCGGCGGCACGAGGAAGGTGGTGATGGCGGTGATTTTCATGCGTGGGAGTCCGTGTTCGCCTGGTGCCAGGCGTCGATGAAGGCGCGTGCGCGGCGTGCGACTTCGGCCGCCGGGGTACCCGGGGCATACAGCGCCGAGCCGATGCCGAAGCCGGCGGCGCCGGCGCTGCGATAGGCGGCCATGCGCTCAGGGGTGATGCCGCCCACGGGCAGCAGTGCGGTGCCCGCCGGCAATACGCTTGACCAGGCCTTCAATACGGGGGGCGGCAACTGCTCGGCAGGGAACAGCTTGAGTGCGTCGGCGCCAGCGCGCAGCGCAGCGAAGGCCTCGGTCGGGGTGGCAACGCCGGGCGTGCAGCGCATGCCCAGCGCATGTGCCGAAGCGATCACCTCGACATCGGCATGGGGCATCACCAGCAGGCGGCCGCCCGCATTGGCGACGTCCTGTACCTGGCCGGTGGTCAGCACCGTGCCAGCGCCGACCAGGCAACGGTCACCCAGCTGCCGGGCCAGCAGTTCGATGCTGTGCAGTGGCTGCGGTGAATTGAGCGGCACTTCCAGCAGATGGAAGCCGGCATCGGCCAGGGCCGCACCGATCGCGGGTGCTTCCTGCGGGGTGAGCCCGCGCAGGATCGCAACCAGGGGAAGGGGTTGCATCCACGCGGTACTCATCGGAAGTCCTCTATCGAACGGGTGCGCGCCTGCGCCGGCCACCCTTCAGGTTGGCCTTGGAGTCGGCAATCATGTCCAGCATGGCGGCGCGCGCCACATCGGGCTGCTTCAGCCTGATGGCGTCGTACACGTCGAAATGCCGGGGCAGGGAGTACTTGAAGTCCTTGGCCGTCTGCGCCGAGAGCAGGAAGAAGGTGCCCAGCGCCGCGTCGATGACCGAGAACAACGAGCCCAGCAGCTCGTTGCTGGTGGCATCGAGCACGCTCTCGTGGAACGCCAGGTCGGCCTTGGCCCATGCGTCCTGGTCGGTCGCATCGGCCATCGCCTGGTACGCCTCGCCGATCCTGGCCAGCTGCGCGGGCGAGCGTCGCTGGGCTGCCAGCGCCGCTGCCGCCGGCTCGATCACTTCGCGCATCTCCACCAGCTTGTTGACGAAATCCTGGGTGGGCATCAACGCGCAGCGCCACGCCAGGATGTCGCTGTCCAGCTGCTTCCAGTGCCGCGGCTCGCGTACCCGTGACCCGGTCTTCTGGCGTGTTTCGATCAACCCTTTCGAGCCCAGTACCTTCAAGCCCTCGCGCAGCGCGGAACGGCTCACGGACAATGTCTGCGCCAGAAGTTCTTCCTTGGGCAGGAATTCGCCCGGCTGAAGTACGCCGCTGATGATCCGTTGCCCGATCTCCTGGGCGACCTGGTCGTAGAGATTGCGTACCTCGATCCGTTTCACGGGTGCCCCTCTGGCTCGGTGCGCCGCAGGCCGCGGCCACTCCTATTATCCGACAAAAGGGATGCAGCAGGGTGTGGGGGGTGTTCATGCAGTCTTCCTTCAGAGCTTGAACCGGAAGCCGATGCCCACGGTCTTGTCCTGGTAGCGGATGTCACGCGGGCGGGTGTTGCCGTTGCCCCAGTACTGGTGCAGGTTGTTGCCCAGCAGGTTGGTGGCGGAAAACACCACGGTGGTGCGCGGGGTGGCGTCGTAGCTGATCGAGAAGTCCAGCGAGCTGGCAGCCTCGACCTGGTCTTCGGTGCCGGCCACGGTGGGCTGGGTGAAGAAATCGATGTAACGGCTGCGGTAGCCATACGCCAGGCGCGCCGACATGCCGAAGTTCTCGTAGAACAGCACCGCGTTGTAGTTGTTCTTGGAAACGTTCTGCAGCGGGCGTGTGGTGATCGGGCCGCCGATGAATTCCGGCGACTTGGTGTCACCTTCGATGTAGGTGTAATTGAACTGCGCACCCAGGCCGCTCCAGGCCCCGGGCAGGAAGTCGAAGGTCTGCTGGTAGGCGAATTCCACGCCCTGCAGGTGGCCGCTGCCGGCGCTCTGCGGCGAGGACAGCTCGTAGGTTTCCCCGGCGATGTCGACGTTGGTGATGTAGTTCTGGATGTAGCCGTTGATGTCGCGGTAGAAGACGCCGGTGCTGACGTAGCCCACGGGTGAGAAGTACCACTCCAGTGAGGCGTCGTAGTTGGTCGACTTGATCGGGCTCAGGTCCGGGTTGCCGCTGCTGGCCACGCCGGCACGGTTGAGCGTGCCCGGGTTCAGCGAGATCGAAGGATTCAGCGCGCCGAAGTCCGGGTAGCTCATGGTCTTGGCCGCGACCAGGCGCAGCTGCCAGGCCTCGTTGAAGTGCAGGTTCAAGCTGGCATTGGGCAGCGCCTGGGTATCTTCGGTGTTGCGGCTGATGGCGCTGTAGACGCCGCTGGCGGCATCGAACGAGTAGGCATTGAGCTCGCGCTTGATCTGCTCGGCGCGGACGCCGACCATGCCATCCACCCGCAGGTTGCCCAGGTTGAAATCGTACTTGGCCTGCAGGTAGCCGGCCGACTTGCGTTCCTGGATGTCGAAGAAGCGCCCCGGATTCTCTGCGGCCAGGCCGTCGGCCAGCCCGTAGTAGTTGCGCAGCGCATCGGCGTTGCCGATCAGATAGTCATAGCAGGGCGTCAGGAACGGCTGGTTCAGGGCCGAGTTGCCGCGCTTGCTGCAGAAGAACGTGCCGCCCGGGATCGCGCCGGATGCAAGCAGGGCGTCGACCTGGTTGGCCGGGTTCGGCGAAGCGGTGATGTTGCCGGTGCCGGGACCGCCCGGGGGCGGGGTGCTGATCTCGACGCTGCCCTTCGCGCTTGCATTGCGGTCCGCATAGCGCAGGCCGAACTGGATGGCGGCGATCGGGCCATCGAGGAATTCGAAGCGGCCATCACCGCGCCAGCTGTTCTCCTCGCCACGCGACTCGCCCCACGTCTGGAAGAGCCCATTGAGGTAGTAGCGCGAGGAGTCGCTGGCCGGGTTGCCGGCCAGATGCCAGTTCTGGTGCTTGCCTGTCGTGCCGTCCCAGATCGTGGTGATCGGGCCGTTCATGAAGGTGTCGATGATGAAGTTCTCATCGCGGTAGTAGCCCGAGGTCCGCGACACCTCCGTGGACAGCTCCAGCTGATCCCCGCGCCACTTGAATCCAAGCGCGTTCTGGATGTCCTGGCCACGCTGCCGATGGGCCTGGGTGCTGCTGGCGGCATAGGTGTCGCCGGTCCATTCGCCACTGGTGGCATCGCAGATGGTCTGCCCGGCCAGGGGGCCGTCAAGGCGGTTGGCATAGCAGTTGTCGCCCACCTGCAGGCGGGTCGGCTGTACCGCGCCCACCGGGAAACTGAACAGGAATGCCTGGTCATAGTCATCGCGCACGAAGTCGTACAGGCCTTCGACATAGACCTCGGTGCGCTCGTTCGGCTTCCACTGCAGCGCGTAGTTGACGGCGCTGCGCTTGCGGTCGCCCTGGCTGTAATTGGTACCCCAGCCATTCGGCGCCGCCACCAGGTTGCCAGCGTCGGTGCGCATCGGTGTGCCGTCGTCGTTGTTCAGCACCTTGGGGAAGTCACCCCACACCGCATCGTAGACATAGTGCTTGCCGACATAGCCGAAGTTGACCATGGCACCGAACTGTCCGGCGTCGGTATCCCAGCGGTTGCTCAGCAGCAGGCTGGCCGACGGGTCGATGTCGCCGCCGTACTTGCTGTGCGTGCCGGTGACCGTGCCGGCAATCTCGGCACCGTCGAAATCCAGCGGCCTGCGCAGTTGGATATCGACCAGGCCGGCGATGCCGCCCAGCGGCAGGCTGGCTTCGCTGCTCTTGTAGACACTGAGGGTCTTGATTGCGGTGGCCGGCAGGTTCTGGAACGCATAGCCGCGCCCCGAGCTGCTGAAGATCTCGCGCCCGTTGAGCGTGCTCACCACATTGGGCAGGCCACGGATGACGACCCCGGTGGTCTCGCCCTGGTTGCCCTGCGCGACCTGCACGCCGGTCACGCGCTGCAGTGCATCGGCAACGCTGTTGTCCGGCAGCTTGCCGATGTCTTCGGCAACGATTGAATCGACCACCATGGCCGCTTCCTGCTTGAGCGTCTGCGCGGTCTGCAGGCTCTGGCGCAGCGCGGTCACCGTCACGGTATCAAGATCGGTGGCGGTCGGCTGCTGGGCCGTAGGTGAGGCCGGTCCGGCGGTGCTGGTGTCCTGGGCCTGGGCAAGGCCGGGCAGGGCCAGTGCGGACAGGATGGCAAGGGAGAGCAAGGTGCGGGAAGAAGAAACGGTCATGGCGGTAGCTCCGGATTCCGGAAAACAAGCGCAGGTGGGAGCTGCGCCGGCCAGTGCCGGCGCAGCGGAAGATTCAGAGGGCGGGCACGGCGTTGCGCGGGGTCTTGGCCAGGCTGCGGAACAGCTCTGCCTCACGGGCGCGGTAAGGCGTTCCATCGGCCTTCAACAGGTCGTGGAACCAGACGGTGGGTTCTTCCATCGTGTACGGGCGCTGCCAGCTGTCCCACGGGAAGCGGGTCTGGATGGCGCCATCCACGAAGCCCCAGTTGATCATGCCGATGTTTTCGCGGCGGGCGATCGGCAGGATGGTGTCGACATTGGAACCGGCACCGCGGGCCAGCCACTCGGTGCAGATGAGCGGGCGGCCATGTTTGCGCAGCTGCGCGACACGTGCCTTGAAGGCTTCGGGCTGCTCGTAGTTGTGGAAGGTGATCACATCGGACTGTTCCAGCTGGGTGCGCTGGATCGAGGTCAGCGAAGCGGCGCCCGGCGACCAGTCATCACCGATCCACACGCCGCTGGTCAGCGGCTGGGTCGGCTTCCTGCTCCGCGCCCATTCGAAGATCTTCGGCAGCAGCTCGGCAATGCGGGCCTGTTCGCCCTCCAGCTGCTTGTCCATGTAGTTGCCGCCGCCCGGGTTGTCCGGTTCGTTCCACAGATCCCAGGCCAGCACGCGCTTGTCATCGGCGAAGGCGCCCACGACGCCTTCCACATAGCTGCGGAAGTGGGCGTCATTGGCCGGGTCCACCAGGGCATGGCGGCTGGGGCTCTGCACCCAGCCCGAGTTGTGCACGCCCGGAATGGGGCGGTGCTGGGGGCCGAGCACCGGGTCCGGATCCCAGCAGCTGTCGAACAGCACGAACATCGGGCGGATGCCGTGCTTCTGCGCGATCGCCAGGAACGTGTCGATGCGCTTGATCAGGCCCTGCGGGTCCTGCTTCCACAGCAGGTCATGCAGGTACACGCGCATGGTGTTCATGCCGAACTGCTCGTGTGCCCAGCCCAGCTCGCGGTCGATCGCCACCGGGTCGAAGGTCTCGGGCTGGAACATCTCCAGCTGGTTGATCGCGTTGGACGTTGCGTAGTTCGAACCGACCAGCCACTGCTGCTTTGCATACCACGCGTCGGCCTGCGCCGGGGTCCAGCGTGCGGTGTCGCTCGCATGTGCCATCGGCGCGACGGCGAGCAGGGTTGCCAGCAAGGGGGAAAGCCACTTTCGCATGGGATGCATCTCCTTGGTCATGAGCTGCCCGCTCCCGGCAGGTGCCGGAAGGGCGGGGCGTGGTGCGATGTCGTCGGGTCGCGGCGGCCGCGGGTGCCTGGCCGCCGCGACGGAGGCGTGACTCAGCGGCGCGCGGGGGCGTCGCGGTCGGTCGAGAACTGGTAGACGATGCGGTTCAGATAGGTCTGGCCAGGGTCCAGCCGTGCCGAGCCGAACGCAGGCTGGTTCGGCGTGTCCGGGAACAGTTGCGGTTCCAGCGCAATGGCATCACCCTGGCGGTAGACCGAACCGCTCTTGCCCACGGTGCTGCCATCAAGGAAGTTGCCGGAGTAGAACTGCAGGCCCGGCTGCGTCGACAACAGGGTCATCACCCGGCCCGAACGGGGGTCGTGGACGCGGGCAACCTCACGAAGCTCTTTGCTGGGGCTGCGGCTGATCACCCAGTTGTGGTCATAGCCGTGGCCGTGCAGCAGCTGCGGCTCATCGCCACGGCGCAGGTCGCGCCCGATGGGCTTGGCCGTGCGGAAATCAAACGCCGTGCCTTCCACGGGCTGCAGCACACCGGTGGGAATCAGGGTGGCATCCACAGGCGTGTAGGCGCTGGCCGGAATGGTCAGCTCGTGCTCCATGGCCGTACCCGAGCCTTCGCCTGACAGGTTCCAGTAGGCGTGGTTGCTCAGGTTGACGATGGTCGGCGCGTCGGTGGTCGCGCGGTACTCGACCAGCAGGCGGCCATTGCCCTGCAGCGTGTAGGTCGCGGTGACGGTGAGCGTGCCGGGGAATCCCTGTTCCCCATCGGCGCTGACGTGGCGCAGCGTCACGTGGTCGGCCTTGGCCTCGACCACATCCCAGACCACCTTGTCGAAGCCACGGCTGCCGCCGTGCAGGCTGTTGGGGCCGTCATTGGTCGGCACCTGGTAGGTGTGGCCATCCAGGCTGAAGCGACCTGCGGCGATGCGGTTGGCGAAGCGACCGACCGTCGCGCCGAAATACTGTGGCTTGTCCAGGGTGGCCTGCAGCGTGCCATCAGCGAGCAGCACATCGGCGTACGCGCCATCGCGGTCCGGCACCTGCAGCGAATGCAGTGCTGCGCCCAGGGTCAATACGGTGGCCTGCATGCCGCTGCCGTCGCGCAACTGGATCGACTCGACCCGGGTGCCATCCGCCGTGGTGCCCAGCACCGTGCGCGCCTGTCCGTGTGCGGCTGATGCAGCCGCCAGTGCCATCGCCCCGATCAGTCCCGCCGTCTTTCCCTTGCCAGCAAGCATTGCCCCAGACCCCTCTCAATGTCGTGGGCGTACAAAAACATATAATCAGACAATACGCACGTTGCGACGCAGCACGACGTATTCGGCCTAGCTCGCCGCCAGTTGATGAAGCGCATGGAATCCGCGTACCACGGCATCGGCTGAAGCCACCGGACGCGATGCGATGCCCATCCCGGCCAACGCGGCCTGGTAGAGGCGGCACACCGGCGCTGATCCGATCAATGGCACGCAGGCCTGTTGCAGTTGCGGGTACAGCGCCAGCGCATCGGCGATCTCCGCACCGGCGAGCAGGCCACGCAGGTACGCGCTGCTTTCGGTGCGCGGCAGAACCCCGCGCACCACCCGTGCGCGCACGCCGAACAGCAACGTGCCCAACCCCAGCCCACCCCGCACTGCTGCACGCATGCCTTCGGCAAATGCCGGGCCGGCGTCGCCCGGTCCTTCCAGTACCGATGCCAGCAGGCCGCCGCTGGCAAGGCGGTCGAACAGCTCGCCGGACATCGCGGTCATGAAGGAGTGGACGCGGCCATCGACCAGTTCGATCCACTTGGTATGCGTGCCGGGCAGGGCAACAATCGAGGTGGCCTCGATGCCACCACCGGCGAGCAGCCCCAACAACTCGGTCTCTTCGCCGCGCAGCACATCCGGCGCGCCGTCGGCGGTGCGCACACAGGCCATGCCAGGCACGATGCGCATCGACAGCGTCCCGATACGGGCCGTGACCAGGTTGCGCGCCACATCGGTCACACCGGCGGGGCAATCCACATAGCCCGCATCCACCCAGCCGACGGTGGAACCGATCATGCCGGCCGCGTAGACGTGGCCAGCGGCGGGCCAGCGCTGGCGGATCGCATCGGCGGCGGCCACCATGCCATCGCGGTCGAGACCGGCCACGCCTGCCGGGGCCTCAAGGCTGTCGGTCATCTGTCCGGATGCATCAATGAGGTAGGCACGAAGATTGCTGCTGCCCCAGTTGATGCCGATGATGCTGTGCACGTCATGCTGCATGTCCCATCCCCACGTCGTGGCCGTTGCCAATTGTCCGATTATATGTTTCTGTGACGGCCGGCTGGCAACCGGCCAGTGTGGACATCAATGGGAGGGCGGGATGGTGCAGAACACACTTCGAGTAGTGCTCGCAGCGGCACTGCTGCAGGCAGCTGCAGGGGCAGCAGCAATCGAGCCGGCGCGGGACAATCCGCTGCTCGATTCCGGCCCTGATCCGTGGATCGTCCGCGATGGGCGGACCTTCTACTACATGGCCACCCACGGTGACCGCCTGGCGATCCGCGCAACCAGCGACCTCGCACACCTGGCGCAGGCCCGGGAAGTCACGGTCTGGCGCCCGCCAGCCACCGGGCCCAACGCAACATCCATCTGGGCGCCCGAACTGCACCGCATCGATGGCCGCTGGTACATCTATTACACCGCTGCCGCCAGCGGCGCTGCCGAAGGCCAGGAAGATGCCCAGCGCGGCGTGTTCGTGCTGGAGAACACGAATGCCGATCCGACGAAAGGCGAATGGATTGATCGCGGGCGCCTGGCCACGGCGCATGCCGGCATCGACGGCACCACCTTCGTGATCGATGAAAAGCGCTATTTCGTCTATTCGCCTTACGTGGGCCCCGACAGCGTGCTGGCCATCGTGGCCATGGCAAACCCGTGGACCCTGCAGGGCGAGGAGGTCATCATTGCGCGGCCGGACCAGGCGTGGGAGCGCCAGGGGGGCCGGCAGATCCTGGAAGGGCCGGAGTTCCTGAAGGGCCCCAACGGCGACCTCTTCCTGACCTATTCGGGAAGCGCATGCTGGTCCGACGACTATGCGATCGGGCTGCTGCACGCGAAGGCCGGTTCCGATCCACTCGATGCCCGAGCATGGACCAAGGCGAAGGCGCCCATCCTTGCCAAGAACCCAGCAGGCAACGTGTATGCGCCGGGTCACAACGGGTTCTTCCAGGGCAGTGATGGCAACGATTGGATCATCTACCACGGCAATTCCGGTCCGGACATGGGCTGCACTGCCAAGCGCTCGCCGCGCGTCCAGCCCGTGCACTGGGACAAGAAGGGGTGGCCGGTGCTTGATCTGCCGATGGGACGTGGTGAGCGCAACTAGGCGCTCACCCTCCTGGTGCAGCGCAATGTTTTTACGTACCGCGTTGCGCAGCCCCACCCCAAGGCAGGAAGACGCCGCGGAATCTCATTTTCCCCGATGCCAGCCGGTCATAGGCTTCGGTTGCCTGGTCCAGTGCGAAGGTCTCGACCAGCGGCTTCACTTTGCCCGTGGCCGCCAGATTCAACACCTCGCTGAGGTACTGCTGGCCGCCGTGGGTCGAGCCGATCACGCGCTGGCGCATCATGTGGAAAGGCACGCCTTCTGATGAGATCGAGAACGGCTGGCTGAAGTCCAGGCCGCACAGCACGATGCGCCCATCGACCCGCAGGCCGGCCATGGCTTCTTCGGCAGAACTGAATTCATTGGTCGTTACCAGCAGCACATCAGCGCCGCCGATGTCCTTGAGTTCCTTTCCGCTGGCAACGACATGGTCGGCGCCGAACTGGCGGGCGAGGGCATGCTTGTCTGCCGAATGGGTGATGGCGATGGTTTCGAAGCCGCAGGCCTTGGAAAGCTGCAGTGCAACGTGCCCCAGGCCACCGATGCCAAGCACGGCGATCTTCTCATTGGGCTGGGGCGCCGCATCACGCAGGCCGCTCCACGTGGTGTAGCCGGCGCACATCATCGGCGCAGCGTCCACATAGGACAGGCCGTCCGGAAGCAGAACCGTGCCCTCGGCAGAGACGGCAATGTACTGGGCATGGCCACCCTGCGCAGCGAAGCCGGTGGTACGGGGGGCCTCGCAGTTCATGGCGGTCTGGCCGGACAAGGGGCGGCTTTCGCGGCAGTAGGGGCAGCGGCCGCAGGACGACTGGACCCAGGTGGTGCCCACGCGGTCGCCTACCCGACGCGAGCGCACGCCCGCACCGACCTCGACGACTTCGCCAACCACTTCATGCCCGGGTGTCTGGGGATAGATGTCGCCGCCATAGCCCTGGGTCGCCCACACATCGGTGTAGCACATGCCCGATGCGTAGACCTTGACCAGTACCTGGCCCGCTTCGACCACTGGCACGGGCACGTCCTGCACCTGCCACGGACTGTTGGGGCCGGTCATCACAACCGCTTTCATCGTCTTCATCGTCTCGATCCTGTTTCGGTTTGCGAACCCCGAGGGTTGGCACCCGCGGACAACCGTGAGCCTAGAATCGGTTTACTATCAAGACAATATCTCCAATATTTGATCTCATGATGAAAGCGCTTCATCAATCGACCGGCGTTGAGATGACCGCGTTTACGGCGTTCCTGGCGGTGGCAACGCATCGCAGTTTCCGCAGCGCCGCTGCCGAGTTGAACATCACCCCGTCCGCGATCAGCCATGCAATCAAGGCGCTCGAACAGCGGTTGGGCGCACGCCTGTTCAACCGCACGACCCGCAGCGTTTCGTTGAGCGATGCGGGCGAGCGCCTGGCAGAAAAGCTGCGGCCCGCCATGGCCTCCATCGAGGAAGCCCTGCAGTCGGTGGATGCAGGCGCAGACGTGCCGCGCGGCACGGTCCGCATCAACGCCAGTGAAGGCGCCATCCGCCTGGTGCTGAAACCGGTGATGGCGCGATTCCTGCAGCTCTACCCGCAGGTCCACCTGGATATTGTCAGCGACGGTCGGCTGGACGACATCGTGTCGAACGGCTTCGATGCGGGCATCCGATTGGCCGAAGCAGTGCCGCGGGACATGGTCGCCGTAGCCGTTACCGCTCCCATGCGGTTCGCGGTGGTCGCCTCCCCGGAGTATCTGCGGGCGCGCAGCCGCCCAATGCGCCCGCTGGATCTGCATCAGCACGACTGCATCCGCTTCCGGTTCGAAAGCGGGGCCATCTACCGCTGGGAGTTCGAGCGCCAGGGCACGACGGAGCGCGTCAATGTGTCCGGGCCCATGACCCTGACCGATCAGCCCTTGATGGTCGACGCTGCGATGGAGGGCATCGGCATCGCGTTCGTTCCCGAGCATCTGGCGGCCCAGCCGCTCGCCGAGGGTCGCCTGCTTCGGCTGCTTGAAGACTGGTGCCCCGAGTTTCCTGGCCTTGCGCTGTACTACCCGGGCCACCGGTACGTGCCGCCAGGACTGAAGGCTTTGATCAGGCTGATTCGAACTGAAGCTCCAGGCGCGCCGTTCGCAGGGGAGGCATGATGTTTCCTTCCACGCGCCAGCTGGGCACACGCCGTGGCGCACGCCAGCGCGGATGCAGTGCAGCGATCACTCTGGCTGTTCGTCGCTGTTGAAGCCCGCGGCGGGCAGAGCAGGGGGATGGCCATGGCTGCCGGGTGGACGCGGCTTGCGCCGACGCAGCGGTCGCGTGCTGGCCGAGTGCGCTGGATCGGGAACGATCCGGCCCGGTATCAAGAACAGGATGTTTTCAGGCAGGGACGGGCTCATTGCCACGACGTGCTGCGGGCATGCAATCGGCGCTGCGTACCCGGGGATATTCCAGCAGGAGGCGGCTCGCAACGTGGCTGGGTTCTGAGTGTGCTCGGCTGTAGCGAAGGTGTCGGGTCCGTCAGGGCAGGCACGGTCGATCGCGTCCGCGCTCTTGGGTGAAGTGCAGTCAGTGGCGGCAGCACCACTTGCGGAGGCCGCAGGCGGAGGTCGGCCCACCCTCGGTGATGCCTGCTGCAACACTTTTCGACACATGAGCATCTGTACAAGCATCGCGTCCGTTTCCGGCCGACGCGGCGCTTGCGCGACCTGCATCAGCGATGTCCCCGCGATCGCTGGCGCGGGGGGCCTGGCCTGCGCCTTCACCAGGGTCGGGAAGTCCGAAGCGGGGCAGGCAGGCAAACGCGTGCTCTTCCGGTCCACGTTCGGCAGGAGGGCAGGCGTTGTCGCCGGCAGGGTACGAACGCTGGTCATGAAGTTGCCCTCGATCAGGTAGCCGCGCATGACTCAACGTGCCGAGCGCGCCGGGTGGGCAGGCATCAACACTTCGGGTCGTTGATTGTCAGCCTACCAACTGGTAGATGGAATCGCAACGCAAAGCAGGTACCGCCATGAACCAGACCCCTGAAAGACAGAGCGCAACCGGGCTTGAATTCCTCCGCAACGCAATGGCAGCGGGTGGCCTGGGCAAGGGCATCGGCCAGACGCTGGGACTCTCGATTGATGCCGTTGACGACGGCCACGTGACCTTGAGCGGCGCGCCAGGCCTGGAGCATGCCAACCCGATGGGCGCTGTCCATGGCGGCTATCTGGCCACACTCCTTGACGGCGCCATGGCGCTGGCCGTGCAGACGCAGCTCGACGTCGGCACGCGCTATGCGACCACGGACCTGAACATCACCTACGTCAAGGGCGTGGCACCAGGCCAAGCGGTCGTCCGTTGCGTCGGCGGCGTTCTCCATCTCGGACGAACGATGGCTCTCGCGGAGGCCAAGGTAGTTGACGACGCGGGGAAGCTCTACGCGCATGCAACAGCGACCTTCGCCATTGCTGATCGTCACCCGTGACGCTGCCGGCCCGTACCCTCTCCCATCCTCAATAAATCTGCGTCCGTAGTTTACGAGCGGCTCAGTCCATGCGATTACGGCGAGTCATTCCGCCTGGTCGTCATCATTGTCGACAACGTTCCACAAGGAACCATCGAGCTTGTACCACGTGTATTTTCCGATCCGCTTGCCCTCCTGATAGGTTCCTTCCTCTTTGAGCAGGCCTAAGCTCCACCAGCTCCTGTAGGGGCCATGAAGCTCTCCATCTTGAAGAGTGGCACACAGAAGCAATACGCCATCTTTCGACCACTCCCGAAGCACCCCATTCTTCTGGCCATTCCTATACTCGAACTGACAAAGTAATTCACCGATCTCGTATCAACATTCAAAGGGGCCGACTCATTGTCCATCAGCTCGGGTTCCACGGGACCGCAGGGCTCCTGAGATAAAGTAGCTCTCTACCGTTTTAAACCTTTTATCTTTCATGAGTGCCGCCTTGCGGAATTCGTGCCGTGACCATTCTGGTGGCTCATCGGCAGCTGTCCCTTTGTTTGCGACGCCAATGAGAGCTTAATCCGCGGAGATGTCAGAAGACCTCCAGAGCGACCCGTCTACTTTGTACCAGTTGTATCTTCCGACTCTTTTTCCAGAGTGAAAATTTCCCTCTTCCTTAACGAGCCCTGAGTCCCACCAGTTCTTGTATGGGCCGTGAAAATGGCCATCTTGGAGGGTGGCGCAGAGAAGCAGTAGCCCGTCTTTTGACCATTCACGGAGGACTCCGTTCTTTAACCCATTCCTATATTCAAACTCAGAAAACGGTGCGCCACTTTCGTACCAGCGTTGAAAAACGCCATGCCACCGCCCGTCGACCATGGTGCCACGAGACTGGATTCTTCCAGATGGATAGTATGTATCGACCGTTTCTATTTTTTTTTCTGTCATCGGAAATATCCTAGGGGAAGTCGTCTTCCGACCATGGCGGCGGATCATGGTCAGATTGGCCCTTATTGGCGACGCACAGATTGCGACGATCCGCCGGTCGTGTCAGACATGCTCGATACCAGCGATCAGCGTCCTTGCTTGTTCCCAAGCCTCTCGACCTGTCGCACGACGCATCTTCCTCACTGCGGTCACGGCTCGGTCCGTCTATGCGAGATTCTTGACAGAGCCTACTCCCTGACAATGTTCGAAGATCTCCAGACCGAGCCATCTGTGTCGTACCAAGTGTAACGTCCGATTCGTTTTCCTGCTCTGTACGTTCCTTCCTCTTTGGGCAAGCCTGAGTTCCACCAGCTCTTGAAAGGCCCATCAAACTCGCCGTCTTTTACGGTGGCAGACATTAGCAAAAGCCCGTCTTCTGCCCACTCCCGGATCATTCCATTTAACTGGCCATTCACATACTCGCTCTCAGTGAAAAGTGCGCCGTTCTCGTGCCAGCGTCGAAAGATACCCACCCACCGCCCATCGACCTGTGTTCCTCGGGACTCGAGCTTCCCAGAAGGAAAATAATTTTCCACCAATTTAGTTTCGGGATTTTTCATGGGTAGCATCCTAACGAAGGTCGCTTGGTGACCAAGGTTGCGGCTCTCCGTCGATTTGACCCTTGTTGCCGACGCAGAGGTTGCGACGGTCCGCCGCTCGTGTCAGGCAAGCTCGATACCACCGATCAGGATCTTCGCTTGGGCCGCGTCCTCGCCACTTGTCGCACGCCCTTTCTTCTACATCGTATCGCCTGTAGCACTTGTCAGTATTGTCTTCATCGCTCGGACAGATCGCCAGACCGGTGAGGTATCCAAGGCTGCTGCCAACGATCGAGCCAGCCAGTCCTCCGGCACTGCTGCCGGCGGCAGCCCCGCCCGCCCCGCATGCGACGGTGCCAACACCTGGAGCGAACAAGGTGCATCCCGCACCACCGCCAACGCCGCCAGCTATGCCACCGCTGGCGTAGCCGATACCGCCGCCGATGACACTTCCGCTCACCGTGCATGACGCCATGCAAGCCTGATCCTTGCTCTGCCCGGTGCTGTCCGTATAGAGCAGGGGGTTGGATTCGACATAGCTGTACGTGCTGATGCCCCCCGCCAAGCCAACCGGGTCACTCTGCAGATACCGGCCCGTAGCCGGTTCGTACTCGCGAGCGTAGTTGTGGTTGAGGCCGCTGTAGGAGTCATAGCGCTGTCCGGCGAAGCGCATGTTGAGCGTGAAGAGCGTTCCGTCCCCATCCCGATCCTCGTTGGGCGCGTCGCTGCCAAACGCCTCACCCCGCAGATCCCAAGACCAGACCACAACGTTGCGGCCCACCTCGATGACCGCGCGCGGCGAGCCGAGATGATCCGGCTCGATGTAGTGCAGGCGATTCGAAGACGCTGCGGTGCCAACCAATACACCCACGGGCAGGTCGCCCAGCCATATCACCTGTTGGATCGGCGTGCCCGTGGCATCGTAGTCACCCAGCCACTGGCCGCCCTCATCGTGGACGCTGTAGGTGGTGGTGGTTGTCCCCAGGTAGCTTCGCACCCGTTCACCACGGCCGTTGTATGCGTACTGTTGGATCGCCTGGCCGCTCTGCTTGACCTGTATCAATCTATTGAGCGGGTCGAAGACGAACTCTCTATCCGTGCCATCAATGGAGGCTGTGTTGCCAACGGCGTCGTACTTCCGGGATGCCCCCTCTACCGAGAGAAGGCGATGGCTGTCAGCTCGGTAGGCATAACCGTCGGTCCCTTCAGCGTTGGTGAACGATGTGCGGTTTCCCGTAGCGTCGTAGCCATAGCGCTCGATCGCGGTTCCTGTGGCCCCATCCCGGAATGCAACCAGACGTTTGAGGGCGTCGTAGTCGTAGGTGGCAAGCGCCGGAGATTCATGGCCAGCGGTGTGCAGGCCGGTAAGGTTGCCAATGGCGTCGTAGGCGTATCCTGCATCCAGGCCGTCCCGGTCGACATCGCTCAGCGAGATGGTGCGGTAGTTCCGGTCATGGGCTCGGACCAAGGTCCGACCATTACCGTAGCTCCAGCCTGCCGCAGGTCCGAAGGGGTAGTACGTGACACCGGACAGCAGCACCTGGCGGCTGGCGCCGGGCGATGTAACGCCTATCTCCGAGATGCGGCCTTCGGGGTCACGCCCGTAATCAACCAAGGTGCCATCTGGGTAGGTGATGGCTTGGAGCTTTCCACCCAAGCTGTAGGCGTAGCGAACTGCGAAGCTATGGCTGCCGGTTACCTGGGTCTTGCGTACGATGCGGCCGAAGCGGTCGTAGCAGTATCCCGTCGTGCCGCTGGCATCCACGATCTGGCTCAGATAGCCAGAGGCAAAGGTCTCGCCCGTTGCACACTCAGTTGGCGCGGCATCATAGAGGTAGGACGTGTCCAGCGCAGGCGCACCGGCAACTGCAACGCGGGTCAGTCGTTTGAGCGCGTCATAGCGGTAGGCCAATGCCTGCCCACGGGCGTCTGTCACGCCGTCGCGATTGCCTGCGCTGTCATAGCTGTAACGGGTGGTGCCTGTATCTGGACTGCTCAGCTGCAGCAGGTCGCCTAGTGCGTTGTATGCGTAGTGTGTCTGCAGCCCCTTTGGGTCAGTGACCTGTACAAGCCGATTCAACGGGTTGTAGAGGTAATGCGTAGCGGCGGCGATTCCGCCGGCATCCTGCGTGGTCTGCCTGAGGCGGTTCTGTGCGTCGTACTCACGGCGTTCAGTGCGGCCCAATGCATCCGTCACCGCCGTAATGTTGCCGTTGTCGTCGTACGTGAAATCCGTCGGGTTGCTGGACGCATCGGCGACTGTCGCAAGCCGCCCGTTCAGGTCGTAGATGCGCGACAGGCTGCGTTGCACTCTCTGGGCCGGGTCGTGGGTCTCCTCCGCAATGCGGTTGCCCGCCGTATCCAGGGTGTAGGCGATGTAGCCGCCACTGTTGTCGGTGAGGCGTACCAGTCGATGCGCGGCATCGTAGGAGAACGCCAGCGAGTCGCCGTCGGGCTGGGTGATCTGCTCGACCAGGCCGGTTGGCCGGTAGTCGGTGCGCGTTATGCGGTCATCACTCTCGGTGCTGTCATCCGGACCTCGCACTTTCTCCGCTGTCATCCAGCCGCGCGGATGGTATTCGTAGTTCGTCTCTACACCGTTCGGATCGACGGAGGACAATCGTCGCCCCGCGCCGTCGTAGGTCGGGAAGGCTGTGATGCGCCCCAGCGGATCGATGATCTTCCACAGATCACCCTTGCGATAGGCACATGCCGTCGGGGCAACTTTGCAATCGCCGTGGTCGGTCTGGTGGTAGACGTAGGTCGTCGTATCGCTGATGTCGGTACGCGGGCCCTTGGTGCTGATCGGCAATCCAACCAGCGGACAGGTGCCGGCGCTTGCGTCACCGGGCTCGCAGTAGGTCGTCGTCGTTGTGCGACTGATGGATGTTTCCGGATCCCTGCGAGTCTCGCTGAGCACCTGGCCACGGCTGTTGTAAGTGAAGCTGGTTTCAGCAACGAGCCTGTCCGCTGCGTCGTAGGTTCGCCGTGCGATGGGCTGGCGGAAGCTCGCATGCCAGTCTGTCTGGATTGTGCGCTTGCTGCCCCCGAGGTCGTTGGCTGCCTCGATCCGCTGGGTCTGCAGTCCGCGAGCGTTGTAGGCATAGCGGGTAGTGTTGCCCCTGAAGTCCGTCCTGCTGGCGGGATATCCGTTGCTGTCGTAAGTGCGTGCCGCGGCAACACTGGCACAGTCGTCGCAAGGCGCATCCAGCGATGCGAGTCGCGCAACTCCGTGATCGACGCCAAACGCGTAGCGTCTGGCATTGCCGAGGCTGTCGGTGATCGTGGTGCTGCCGTCCTTGTTGAACTGCAGTTCGACTCGATCTGCGGTTCCGGAAGCGAAGGGACCGTGCACGCTGAGCACGCCACGCCGCTGGGCGTCATAGGCCCAGCTTGCGTAACGGTTGTTGTCCTCATCGGTGATGCCGGTTAGCAGGTGCGGCTGCGCCACCCCTCCGGTCTGGCCTGGCTCGCTGTAGTGATAGAGACGCGTCGCCGGGCCTGACCGTGGCGAGGGGTAGGTCACGCTGGTCAGGTCGCTGCCGGTGTAGGCGTAGGTGATGACCGCCCCGGCGCTGTCGGTCAGACTCGTCAGGCGATCGCTTGTGTAGCCGAACACCAGTGACCGTCCCTGCGGGTCTGTAACGCGTTGAACGTACGGCGAGATGCCCGCGCCGGAGGCATAGGACAGCGTCTGCACGAGCCCGTCGCGCGAGGTGATGGAGTGCAGGCGGCCGAGTTCGTTATAGGCTTCGACGGAATCGTCCGCACGGCGATAGCTTGCCGAAGCCAGTGACCCTCCTGTCAGGATGACGGTCAGTCTCTCCGGAACATCGCTACCTGCAGTCCATTCGCCATTGACAAGGCTGAAGGTCTGAATGGCGCCATTGGCTCGATGCGCTCGGAGGCGTACGACCGATCCGGCGGCGTCGGTGACCGGTTCGAGTCGGGTTGCATAGTTGTGGCTCCAGCCAATGCCGATAGGAAGCGCTCGGCTGTCCGGCACGCGATGGCTGTTGTAGACGCGAACGAACTGCAGTGGGAATGCTCCCGCTCCAACGTAGTCCGTCTCCTGCTGACGCTTGTTGCCGGTAGCGCTGGCTATGGGGTTGGATGCATTGCCTCCGTCGGCGGGGCAGTTGCTGTCGCACTTGGGTATGCCGCACTGACCGGTGTCCGGGTCGGCGAGGCCGCCGAGCGGGCAGGGCGGTCTTGCGCCGCGTGGGCCGTAGACGAATGTGTTCACAATTTCGACGGGCAGCCACGAATTGAACTGGCGGCGTTGAAGTTGGCCCCGGCATATGGCTTCGCCATCGAGGTATGGTCCGACGGAAACAGCGGCGTAGCGATGCGGTAACGCGCTCTTTGCACGATGGCCATCCAGGCGGCGTTCCAGTTCGCCGGTGACGCAGGCCTCTTCTGCTGTGGGGTAGTGGGGCTCGCTGTCGTTGAAGCGGGAGTCGAGCCAGTAGGTCTCGGCCTGCACCGCGAAGCTGAGCAGAAGCGTGGACGCCATACCGAAGCGCACCGCCACGCGTTGCATCGCCAGAAGTCCCTGCATCGCCATACTCCTTCATGGGTCACGACAGACTCGGCCGAGCTGTTGATATCAGTTGCGTCCTGGCACTTCGCGCAGTCAACCATTTCCATGCTCTGGCTCGGCGCCCAATGTGGTGGGGCAGGCATCGAAAATGACTGGAGCATCGCTGCGCCGGCAGACGCTCTTCATTGATCGCTCACTGTGGGGCCAGACCTGCAAACACCTGCTTTCAAGCGTCAAATGGCGGGTGTTGCAATGAGCTCGCCCTGATGCGACAGCGTCCACTCCGCACGCCCGAAGGCGTGCTGAAGCAACGATCAACGTGAAATCATCCAGATGCGTGTGCAGGCCAATTGCGTCAATTGAGCGCGTGCAGTGAGGGCGGAATGCGACATCGCCCTTGGGGCACCTACTCCAGCCGCAACGTGATCCGCGGATGGCCCGCGAAAATTTCCATCACGATCTCGAAGTAGGTCTGGCCTTCGCCGCGTTCCAGTGCATCCAGCTGGCGGCGGATCACATCGGTATTGAATGGGCCCGGCTGCTGCAGTTTCGCCTGCAGCCAGGCGCAGGTCGCGTCCACGCCCAGTGCGACGCGGCTGAGCTCGACATCGCGCCAGGCCACGGTGGCCGTGGCGTGCCCGGCCAGCGTGCCGTAGCCGCCGTACAGCAGGTCGTCCAGCGCATCCAGGCTGGGGCCAAGCTGCCAGTCCTCGCCCACCATGAACACACGGTTGAACTCGGCATAGAGGCTGTCGATGCCAGTGATCGCGCGGCCTTCGATCTGCAGGTACAGGGTCATGCAGGCACTGTAGGGCACGCGGTGCCAACACCGGCGTCGCATCGCTGAACGCTGCATGGCCCTTCAGCTGGTGACGACCGGTATTTCACCTTCGGTTGGCGTTGCCGGCGGGAGACTGGACTCACACCGGATCACAGGAGATCGCCATGAACACGTCCCTTCGCGTACTGCTGCTGGGCAGCCTGATTGCGGCGTCGTCGGTAGCCAGCGCACAGAGCTATGGCCCGCGCGATGAAGGCCGCAAGTTCAACGATGGCAGCCGCGTGGTCTGCAAGAACGTGGAAGTGCAGCGCAACTCGCGCGATCCCAACCGCATCGCCGGTACTGCTACCGGTGCGGTGTTGGGTGGCCTGCTCGGCAACCAGGTCGGCGGCGGCAACGGCAAGAAGATCGCCACCGTTGCGGGTGCCGTCGCCGGCGGTGCAGCCGGCCGCCAGATCCAGGGCAACCACCAGAACAAGACCGGTGACCGCGTGGTCGAGCGCCGCTGCGAGCGCGTCTACCGCTGAGTCACCGCACGACCTGATACCCGCTCCCTTCCACGACGCGGTACCTCGAACGCCGGCCCCTGGGCCGGCGTTCGTCGTTGTGGGCGGGCGTATCGCAGGCAACGGCGCGCCCCCTATACTGCGCCGACTTCAACGGATGAACGCCCTGTGAACGAATCGCCTGCTGCCGAACCCGTCGTGCCTGCCAGCCACGCCGAACCCGAGCAGGAGGCGAGCACGCGCTTCGGCCGCCTGCGCGAGCGCACCGATGAGCTGGAGTTGTTCATCTCCGGCCTGCTGGCCTTCGCACTGCTGGCTGTGCCGGGCTATCTGTTCGACATCTGGGCGCGCAGCAGCCTGCATACCGAAGGCATGTACTTCCAGGTGCTGTGGTTCGTCTTCAGCATCAGCGTGGGCATGTGCTACGTGCTGGCGGTGGCGCTGATCGCGCACTTGACCGTTCGCGGCTACTGGATCGGCCTGGTCGGCCTGAAATCGCACTTCCCCAAGGGCATCGACTGGGACCACCTGCCGCAGATGGGGCCGGTGTCGCGGGCCTTCATGCGTGCGCGCGATGGCGGCCTGGATGGCAGCATCCAGCGCGCCGACCGGTTGGCGACGATGCTGTTCTCGACCACGCTGATGTGCGTGCAGACCCTGGCCGGCACCCTGGTGATGGCGATCCTCATCCTCGGGCTGGCGATGGTGGTGGCTGCGCTGTGCGGCGGTTCGGACACCGCGGCGTTGATCTTCATGGGCGTGGTGATGGCGGGCCTGCTGGTGCTGGGCCTGCTGCCTGCAATGCTGGACAAGTCGATCGCGCGGCGGCAGGCGCGCGGGCAGTCGACGGCGCGCCAGCAGCGCATGCTGCAGGGGGTGCTGGGTGGCCTGCAGCGGGTGCCGCTGATGCGCCTGATCCAGACCATGCAGCTGACGATGCAGAGCAACCTGCGCTCGCGGTTCTTCATCGTGGGCTACATGTCCGCGATCCTGGTGGCGATGCTGCTGGGGGGCCTGCAGGTGGCGGGTTCGGTGAAGTTCTCGCTGTTCAACCGCTACCAGGTCGTCACCGAGGAAGCCGTCGACCACGGCATGCTGAGCGCGCACTACGAATCGATGCGCTCGGCGCACGACCAGCTGCTGCCGTACCCGATGATCCCGTCCGACACCGTCAGCGCGACCCAGCTGCGGCTGTTCATCCCGCACCGCCCGCAGCGCGACAACACCCTGGCGCGTGAGCGCTGCACGCAGCTGCCGGGGGGGAAGAATGACGCCCGCGGCGCAGCGGCCGCCACTGCGGCGGTGGACTGCCTGGCCCAGCTCTGGACGGTACAGCTGGACGGCAAGCCGGTGGATCTGCACGCCTTCGTGCCGATGGAGCGGCGTGACCTGGACATGCGCGGCCTGGCCGGCTACCTGCCGATGGCCGGGCTGGCACCGGGCCGGCATGACCTGCATCTGCTGTGGAATGCCGGCGGTCCGACGCGCGGCGGCGACCGCCGGCGCGAATACTTCATTCCGTTCTGGTACGCCCCCGATCCCTGATCGAGGGGCCGTGCAGGCGCCAGAAGGCGAGGGCACCGTAGAGCACCAGCAGGACACCAAGCGTGATCAATTCATGGCTGACGTCGGCCAGGCCGGCATCCATCTGGGTCAGCCGCACCATCAGGTTGATGCCGGAGGTGGTGGGCAGCAGCTGCGCCAGCCAGACCAGCGGTTGCGGCGTCATCACCGTGGGCCAGGACAGGCCGGCCAGGAAGAACAGCGGGATGGACGTGGCGATGATGTACTGGAAGGCGCGTTCGCGGGTGCGGAAGAAGCTGCCGACGAACAGGCCGAACGCCACCGTGGCGGCGATGAACAGCGTGCCGCCCAGCAGCTGGCCCAGGGGATTGCCGCCGCGCGGGTAATCCTGCACCCAGGCGGTGAACCCGGCGTAGTAGAACAGCCCGAACAGGCCGATCAGGCCGAAGCCCAGGGCCATGCCGGCCAGCGTGGGCAGGTCGAAGCGCAGGCGCCGGCCCAGCGCCAGGCGGCGCCCGCCGAGCAGCACGCCGATGCCCATCAGCAGGGTCTGGTGCACGATCAGTTCGGCCACGCCGGGCACGATGGCGCTGCCATAGCCTTCGTGCGTGTTGAACAGGGGCCGCTGCACGAGGTTGACCGGCGGTGCCTGCGGGGCGCCCATGAAGGCCGTCTGGGTGACGGCCGCCTCGCGCCCGAATGATCCCAGCGCATCAGCTACGCTGCCCAGCACCCAGCTGGCGCGGCCAAGGTAGGCACCGTTGCCGAGCAGGACGAGCTTGGCCGGATGGCCACGCAGGATGTCGCGTTCCAGGTTGGCCGGGATCAGCACGATGCCTTCGGCATCACCGGCTTCCAGCTGGCGGCGCGCGCTGTCGATGTCGGCGGGCTGGCCGACCACGCGCGCCACGCGCAGCGCATCCAGCTTGCGCAGCAGTTCGCGGCTGGTGGCGCTGTGGTCTTCGTCCACCACCAGGATCGGCAGGTTGCCGGCCACCTGGTGCCGGTACGCGGCCGGGTAGAAGAACGAGTACAGGATGACCGCGCCGACCATCACCACGATGGCATAACGGTCCAGCAGCACGGCCAGCAGGGTCTGCCGCAGGCTGGCCCAGACCCCGCTCATGCGCCGGCCCCGGAGGGCTGCGCGGCCTGCGTGCTGCGGGCAAAGGCCAGCAGGCGCCAGCCACCCAGCCCACCGGCGAGGATGATCATCAGCAGCAGCGTGCCCAGCGGCCACAGCGTGACCGCCAGCGGCGCACCGACGAACTGCTGCTGGGTCTGCAGCTTGATGTACGCGCTGAGCGGCAGCAGCAGATGCCAGATGCGGGTGAACAGCGGTGCATCGATGACCGGGAAGGTGGCGCTGGAAAAGGCCAGCGCGGTGCCGATGCTGAGGCCAACGGCCGACAGCGCCGTGCCCATATCCCGGGTGATGCCGACGAAGAACAGGGCATAGGCCGCGGTGGCGAGGTAGAACAGCGGCTGGCCGAGCAGCAGCAGGAACACGCTGCCAGCGATGCCCTCGCCACGCAGCCAGGCCAGGTAGCCCACGCCGAGTGCGCCATACACGGAGAACAGCAGGACGTACGGCGCTATTTTGCCGGCAAGCGCCGGCCACGGCGTATGGCCGAGCCAGCCGCGTAGGGTGCCATCGCGGATCTCGCGGCCCAGGCTGCCGGCCACTGCCAGCGCCAACACCAGCGACAGTACGGCGGGGAAGATCAATGGCAGCAGGAACAGCTCGTAGCTGCGTGCAGGGTTGTAGAGGATGTCCGACTGCACGGCGATCGGTGCTGCGCGCAGCTTGCCGGGGCCGACCTGCAGGGCGATGCGCTCGCGCAGCAGGCGCGCGTTCCAGGCGGCCACGGCATCGCCGATGTCGCGCGCAGCCGACTGGCCGGTGGTCATGTAAGTGGCGTTGTAATAGGCAAATACCGTGCCCTGCTGGCCGCGCAGCGCCTGCCGGGTGACATCGCGCGGCACCAGCACGATGGCATACACCTGCAGCCGGCGCAGCTGCGCGCGGGCGTCATCGATGTCCACCGGCTGGCTGGCCACGCGCACGCCAGGGCTGGCGTCGAGCATGCGCAGCAGCAGGCGGCTGTCACTGCTGTGGTCCAGGTCGACCACGGCAATGGGCACGTCGCGCATCACCGAGGGGCTGAACATCCAGGCCATCAGCGCCAGCATCAGCAGCGGCAGTACGGTCACCAGCAGCAGGTCGGCGCGGTTGCCTCGCAGCGTGCGCAGTTCGCGCCGCCACGATGCAGCGAAGCCGGCCTCGCCCGGGTTCAGTGCTGGGGCCACGCGAACAGCACGCTCATGCCGGGGCGGAAGCCCTCGATGCGATCTGCCGGACGCACGCGCACCTCAAAGCTGCGCACGTCGTAGCCCGATGACTGGCGGGTGCTGCGCCAGGTGGCGTAGTCACCTGCGGGATTGATGAAATACACCTTGAATTCGGCGTCCTGGTCCAGTGCCGGGATGCGGCCGCGCACCGTACTGCCGACCTTCAGGCCCTGCATCTGCGATTCGCGCAGGTTCATCGACACCCACATCCGGTCGATGTCGACCAGGGTGAACACCGGGTAGCCGGCCGGCACCAGTTCGCCCGGATCGGCCATGCGCTTGTTGATCTCGCCCGCCACCGGCGCGCGTCCTTCCACTTCGGCGCGCGCGGCGTTGACCTCGGCCACCGCACCCTGCGCCTGCTGCACCTGGCCCTGTGCCGCCCGCTTGTCCTGCTCGCGGGCGCCGGCCAGCGCCATGTCGTACTGCGCGCGTGCGGCGCGTGCCAGCTCGCGCGAACTGGTGGCCTGGGCCTGCGCTTCGTCGCGCTTCTGCCGGGTCATCACCCCTTCGTTGAACAGGTTCTGGACGCGGCGAGCGGTGGCTTCGGCCAGCGTGGCACCGGCTTCGGCCCGCTTCCAGTTGGCCTCGGCGGCACGGATGTCTTCGCTGCGTGCGCCCGCGTCGGCCTTGTCGGCCACTGCCTGGGCGGCGGCCAGCGCGCCCTGCGCCTGCTGTTCCTTGGCGGCCACTTCCGGGCTGTCGAGCAGGAACAGGATCTGCCCGGCCAGCACGCGGTCGCCCTCGCGGACCTTCAGTTCGGCCACGCGCGCGGTGATCTTGGCGGCGACGTTGAGGGTATCCGCGTCGGCCATGCCCTGGATCTGGTCGGCCGGGCGCCGCCAGGCCAGCCACAGGCCCAGCACCACCACGGCCAGCAGCACCAGCACCAGGATCACACCGAGGCGGCGCTTGCCCGGAGGCGTGGTGGCGTCGTCGTGCAGCACATCACTCATGGTCGATCACCTCGTCCGCACGGCGCCGGTAGTCTTCGAAACGGTCCATCTGTCCACTGATCTCCAACAGCTGCGCCAGCGCGATGTCGTACTGGTAGGCCGCCTGCGCGCGTTCGACGCGGGCGCCGCCCAGGCCGAGCCGCGCGTCGATCACATCCAGCGACGTGGCCTGGCCTTCGCGGAAGGCCAGCTCCTGCAGGCGCAGGTTCTCCTGGGCCTGGGCGATGCTGCTGTCCAGCAGCACGAACTGCTGCCGTGCGCTGTCCAGTTCGTTCCAGGCTTTGCGCACGCCCAGCGCCACCTGGTTCTCGGCTTCGCGCAGGCCGGCCTCGGCCTGTTCCTGCTGCGCGCGGGCCGCACTGATCTGCGCCGGCCGCGAACTGGGCGACAGGAAGGTGTATTTCAATCCGATGCCGAAGGCCCAGTCCGGGTCGGTCAGCATTTCATCGCGGCGGCGGAAGTCGTACTGGCCGAAGGCGAAGATCTGCGGTTTCAGCTTGGCCTGCTGCACGCGCACGCCCTGTTCGGCCTGGGCCACCATGGCCTGCAGGCGGCGGATCTGCGGCTGCCGCGCCTGCGCGGTGCGCTCGAAACTGGCCACCGGTTCCAGCGGTGCGCGCTGCACGAACAACGGCGACAGTGGCTGCACCTCGCCACCGCTGCGCAGCAGGGTGGCCAGCGCGGCCTTCAGCGTGGCCAGGTCGTTGAGGGTCTTCTGGTACTCGCGCTCGGCCTTGTCGCGGGCCACGGTGGCCTGCAGGCGCTGGGCGCGGGTGGCGAAGCCTTCGCGTTCCAGCTTCTGCGCATCGGACAGGTGGCGGTCGAGGCCATCACGCACGTCGCGGCGCACGTCCACCGCTTGTTCGGCCAGGCGCTGGCCGAAGTAGGCCTGGGCCAGCTGCACGGTGAGCGACTGCCGCTGCGCCTCGCGCTCCGCGCTGGCCTGTTCGCTGGCGGCGCTGGCCGCGCGCTGCGCCGCCGGGATGACGCCACCGGTGTACAGCGGCAGCACGGCGGTCACCACCGGGCGGGTCCGCCAGTCGCGTTCGGTGAACGTCAGGGGCGAGTCGATGCCATACGCCTCGGCCACCGGTTCCAGCGAGCCCAGCGGCAGGGTGAGGGTCTTCTGGAACTGCAGGCGGCGCACCTCACCGGTGATTTCCGGCAGGCGCAGCAGCCGCGTTGCGTCCTGCAGTTCCTGCTTGTTGCGCACGCCGGCATCGGCAGCGGCCAGTGCGTCGGAAACCTGTTCCAGCCGCTGCCGCGCTTGTTCCCACTGCAGGGCGGCCACTGCGGCGCTGTCCGCACCCGCCTGGGCGTAGCCGGCGGCCGGCAGCAGCGTCGCGCAGACCAGCAGCCAACGTGCGCGGTGCGGTCGCGGGGAAGGACGTTGCAGGTGCACGTCGGGTCCGTCATCCGTAAAGAGTCCGGCAAAAACTAGTGGATACGCCGTGAAGCCGTTGTGGGTGCGGCGCGCGCTACAGTGGTTGCCGCCACGTGGACAGGAGCGCGCGATGCAGGGTTGCCACTGGAAATGCCGACGTGCCCACCTGTGGCTGGCCTGCGCGCTGCTGCTCGCACTGCCATGGGGGTGGGCCGCTGCCACGGATGTGGCGGCGCGCACCGGCCCGGCCATCATCGGCATGCAGGTGCAGGGCGGCGGACGGCTGGCGCATGGCCAACGCGTGCCGTTGCCAAGCGTGCTGCAGGCGCTGGGCACGCCCTCGCAGCGCGAACCCTCACCCTACCAGTGCGGCAGCGCCTACGACGAGGGTGATATCCAGCTGCTGAGCTGGGCGGGGCAGGCGTGGGAGAGCGATGGCCGCACCGCAGTGCTGCGTCGCTTCGACGTAGGCCGGGAGGGCGCGCTGCTGTTGGCCAATGGCACGCAGATCGGCGCGCGTACCTCGCCTGCCGATGTGCTGCAGCGGGTGCCACGCGCGCACCGCAGCGGTGACACGGTGCATGTCACCCCGGACCCACGCGGGCTGACCGAAGAGCGCTACGACCTGCGCTTCGACGGCGAGGGGCGCCTGTTCCAGATCGACTACTGGATCGCCTGCTGAGCCTGCAGCGTGCGTGCCATGGGCTCAGCGCAGGTTGCCTTCCGCTGCGCTGCGAAGGGCCTGGGTGATGTGCTGCAGCGTGCTCGAGCGCACGGCGGCGTGCTGCCAGAACAGCGGGACATCCAGCCAGCGGCGTGGCTCCAGCACGGTCACCCTGCGCTCGGCCAGCGCCGGCGCGATCAGTGTTTCCGGGGCCAGGCACCAGCCCAGTCCACGCGCGGCGGCTTCGACGAAGCCGGTGGAGGAGGGCAGGTAGTGCACCGGTGGCTGCAGCCGTGCGCGGGTCAGGCGGCGCATGAAGCGTGCCTGCAGTTCGTCCTTGCGGTTGAACACGATCATCGGCGCCACGGCCAGCGCATCGGCCTGCATGCCCTTGTTGAACCAGCGGCGTGCGAATGCCGGTGATGCGATGGCGTGGTAGCGCATCGCGCCCAGCGGATGCACGTTGCAGCCCTTCAGTGCGCGCCCCTCGGCGGTGACCGCGCCAAGCACGCTGCCATCGCGCAGCAGTTCCAGGGTGTGGTCCTGGTCGTCCATGCGCAGGTCGAACAGGTAGCCATGGCGCTGGTGCAGGTCGGCGATGGCGGCGACGAACCACGTATCCAGCGAATCATCGTTGACCGCCAGCGGGATCGGCGTGCGGGTGGCATCGTTGCCGCGTTCGGGCAGCAGCTCGGCCAGCGCTTCGCTCTGCAGCGCCTGCATGGGCCGCACGCTGCGCAGCAGGATTTCACCGGCCGCGGTGGGCCGGCACGGCGCCTGGCGGACCAGCAGCACCTGGCCCAGGCGGTCCTCCAGCGCCTTGATCCGCTGCGACAGCGCAGACGGGCTGATCGCCAGCCGGCGCGCGGCGGCCTCGAAACTGCCTTCTTCCAGCACCGCAGCAAAGGCGGCCAGTTGCGGGTGTACCAGGTCCATGCCGGGCCTCTTCAGTTTTCCTGCACAGGATTAAGAAAAACCAGCTGGCCTTAATCGGCCGTGGGCTGCACCCTGCGCGTCCCTTCCTGCTGGATGCCCGTCCCCATGTGGTTCACCGCGGCCCTGGCCGGCCTGTTCGCAGGCGCCGGCCTGATCATCGCCATCGGCGCCCAGAATGCCTTCGTCCTGCGCCAGGGGCTGCAGCGCCGCTACGTGGGCACGGTGGTGCTGGCGTGCATGGGCGCGGACATCGCGCTGATACTGGCCGGTGTCGGCGGGATGGGCGCGCTGGTGCTGCAGTGGCCGCTGCTGCTGCAGGTGCTGCGCTTCGGCGGTGCGGCGTTCCTGGGCTGGTATGGCCTGCAGGCGGGCGTGCGCGCGTGGCGCGGCGGCAGCGCATTGGCGGCCGGCCGCAGCGACGGCGGCAACCGGCGCCAGGTGCTGCTGGCCTGCCTGGCCTTCACCCTGCTCAACCCGCACGTCTACCTTGATACGGTGGTGCTGCTGGGCAGCCTGTCCACGCGCTACCCCGGCGACCTGCGCTGGGCATTCGCCGCCGGCGCCGGCGTGGCCAGCGTGCTCTGGTTCTGCGCGCTGGGCTATGGCGCGCGCCTGTTGCAGCCCCTGTTCCGCAACCCGAACGCGTGGCGCGTGCTGGATGCCGGCATTGCCTTGTTCATGGCGGGCCTGGCATTGCTGTTGCTGCTGCGTCCGCTTTAGGCTGCATCCACTGCCCGGATGTTCCGGGTCATCCATTCGACCCGGTGTCTGCCCGAGGGAGGTGTTCTGATGCATCCGGACGTTGCTTCCGGCATGGGCGGCATGCGGGGTCCGTTGTCGCGGCGTGCGCTGCCGCTGATGCTGCTGGCCGGTGCGCTGTTGTCGGCGTGCGGCGCGCACCCACCGCCGTCTGTTTCCGTGCCCGCCGATACGGTGGCTGCGGCGGCAGGCGATCCCGCTTTCGCGCACATGCTGGCCGGCTTTCATCAGTGCCGCTACGAAGGCCTGTTCGTCAACGATCTTCCGGGGCAGGTGGCCACGGCGCCGGATACGGACTGGTTCCGCGCCCATCCCGGGGCCGCCTGCGGGCGTGACGCCGACTTCTACTATTTCTGCATGGACGAACGCTACCGTGGGCTTACGGTGCAGCGCATGGCGCTGCCCGGCACCGGCGGCCTCCCCAGCGTGGCGCTCTACCTGCAGCAGGATGCCGCAACCGCGCGATCCATCCTGGGCCAGCAGCTGGGCGGCGGCTTCCCGTCCTCGCCCGCCTCCGACGCTGGCACGGCCCCTGAGCTGATGGCCGACCCGGCCGATGCCAATCGTTCGATCCTGGTCTGTACGCGCACGTTCTGAGGGTTCCCGGCCGCTTCCGCCACCCTGGGGTGTCAGTGCCCTGCCTGGTCAATCGCACACAGTGGCGTCTCGCCCGGGCGCAGGGTCAGTACGCGCACGCCCTGTGCGGTCACCGCCACGGTGTGTTCGAACTGCGCCGACAGCTTGCCGTCGCGGGTGTACACCGGCCATTCGTCCGGCAGCTGGCGGATGGCCGGCTTGCCCTGGTTGAGCATCGGCTCGATGGTAAACACCATGCCTTCCTGCAGTTCCATGCCGGTGCCGGCGTGGCCGTAATGCAGGATCTGCGGGTCTTCGTGCATCTCCTGGCCGATGCCGTGGCCGCAGTACTCCTTCACCACGCTGTAGCCATGGCTGCGCGCATGGCGGGCAATGGCATGGCCGATGTCGCCCAGGCGCGCGCCGGGACGCACTTCGGCGATGCCTTTCCACATGGCCTGGTAGGCCACCTTGACCAGCTTGCGTGCGGCGTAGTCGATCTCGCCCACCGGGTAGGTGGTGCTGGAATCGGCGATGTAGCCGTTCTTTTCCAGGGTGATGTCGAGGTTGACGATCTGTCCGCTGCGCAGCACGTCATGGTGGCTGGGCACGCCGTGGCAGATGACGTTGTCGATGGAGGTATTGAGCACGTACGGAAAGCCGTACTGGCCCTTGCTGGCGGGCCGCGCGTGCAGCTCGTCGACGATCATCCGTTCAACGAAGTCGTTGATGTCCATCGTGCTGCGGCCTTCCAGCGGCAGCGCGTCGAGTGCGGCGAACACCTGCGCGAGCAGCCGCCCGGACTCGGCCATCAGCGCGATTTCGTCGGGGCGCTTGATGATGGCCATCGGCTCAGGCCTGGCCCGCGGGCAGCAGCGGCGGCTGCACGCCGGCCGCGCGCAGTTCGCTGGCGACGATGTCCTGGAAGCTCAGGGTCGGGTTGAGTTCGCACAGCATGCCGACCCGGATCCAGAAGTTGGCCTGGGCGTTGATGGAGCGGCTGGAGACGGTGCAGGCACGACGCAGCTGGTCGTGCAGGGTGTCATCGATGTTGACGATGCCCATGGCGGGTTCTCGATGGGGAATATATGAAGCATATATGGTTCATATATTCCCGCTCAAGTCCCCGCCGTTCAGTCGCTGTGGGTCGCAAATCGCAGGCGGTTGCCGTCCGGGTCGACCAGCAGCATTTCGCGGGTGCCCCATTCGGTATCGTTCGGCGGCTGCGGGATGGGCACGCCGGCGGCACTGAACGCGCGGAACACCGCGTCCACGTCATCGACCTTGAAGTACACCGCGCCACCGGGCTGGCAGTCACCGGCATGTTCGCTGAGGAACAGGGTCTGGCCATCACGGGTGAGCTGGGCGAACAGCGGCATGCCCGGCCCGAAGCGGTGTTCCCAGTCGACGGAGAAGCCCAGGCCCTGCACGTAGAACGGCAGGGTGGTGTCGGCGTGCAGCATGCGCAGCTGCGGGATGACGGTCTGGGGCATGGCGGCGGTTCCTGATGGGTAGCGTCGAGCTTGCTCGACTGGCTTTGAAATCGCGCCAACGGCAGTCGAGCAAGCTCGACTCTACCAATGCCAACGGCAGTTGAGCTTGCTCGGGGTCAGTCATCCTCGCCAGGCACGCCTTCAGCCAGCGGCACCCGCGTACCGTCCAGCAGGCCGCGGCTGAGCCTGCCATCTTCGATGAACAGCAGTTCGCCGTTCTCGCCGTTCTTGATGCTGCTGTCGATGGCGATCACGCGCCCACCATGGAAGGTGCTGACGTGCGGCATCGAGGTGTGGCCGACCACGATGCGCTTCAGGTGCAGCTGATCAAGCACGGCCTGCACGCCGTTGCTGTCCAGGCGTCCATCGAAGTAGCCGCGGTACCAGATCGGGCTGGTCTTGCCGTCATACAGCGGCGCGGTGGCCGGGTTGGCCTTCACCTCGGCCTTGGGCGTGCCCAGCGAGGCCTGGTAGGCGGCATTGGTCGCGGCCGGCTGCAGCGCCAGCTGCACGGCGTCGGGCGAGATGCCGCCGTGCAGGAACAGGGTGTCGCCGATCTTCAGCAGCACCGGGCGGGTGCGCAGCCACTGGCCGATCACCGAATCGGCTCCATAGAGTTGCGGGTAACTACGGCCCAGCAGCTGCGCGCTGCGCAGGTACTTGGGATTGACGTAGCGCAGGTCGTCGTACAGCACCATGGTTTCGTGGTTGCCCAGCACGAAATGCACCGCGCCACCGGCCGCGGCGGCCTGCTGCTGCAGCCCGTACAGCAGCCAGAACGCTTCGGTCACCTGCGGGCCACGGTCGAACACATCACCGGCAATCACCAGCGTGTCCTTGCCCAGCGCCCACTGGTCCTGCGCATCGATCACCTTGTTGGCGCGCAGCAGGCGCACCAGCAGGCCGTACTGGCCATGGATGTCGGACACCGCAACGATGCGCGGCGTGGCCGGCAGCACCGACACCGAGGGCGCTGCCGGCGGCAGCACATGCACGCTGTGGCCGTAGCCGCACTGCGGCGTGATGTCGGTACCGCTGGCTTGGGCCGGCAGGGTGCGCATCTGCACCTGGTCGCCGCAGATCCACTTCGCCCGCAGCTGGTCGCCGACGCGGAACACGTAGGGGCCATCGGCATCGACATGCTCGGCCGGCGCGGCCACCTCGCGTGCCTGCACCGACGATGCGCACAGAAGGGCCAGCGGCAACAGCAGGAGGGCAGGGTTGGGCAGGCGACGGTGCAGCATGGGCGGTTCCTCGGCGGGCAACAAAAAGGCGGGCCCGAAGGCCCGCCCGTGATGCTACGCCGATGCCCACCCCGGCAGCATGCGCCGAAGGTGGGGGTCACTGTGCGGAGTCGGGTGGCCGGCGCCGCACGGTGGCATCAGAACTTCGCGCGCAGGTTGAACAGCACCCGGCGCGGCTCGCCCCAGTAGCCCGCGTTGAAGAAGCCGACGTTGCGGTAGTAGACCTTGTCGAACAGGTTGGTGACCGTCACGCCCACGCTCAGGTTGTCGTTGATGCGGTAGCGGCCCATCAGGTCGAACAGCACGTAGCCGCCCTGGCTCATCTTGCCGGTTGCAGTGACCGGGGTGCCGTTGGCATTGAAGCGGCCGGTGGGGATCGGCTGCATCTGGTAGATCTCGCTCTGCACGCTGACGCCGCCGCCGACCGTCCACTGGCCGTGGCTGTAAGTGGTGTTGAAGCGTGCCAGGTGCATCGGGCTGGTGCTGGCGAAGCGGCTGCCATCGGGGTTGCTGCTGTAGCTGTAGGTATAGCCGCCGGTCATGCTCCAGTGGTCGGTGATCGAGCCGGACACTTCAAACTCGCCGCCCTGGGTGGTGATGCCCTTGCTGGCGATGTAGGGCGAGCTGCCATCGGGCAGCTTGATCTCGCCGCCGTTCGGGTCCAGCTCGGCCACGTTGTCCTGCTTCATGTAGAAGCCGTTCAACGCGGTGTACAGGCGTCCGCCGAAAAACTCTCCCTTCAGGCCGTACTCGTAGTTGCCGCCGGTGGTCGGGTCGAGCAGCTGGTTGTTGATGTCGCGGCGCGCGGTGGCCTGGAACACGTCCGAATAGCTGGCGAAGGCGGTGATGCTGCTGCTGAGGTCGTACAGCACGCCCACGTACGGGGTCAGCTCGTGCGCGGTGGTGCGTGCGCTGCGGCTGGTGAACACACCGTTGACGTCGTAGTTGTCGGTGGTGGTGCGGTAATCGGAATAGCGCGCACCGGCGATGATCTTCAGCGGGTCGATCGGGTTCAGGCGCACGGCGGCGTAGTAGCCGGTTTCGGTGGTGTTCACCGTGTTCGACGGAATGCCGTAGTTGAAGGTGGTCGGCCTGCCGATGTTGCCGTCCCACTCGTAGATGCTCGGGAACGCGTTGACGTTGTACGGGCGCGAGGTGATGCCGGCGCGGATGGTGTCCAGGTCGCGGTCGTAGTGGTTGATGCCTACCACCAGCTCATGCGAACGGCCGAACAGCTGGAACGGGCCGGAGGCGTAGAGGTCGAAGGCATCCTCGCGCGTCTCGGACACCGAGTAGGTATCGGCGATGCGCAGGCCCAGGCCGGTCACGGCATCGGCCCAGTTGCCGGTGTTGGAACCGGCCAGCAGCAGCGAGTCGGTGTCGGTGGCGCGGTGGTTGTAGGCCAGGCGGCCGCTCCAGCCGGCGCCGAGCTGCTGTTCGAGGGTGGCGAAGTAGTTGGTGCTCTGGCGGTTCCACTCGTTCCAGCGCGCCGCGGCGCTGTAGGAACGCGGCATGTGCGCACGCGTGCCGTCGCGGAAGTACAGCGGCGAGGCACTCCAGGCACCGCCATCGGAGCCGGTCTTCAGGTAGTCGATGCCGGCGCGCAGGCGGGTGCTGTCGGTCAGGTCGGCTTCGATGACGCCGTACAGGCTGGGCGATTTGTCATGCTGGAAGCGCACCCAGCTTTCCTTGTCGGTGTAGGCGCCGACGAAGCGACCGCGCACGCGCCCGCCCTTGCTGAGCGGACCGGACACATCCACTTCCGCGCGCTTGTAATCCCACGAGCCGGCGCTGAGGCTGGTGCTGGCCTGGAAGGTTTCGGTCGGGCGCTTGCGCACCATGTTCACCGTGGCCGACGGATTGCCCGAGCCGGTGACCAGGCCGCTGGCGCCGCGCACCACTTCGATGCGCTCGTAGATGGAGGTGTCGCTGAGGATCGAGTTGCCGCCCGAACCGGTGGTGTAGTTGGTGGGGATGCCATCGAACATGAAGTTGTTGATGGCAAAGCCGCGCGCATTGAACAGCGTGCGGTTGCTGTCATAGGACTGGATGGTGACGCCCGGGGTCTGCTGCAGCACCTCGGAAATGGTGATGAGGTTGAAATCCTCGATGCGCTGGCGGGTGAACACGGTCAGCGACTGCGGGGTTTCACGCAGGGTCAGCGGCAGCTTGGTGGCGGTGTTGGTGCCATAGACCTGGTAGCCCTCGGTGCGCTGGGTGACCATCACCCGGTCCAGTTCGGTGGTGGTTGGCGCGCTGTCCTGGGCGAAGGCCGGCGCAGCGGCGCAGGCGAGCGACAAGGCGAGGGCGTTCCGGCGCAGGGCGCCAGGCGAAGGCTGCTTCATGATGGAACCTCGGTTTCTGGATCAGGAACGGGAAGACGGGCGTGGCACCGGCTTGGCCGGGCTGCGGAAACTGAGCCAGAGCACCATCGCCCCGGCACCGGCGGCGAGCACGCCGCACCAACCAACAAAGCCCTGTGCAATGCCCCAGGCGGCGATGCTGGCCAGCAGGCTGGCGAGCAGCCCGAGCACGCCCAGCCCCTGCAGCAGGCGACGGCGCGGCGTCGGCGGCGCATGGCCGGCCACATCGCGGTGGTGGCGTTCCATTGCCATCGCCAGGCAGGCGAAGGCGGCGGCCGCCAACAGCAGGGCGAGCACGCTCATGCGCCCGCCTCGGCCGGCGAGGTGGCGCGTGCGGTGCGCGGCTTGCGCTGCGCCGGCACGAAACGGTGCACCTTGCGCGCGGCCCACAGCAGGCCGGCGCCGATCAACAGCAGGCCGATGTCGATGCCGGCCTTGGCGCCATCCCCGGCAGCAAGCGCGGACAGCGCGCCACCGTGCCACGCCACCAGGTTGTAGAGCGGCAGGCCCAGCGCCAGCACGCCGGCCAGCGCCAGCTGCTCGACCCAGCCGCGACGCGGCGCGCGCAGCATCGCGTGCACCACGCAGGCGGCCCAAGCGTAGAAGAACACCTTCACCTCGGCATCGCTGCGGTTGGCCACGTCCAGCGGCAGCAGGCGGTTGCCCCACAGGAAGGCCAGCATGGCCACCGGCAGGCCGGTGACGAAGCCGATGTTCAGGCGTTCGACGATGCGGAAGCCCAGGTGCGGCCGCGCCGGATCCGGCAGCTGGGTGCGCCGCTTCACCGTCCACAGCACCAGCCCGGTGGCCACCATCAGCGTGCCGGCCACGCCGGATAGGAAGAACAGCCAGCGCATCGTGGTGGGTGCGAAGCGCGCGGCATGCAGGCCGATCATGCCGTCGCGGGTGATGACGGCGGCCGAACGCGGCGGCGCCGCATCCAGCAGGTTGCCGCGCGCATCGAAGGCCAGCGTGTCGGCAGCGCCAGCGATCTGGTCGCCCTGCTGGCGGCGCACGCTGATGCGCATCGCCGCATCGCCAGGCTGTTCGATCTGCAGCGAGGCCGCATGGCCGCCGCCCCATTGCACTTCGGCGCGACGCAGCACCTCGGCCAGCGCCGGCGGGGTCGCGGCGGTGCCGCTGGCTTCGACTTTTTCCGCACGCGGGAACAGTTCGGCGAAGAACGCATCGCGGCCGCCGGGGTAGTTGGCATCCACCGCCCACGGCATGTACAGCGTCATCAGTGTGATCAGGCCGGTGTAGGTGATCATCAGATGGAACGGCAGCGACAGCACGGCCAGTGCGTTGTGGCCGTCCAGCCAGCTGCGCTGGCCCTTGCCCCGGCGGAAGGTGAAGAAGTCGGTGAAGATCTTCTTGTGGGTGATGACCCCGCTGATCAGCGCGATCAGCATCAGCATCGAGCAGGCGCTGATGAACCAGCGCGCCCACAGCACCGGCACGTAGTGCAGGTCGAAGTGCAGGCGATAGAAGAAGTTGCCCCCGCGCGTCTCGCGCACCTGCACCGGCTTGCCGTCGGCATCCAGCGTGGCCTGGTTCGGGTTGCGCTGGCCGCGGCGGCGTTCCTTCTCGCCCTGTGGCTGCCAGCTGACGGCGGTCGCGCTGCTGCGCGAGTCGGGCAGTTCGATGCTCCAGCGCTGCGCATCCGGCGCGGTGCGGGCGAGGAACTGCTGGGCCTGGCTGACAGCCGTGGCGCTGCTGGCGGGCAGGCCGATTTCCGGCTGCATCCAGCGGGTCAGTTCTTCCTTCCAGTACGCAGCGGTGCCGGCAATGAAGATCAGGAACAGCACCCAGCCGACCACCAGGCCCGACCAGGTATGCAGTACCGATTGCGATTGGCGGATGCCACCCAGATTGCTCATGCCACGCCCCCGCGCAGCAGCCAGGCAAGCAGCGCGCCCAGGCCACCGGCAACCAGCAGGCCCAACGTGGCGCGCAGGGTGCTGCGTGCGGCATAGGCCCAGATCGCGGCCAGCGCGTAGACCACGAAGGCGGCCATGGTGGCGACCAGGGTGGCATCGGCTTTGGCGCCGGGCAGCAGGCGCGCCAGTGCGGCGGCCCAGCAGGCGGCCACGGCATAGCCACCGAGCAGGCCGAGCAGGCCACGGGCCCACAACAGGCCATGGCCGTTACCGCGCGGCACGCGCTTGGCCGGCGCGGTGCCGGCAGCAGGGGGGGAAGAGGGTGCGGCCATAGCCGATGTCAATAGGAATCGTCTGCAATTGCGAGCGAATGCTATTTGACACCGGTAGCGCTGTCGAGTCCCCCATTCGGGGGATGTGCCCTTCTGTCAGAGCTTGCGAACGACCGTCTGCTCGGGGGCGATGGCGCGGCCGGCGGCATCCTGCGGCCGCATGTGGGGCAGGGCGGCGCCGCTGGCGCGTTCGATCAGGGTGGAATGCGCTTCGCCGGGGGCGAAACGGTGCCGTTCGCCCCATTGGCGCAGGGCGACCAGCAGCGGGAACAGGTCGCGCCCGGCGGCAGTCAGCACATAGTCCTGGTAGGCGCTGCCATCTGCGGCGGGCTGCTGCACCAGCAGGCCGGCCTCCACCAGCCGGCGCAGGCGGTCGCTGAGGATGTTGCGGGCGGCGCCGAGGCTGCGCTGGAAATCACCGAAGCGGGTGATGCCGTCGAAGGCATCGCGGATGACCAGCAGCGCCCAGCGGTCGCCGAGCAGATCGGCACTGCGGGCCACGGGGCAGGGGCTGTCGGCGTGCATGGCGGCGTCCGGGTGTGGAATCTGGTTGCAGTTTAAAACCGGCGGCGCTACCGTGCATCCAGTTTCGATATGCAACCACATTGATGAGCACTCCCGTATCGCGGCCATTGCTGGGCTTGCTGGCCGTCGCCGCCGGCGCCAGCGTGGCCAATGTCTACTACGCCCAGCCCCTGCTGGAGCGGCTGGCGCAGGCGTTCGCGCTGGATGCGGCCGTCGCCGGTGGGGTGCTGGCCGCGACCCAGGTGGGTAGCGTGCTGGCCCTGCTCGGCCTGCTGCCGCTGGCGGACCGCGGCGACCGCCGGCGCCTGCTGCGCGTGCAGTTGCTGGCCCTGGTGGCCGCGCTCCTGCTGCTGGCCAGCGCCCGCACGGCACCCTGGCTGCTGGCGGGCATGCTGCTGGCCGGGCTGCTGGGTACGGCACTCACCCAGGGCCTGATCGCCTACACGGCCACGCTTGCGCCGGCCGCGCAGCGCGGTCGCATGGTTGGCGTCGTGCAGGGCGGGGTGTTCATCGGCCTGCTGTCGGCGCGCGTGCTGTCCGGCAGCGTGGCCGCGGTGGGCGGATGGCGCGCGGTCTACCTGCTGTCGGCAGTGCTGATGGCCCTGCTGGCACTGCTGCTGTGGCGGCGGCTGCCGGCCTTGCCGGTACCGGCAACACCACCGTCATGGCGGGCGCTGCTGGCATCGATGGCCACGCTGCTGCGCGACGACCGCGCGCTGCGTGAGCGCGGGCCGCTGGCGCTGCTGCTGTTTGCGGGCCTCAACGTGTTCTGGGCGGCGGCGCCGTTGCCGCTGTCGGCGCCACCGTTGCACTGGTCCACCGCCGCGATCGGTGCACTGGGCGTGGCAGGCATTGTCGGCGCGCTGCTGGCCGCGCGCGTGGGCCACTGGATGGATCGTGGATTCGCGGTGCGCGTCAGCCTGGCCGCGCTGCTGCTGATGCTGGCGGCGTGGTGGCCGCTGCTGGGGCTGCCGCACTCGCTGGGGTTGCTGCTGCTGGGCGTGGTGCTGCTGGATCTGGGCGGCCAGGCACTGCACGTAGCCAACCAGGCGCTGCTGCTGCGCGCACCGGTTGAACAGCATGGGCGCCTGGTGGCGCTGTACATGCTGTTCTATGCGGTGGGCAGCGGCAGTGGCGCGGCGGCCGGCACCTGGGTGCAGGCGCGCCACGGCTGGGGCGCGGTGTGCCTGCTGGGGGCCGGCATCGCGGCGTTGGCGCTGCTGTGGTGGGCGCTGTGCCGCCTGCGCCGCCAGCCGTGCGGCGCGAGGGGATAGTCAGCGTTGCAGGGCACGGCGCCCGGGTGCGTCGGGCAGGGTGGCATCAGCCAGCACCACCCGGTTGCGTCCGCCACGCTTGGCGGCATACATCGCCGCATCGGCACGCGCCATCAGCCGCTCGTAGTCGGGGTGGCCATCGTGGGCGGCCACGCCGATGCTGGCGCTGAGGTCCAGCTGCTGGCCGTTGGCCAGGCTGACCGGCGACTGCGCGATCTGTCGCCGCAGGCTTTCAGCGATCACCATCGCCTGCGATTCGCTGGCGGCCACCAGCACCACCACGAACTCTTCGCCGCCGTAGCGGAACAGGTAATCGCTGCCACGGGTCAGCTGCCCCAGCAGGGCGGCCACGTGCTGCAACGCGCGGTCACCGGCGTCGTGGCCATGGCCATCGTTGATCGCCTTGAAGTGGTCCAGATCCAGCAACAGCAGCGAGAAAGGAGTCTGGTTGCGCGTGGCCAGCTCAATTTCCCGTCGCAGCACGGTCGGCAGGAAGCGGCGGTTGAGCAGGTTGGTCAGTGCATCGCTGCCCGCATCCAGTTCGCCGATGCGCTCGAACAGCAGCGTCATCAGGCTGCGGATGGTGGCCAGGTCTTCGCGGATGGGCGGCAGCACGGCCAGCCGCTGTGCGGTGTCATCGCTCTTGGCGCGCACCAGGCAGGCGTCGATGCGCGCGACCAGGCGGGACACCTGCTGGGTCTCGCTGCTTTCGCCGAAGCTGGGCACGCCCTTGTGGGTGAACCACAGGCCGAACTCGGACGTGGCCAGGCTCGCGCCTTCGCCATCGCAGGTGTGGCCGGCCAAGGTGTACAGCAGGGTATTTTCCCAGTCCAGCAGCAGCGCACGCTGGCGCTCGCGTTCGGTGCTCACGTTCTGCACCAGCGAGAACAGGCGATATGCCGCATCGGTACGCGATGAGCGCTCGCGGGCATGGGTATAGGCCAGGGTCATGCCTTCCATGGCGATGTCCATGGTTGCGCTGAGGCAGTCGATGGCGGCGAACGCCGTATCCGCATCACTGGCCAGGCCGCGCACGCGCACGAACAGTTCGTGCTTGAGCACGCGCGCACCGCGGGTGACGAGGTCCACGGGAATGCCGACCCGTGCATGGACATCGCCGATCACACGCTGCGCGGCCACCGCCATGGCCACGCCTTCGGCATCGGTGCACAGCAACTGGTTCAGCCAGCGCTGCATGGCGGGCTGCAGGCGATCCTTCACCTGCTCGTGGGACAGGAAGCGGCGCGCACGCGCATCCTGCAGCAGGACGTCGTAGAAGCGGTGTGCCAGCGCGGGCGGTGCATCCTGCGCGACCTGCCGCAGCAGCGCGGTCGCTGCGGGGCCAGCCTGCAGCAGGCAGTGCTGCCAGGCGTCGGCCAGCGGTTGGCTGGCTTCATCCAGTTGGGGTGTGTCCACGTCGGTATCCAGCGGCGTACGGCAGACCACCGGTATCGGCAGCGCGGGTGTACGGTTGATGGGGGGCGAGCCGGCAGTTTAAGCGGCATGCAGCGTGCCTGCATCGATGGCAGGGCGGCGACGCCTGCAATGTTATAAACAGCGTAATAGTCTCCCGCGGCCACCGCGCGTAGCCTGACCGCATTGCACAGGAGCTTTGCCATGGGCCACGACCACGACCACCTGCCATCGGAAATCCGCCACGAGAAACCGTTGTGGTGGGCGCTCGGCCTGACCACCACGTTCCTGGTGGTGGAGGTGGTGGGTGCGTTCTGGACCAACAGCCTGGCACTGCTCTCCGACGCCGCGCACATGGCCACCGATACGTTGGCACTGATGATCGCGCTGGTGGCGGTGCGGCTGAGCCGGCGCCCGCCGGATGCGCGACGCACTTACGGCTATGCGCGGCTGGAAGCACTGGGCGCGATGATCAATGGCGCGATGCTGTTCGTCGTTGCCGGCTACATCCTGTGGGAAGCCATTGCGCGCTTCCGCCAGCCGCAGGAGATCGCATCGACCGGCATGCTGGTGATCGCAGCGATCGGCCTGGTCATCAACCTCATTTCGATGCGCCTGCTGCAGGCCGGCAGCGGTGAAAGCCTCAACGTGAAAGGCGCCTACCTGGAAGTGTGGGCGGACATGCTGGGCTCGGTGGCGGTGATCGTTGGCGCGCTGCTGATCCACTGGACCGGCTGGAAGCCGATCGATCCGATCCTTGCCGTGCTGATCGGCCTGTGGGTGCTGCCGCGCACCTGGGTGCTGATGCGCGAAGCCATCAACGTACTGCTGGAAGGCGTGCCCAAGGGCACCGATGTGGCCAAGGTGCGCGCAGGCTTGAGTGCGCATGCCGCCGTGCTGGACGTGCATGACCTGCACGTCTGGGCCCTGGCATCGAGCACCCCGGCGCTGACCGCGCACGTGGTGATGCGCGATGGCACCGACGCCGACGCGCTGCGCCGTGAACTGGGCGCACGCCTGCACGAGGAGTTCGGCATCGATCATGTGACCCTGCAGATCGAGGCTGACCACTGCGGCGAAGCGTGCGGGGAACCGGCCAGGCACGAGCACGATCATGACCATGATGTACAGGGTCATCATGGCCACGTGCACCGGTAACAGATCCCGACTGGGTCTCGTCGGCTGGGTAGAGTCGACTGGGTAGAGTCGACTGGGTAGAGTCGACTGTTAGTCGACTGCTCTTGGCGGAAAACCCCGAAAACCCCGCGCTGCGCGCGGTAGTCGACTAACAGTCGACTCTACCCAGTCGCCTCTACCCGTCGACCCTACCCTCATCGCGGCGCGAGGCCAGGCGGTCGGCCAGGCGGGTTGGTTCGGGCAGGCGATAGCCGCGCAGCGTGCGCTGCACCCAGGCCAGCGCGGTATCTGCGCTGACCCGGTGGCCGCCCGCCACGAACAACGGCTTGCAGCGGGCCTTGCTGCGCAGCACCCAGCCCAGCTGCTCGTCTCCGTCCAGCAATGGTGTCTGTGCGCCGGGCTCGGCACCGGGTTCTTCGAAGCGGCCGACCAGCTTCGACTTGGCCACGCCGATGCTCGGCAGGTCGGTCACCACGCCCAGATGTGATGCCACGCCCAGCCGCCGCGGGTGGCTGATGCCATGGCCATCGACGAACACCAGGTCCGGGGTGCGTGGCAGCTGCGCCAGCGCGGCCAGCAGGGCCGGCAGTTCGCGGAAGCTGAGCAGGCCCGGGATGTAGGGCATGACGGTGGGAATGCGGGCGATTTCCTGCGCCACCGGCTGCAGCGTGGTGGCATCGAGCAGCACGGCGGCCGCGCGGGTGATGGCGCCGTTGTCCTCGAAGCCCACGTCCAGCCCGGCCAGCCAGCGTGGCGCGGCCGGCAGCCGGTCCTGGCGCTCGACGCGGCTGGCCAGCTGCACCTGGTGTGCTCGGGCGGCGGCGACGCTGCCTTGCCAGTGGCCCGGATCGATCACGGTCTTCATCGGCCCGGAGCATGGCATGACCGCTGCCACGGCGCGGTGAGCGTGGCCGGGGCTACAATGGCCGCCTGCCTATCCTCGCGTTGGAGATCCTGCAGTGACCCGTAAACTCGTACTGTTGCGCCACGGCCAGAGCCAGTGGAACCTGGACAACCGCTTCACCGGCTGGGTCGATGTCGACCTGACCGACCAGGGCCGCAGCGAGGCCGCCAACGCCGGCCGCCTGATGCGCGAAGAGGGCCTGCAGTTCGACGTCGCCCACACCTCGGTGCTCAAGCGCGCCATCCACACCCTGCAGGGCGCGCTGGCCGAACTGGGCCAGGACTGGCTGCCGGTCAACAAGTCCTGGCGCCTGAACGAGCGCCACTATGGTGGCCTGCAGGGCCTGGACAAGGCCGAGACCGCTGCCAAGCACGGCGAGGACCAGGTCAAGGTGTGGCGTCGTTCGTACGACATCCCGCCGCCGCCGATGGAGCTGGAAGATCCGGGCCACCCGATCCACGACCGCCGCTACGCCGGCCTGGACCGCAACGCACTGCCGGGCACCGAATCGCTGGCGACCACGCTGGACCGCGTGCTGCCGTACTGGCACGACGCCATCGCGCCGCAGCTGAAGGAGGGCAAGACCGTGCTGGTCACCGCCCACGGCAACTCGCTGCGCGCGCTGTACAAGTATCTCAACAACGTCTCGCGCGAGGAGATCCTTGAGCTGAACATCCCGACCGGCATCCCGCTGCTGTTCGAACTGAACGACGACCTGACCGTGAAGTCGTTCCGCTACTTGGGCGACCCGGAAGCCGCCCGCAAGGCCGCTGAAGCCGTGGCCAACCAGGGCAAGGCAAAATAAAGCACAAGGCCGGCGCAAGCCGGCCTTTCGCTTTTTGTAGAGCCGAGCCCATGCTCGGCTGCTGTTTGTAGAGCCGAGCCCATGCTCGGCTGCTGTTTGTAGAGTCGAGCCATGCTCGGCTGCTGTTTGTAGAGTCGAGCCCATGCTCGGCTGCTGTTTGTAGAGTCGAGCCCATGCTCGGCTGCTGTTTCCCCAGAGAGCCGCTGCACCGCCGTCAGCAGTCGTAACCCCAGTCTTCCACGGTCAGTGTGCAGCCCAGCAACGCGCCCAGTGCGGCCTGCTGCGCCAGCAATCGATCCAGCGCGGCCTGTTGGAACGTCTGGCTGCCCACGACCTCGATCATGCCCGCGTCGGCTGTTTTCACGAACAGCGTGACGAAGCCACTGCCCTTGGCCCGTTGCATGCTGCCGATGCCGGCGCCCAGCAGCGGAAGTGGCAGGACCAGGCTGCGGCCGTCCTGGCTGAAACCCGCGATTCCGTTTTCGGCTGCGGACCACGCAAGCAGGTGCCCCGCTGGAGCCTCCACGATCCGGGCCGCAAGGGGGGCGGGCAAGTGCCCTGGATCAACCAGGCCGGGGAGGGTGTAGAGCCGCAGCGCAGCGTCCGGCGGCGTGGCGAGGGTAATGATGATCATCGCGGAGCATGGTAACGGCCCGCATCCCCCCTGTGACCTTTGGCCGGTCCCCGGCATCGCCGCGCCCGCTACGCTGGACGATTCGCCGTCGGAGAGAGACTCCATGAACGTCCGCAACCTGGTCCCGCTGGGCCTGACCATCGCCATCGCTGCTTCGCTGGCCGCCTGTGGCAAGAATGAAACCGCGCCGGCCGCTACCGCCGATGCCAAGCCGGCCTTCGATCAGTCGCAGATCAAGACGCCGCTGATCTCGCTCAACAGCGCCGACCTGGACCCGTCCATCGCCGCCTGTACCGACCTCAATGGCTTCGTCAACAGCAAGTGGCTGCAGGCCAACCCGGTGCCGGGCGACCAGACCACCTGGGGCAGCTTCGAGATCCTGCGCGAGCGCTCGCTGGAAGTGCAGCACGCGCTGGTCGAGCAGGCCGCCGCCAGCCAGGCCAAGGCCGGCTCGGTGGAAGCCAAGATCGGTGACATCTGGAAGACCGGCAACGACGAAGCCAAGATCGAGGCCGCCGGCCTGGCGCCGCTGCAGCCGCAGCTGGACAAGATCGCTGCGCTGAACGACACCGCCGCCATCACCCAGTACCTGCGCGACAGCCAGGCCGAAGGCAAGGGCGTGCTGTTCTCGCTGTTCGGCAACGCCGACTACAAGGATTCCGCCAACGTCATCGCCTACGTCGGCCAGGGCGGCCTGGGCCTGCCGGAAAAGGGCTACTACTTCGACGAATCGCAGGCCAAGATCCGTGACGCCTACGTGGCCTACATCGCCCAGGTGCTGACCCTGTCGGGCATGGACGCTGCGCAGGCCGCCGAGCAGGCCAAGGCCGTGATGGCCTTTGAAACCCGCCTGGCCAAGGCATCGATGTCGCGTATCGAAATGCGCGACCCGGCCAAGCGCTACAACCCGCTCAGCGCTGCCGACGCCGACAAGCTGACCCCGAACTTCAGCTGGACCGCGCTGTTTGACACCCTGAAGGTGCCGGCCGCGCAGAAGTTCTCGCTGGCCCAGCCGGGCTTCTTCGGTGAAATGGACAAGATGCTGGCCGACGTGCCGGCCAGCACCTGGCAGGCTTACCTGCGTTTCCACACCATCGACGACGCCTCGCCGTACCTGAGCAGCCAGTTCGAGAAGGCCAACTTCGATTTCTACGGCACCACCCTGCGTGGCCAGAAGGAAATGCAGCCGCGCTGGAAGCGCGTGCTGGAATCGGTGAACGGTGGCATGGGTGAAGCCCTGGGCCAGCTGTACGTCGACGCCGTGTTCCCGGCCGAATCGAAGGTCGCCATGCAGCACCTGGTGGAAAACCTGTCGGAGGCGCTGAAGGCGCGCCTGGAGCAGCTGCCGTGGATGGGCGAGGAAACCAAGAAGAAGGCACTGGAAAAGTGGGCCAGCTTCACCCCGAAGATCGGCTACCCCGACAAGTGGCGTGACTGGGCGGGCCTGCAGACCAACGGTGACAGCTACCTGGGCAACATGCAGGCGGCACGCGCGTTCAACTACCGCTACATGCTGGACAAGATCGGCAAGCCGGTGGACAAGACCGAGTGGGGCATGACCCCGCAGACCGTCAACGCGTACTACAACGCGACCAAGAACGAGATCGTGTTCCCGGCGGCGATCCTCCAGGCGCCGTTCTTCGACGCCAAGGCCGATCCGGCGCTGAACTACGGCGGCATCGGTGCGGTCATCGGCCACGAGATGATGCACGGCTACGACGATTCGGGCAGCCAGTTCGCCGCCAACGGCAACTTCGACAACTGGTGGACCGACGGCGACCGCAAGGCCTTCACCGAGCGCACCGACAAGCTGGTCGCGCAGTTCGACGGCTACGAGTCGGTGCCGGGCGTGTTCGTGAAGGGCAAGCTGACCCTGGGCGAGAACATCGGTGACCTGGGCGGCCTGACCGTGGCGTACGACGCGCTGCAGATGGCCCTGAAGGAAGACCCGAAGGCGAATGTCGATGTCGATGGCCACAGCCAGGACCAGCGCTTCTTCATGAACTGGGCCACCGTGTGGCGCCGCAACTTCACCGATGGCGAACTGCGCGTGCGCCTGAATACCGATCCGCATGCACCGGCCAACTTCCGCGCCAACGGTGCACCGTCGAACATGCCGTCCTTCGCCGCTGCGTTCCAGTGCAAGGCGGGCGACGCGATGGTGCGCGCCGACGACAAGCGCGTCGTGATCTGGTAATCGATCGCACGTGATGCGTGATGCAGAAGGCCCGGCGAAAGCCGGGCCTTTTGTATGGCGGAACGGTGAGCCGGTAGAGTCGACCGCTGGTCGACTATCGCGCGCAGCGCGGGATTCTGGCGGTCTGCGCGAAGGGCAGTCGACCAACGGTCGACTCTACCTGTATGGCGGAACGGTGACCCGGTAGAGTCGACCGTTGGTCGACTATCGCGCGCAGCGCGCGGTTTTGACGGTCTGCGCGAAGAGCAGTCGACCAACGGTCGACTCTACCTGTCTGGCGCAACGGTGACCCGGTAGAGTCGACCGCTGGTCGACTATCGCGCGCAGCGCGGGATTCTGGCGGTCTGCGCGAAGGGCAGTCGACCAA
>NZ_JBYSZR010000013.1:0-111776 GCF_058787375.1 Stenotrophomonas sp. FW305-3-2-15-E-LB1
GGCACCCACCAACCGCCGCGCGTGCCAGTAGATCCACGCCATGCGTGGATGATTCACTCGATACCTGACCGATGTGCTGACCAACGGTCGGCACCCACCAACCGCGACCGGCCAACTGTCAGAGGCGGGGCGGTGTGGGTGGGCAGGACCGTTGGCGCCATGGATGGCGCCATCGAGCCCCCATGGATGGGTTTACGGCGTGTCCTGACCACCCACACCGCCCCGCCATCCCACGGATAGCCCGCTTTTGCTGTTGAGGTTGCCGGCCAGCGGCCGGCACTACCACAGGTGCAGGGCTGCAAGCCCTGCCAACAAACCCTCAACCCGCCATCACCGCTTCAATCTCGTCGGCACTACGCGCCAGCCCTTCGGTCAGCACGCGATGGCCGTCATCGGTAATCAGCACGTCGTCCTCGGTGCGGATGCCGATACCACGCCAGCGCGGCTCCACCGTCGTGTCGTCGGCGCCGACGTACAGCCCCGGCTCGATGGTGAACGCCATGCCCGGCTCCAGCAGGCGCGAATCACCGGCCAGGCGGTAGTCGCCCACGTCATGCACGTCCAGCCCGATCCAATGCCCGGTCTTGTGCCGGTAGAAGCGCTGGTACAGGCCCTCGGACAGGTTCTTCTCCAGCGTGCCCTTCAGCAGGCCCAGCCGCAGCAGGCCTTCGGTCAGGGTCTGCACCGCCGCCAGGTGGCCGGCCTCGTAGGCCACGCCCGGCTTGGCCTGGGCCAGCGCCGCCGCCTGTGCTTCACCCACCAGATCGTGCAGCGCGCGCTGCTCGGCACTGAAACGACCGTTTACCGGGAACGTCCGGGTGATGTCGCTGGCATAGCCGCGGTACTCGGCACCGGCATCGATCAGCACCAGCTCGCCATCGCGCGACCGTGCGTTGTTGTCGCGGTAATGCAGGATGCAGCCGTTGCGGCCGGCGCCCACGATGCTGCAGTAGGCGGGCACGGCGTCGTTGGCGCGGAACACGCGCTCCAGTTCGGCCTGCAGTTCGTACTCGTGGATGCCCGCCTTCGCCGCGCGCATTGCTGCCAGGTGCGCACGCACGCTGATCTGCGCCGCGTGGTGCATCAGCGCCACCTCCGCACCGGATTTGAACAGGCGCTGTTCGTGCAGCAGGTGCCCCAGTTCCAGGAACTCATGCGGCGGTTGCGCGCCGTGGCGCACCTGCGAACGCACGCGGTTGACCCAGCCGATCAGCTTCAGGTCGAAATCCGCATCGCGGCCGAAGTGGTAATAGACACGCGACCGCCCTTCCAGCAGGCCCGGCAGGATGTCGTCCAGATCGTCGATCGGATAGGCATCGTCCATGCCGTACTGCGCCACCGCGCCTTCCTGGCCGGCGCGACCGCCATCCCAGGCCTCGCGTTCGGCATCGCGCTCGCGGCAGAACAGGATCACCTCGCCGTGGCGACGGCCGGGAATCAGCACCAGCACCGCTTCCGGCTCGGGGAAACCGCTGAGGTACTGGAAATCCGAATCCTGGCGGTACGGGTAATGCGTATCCAGGCTGCGCACCTTCTCCGATGCGGCCGGCAGCACCAGGATCGCGTCATCGCCGGCCATGTCCATCAACTGGCGGCGGCGACGCTTGTACTCGCCGGCCGCGATGCCGGTGCGCTGCTTGATGTCCATCAGTTCAGGCGCTGGCGGTGGCGCGCGGCCAGCACCACGTCACCGTGCAGCAGCAGCACCGCCACGCGGATGAACTCCTCGATCTCGGACAGGGCTTCGTCGTCGTCCTCGCCACCGGCCTCGAAATCCTCGCTGGAGGCACGGGCCAGGCTGGCCATGTCGGTCAGCGCCTCCTCGCCCTCTTCGGACAGGGTCGGGCGGCGGCCGCCGCTGCCCAGGCCGAAGCCACCGAGGAAGCTGCGGGTCCAGGCAAACATCGCGTCGGCCTGCGCGGCCACGTCGTCGTTGTCGGTCAGCAGCAGTTCGAAGGCGAAGTCGCGGTCTTCCAGCTGCTTGATGGTGGCTTCCAGCAGCTGCGCCAGCGCACTGCCGTCAGCCACCGGGGCCAGGTTGTCGTCGGCCAGCACGCGTGCCGGCCAGTCATTGCCGGGGGCGCCGCCGGCCGCCAGCCAGCCGCACAGGCCGCCATGCAGCTCGGCAGCGGTGGCGCCCAGGCCCAGTTCCTGGCTGGCGCGGGAAACGTCGTCGACGGAGGGAAGTTCGGTCATCGTGCGGCTCGTTCGTAAGGGAAACCCGGGGCGCGCACGCGCGCGCCCGTGAGCCCGCTAGTGTAGCAACCCAACCGGCTCCTCCTCGTGGCGGTCCGGCCCTGCTGCGGCAACGCTTGACCGCCCTTGCCCGGCTTGCCTATCGTGCGGCATGGAACCCGCCGATCCCCTTGCCCAGTTGCAGGCCTTCGCCGCCCGTGTGGAAGCGTTGCTCGAACGCAACCAGCGCCTGGCCGAGGAGAACCGCAGCCTGCGCCACCAGCAGGAACAGCTGGTGGCCGAGCGCTCGACGCTGCTGGCCAAGAACGAGCAGGCACGCTCGCGGGTGGAAGCGATGATCAGCCGGCTCAAATCCCTGGAGCAGCACACATGAGCGCCGAACCGGTCAGTGTCCGCATCCTCGATCGTGAATACACGGTGGGCGTGGGTGGCGATGAACGCGACAGTCTGATGGCCGCCGCGCGCCTGCTCGATGCGCGCATGCGCGAGATCCGCGGCAGCAACCGCATGGCCGCGGTCGACCGGGTGGCGGTGCTGGCCGCACTCAACCTGGCCCACGAGCTGCAGCAGCTGCGGGATGAGAATGCCCGCCAGGCCGTGGCCCTGCAGCAGACCCTGGCCGATCTGAACCGGCGCCTGGACCGGGCGATCGACAGCAGCACGTGAGAAGGGTGTGCGTCGCGCCTTTTCATAACTGAATTGGCACGTACTGTTGCCGACGAACGGCCTATCCAGATCGCGCGTGCTGGCTATAATGGCCACGCGTTCTCTGCGGTACTCGACGGCATGTGCAAACATTCGCCTTGTCCCTTAAGAACGACACCGGGAGCGCGACAGCGCCGGGAGTGCAGGTCCGCCTTGTAGCGGGAAGCCCGATGGTTCTCCAGCGTTCCCACTTGAGCCCCCGGGTTCAAGGTCGTTTCGCATGCATCGACATTGCGGAGAATGCAATATTCCAGCAAGGGCGGCGTCTTCGGGCGTCGCCCTTGTTCTTTACGGCACAATGGCGGCTGTTTCCCGCCGCACGCTGCCATGACCGACCCGCGCCAGGCCCTGCGCCACGACCTGCGGCAACGCCGCCGCGATCTTTCCGCGCCCGCGCGCATCGCCGCCGCCGAATCGCTGGCCGATGCCCTGCTTGCCCTGCCCTTCGCCCCGCGCACCGGCCCGGTGGCCGGCTACTGGGCGCTGGATGGCGAGATCGCCCTGCACCGCTGGCAACTGCAGTTGCCCGAAGGCCTCACCTACTGCCTGCCGGTGCTGGCCGGCGAGGTGCTGCGCTTCGCACCGTGGCGCCCCGGCCAACCGCTGACCAGCAACCGCTACGGCATTCCCGAGCCCGACGTGGCGCTGGCAGACACCCTGGAACCGGCGCAGATGGCGCTGGTGGTGACCCCGCTGGTGGGCTTCGACCACCAGTGCCGGCGGCTGGGCATGGGGGGCGGCTGGTATGATCGCAGCTTCGCCTTCCGCCACGACCGGCCGGCGCCGCCCTGGCTGGTCGGTGCTGCATTCGCGGTGCAGCAGGTCGAGTCCTTGCCGGTGGCGTCGTGGGACGTGCCGGTGGATGCGATCTGCACCGAAGACGGCACCCTGTTCCCCTCCGCTGCCCCCGTGAACGCATGACCGCCCGCAAGCGCTATTGGCTGATGAAGTCCGAACCGGACGCTTTTTCCATCGATGACCTGGCCAAGGTGAAGGTCGAGCCCTGGAACGGGGTGCGCAACTACCAGGCGCGCAACTTCATGCGCGATGGCATGCAGGTCGGCGACGGCATCCTGTTCTACCACTCCAATACCAAGGTGCCGGGCATCGTCGGCCTGGCCACGGTGGCCAGCGCGGCCTACCCGGACGACACCCAGTTCGACCCGGCATCCGATTACCACGACCCCAAGAGCACGCGCGAGAATCCGCGCTGGATGCTGGTGGACGTGGGCTTCGAGCGCAAGCTGAAGCAGGTGATCGCGCTGGACGAGATCAAGCTGCACGCCGACGAACTCGGCGAGGGCTTCCCGCTGGTTGCCAAGGGCAACCGCCTGTCGGTGTTCCCGGTAACGGCCGCGCAGTGGAAGCTGCTGCTGTCGCTCGAAAAAAAATCCTGATTCCCTGCCTGAGAGTCCTCCCATGTCCGAAGCCAAGCGCCTGGCCGCCGAGAAAGCCATCGAATACGTCCAGGACGGCATGATCGTCGGTGTCGGCACCGGTTCCACCGTTGCCTATTTCATCGATGCCCTGGCCCGCATCCAGCACCGCATCAAGGGCGCGGTGTCCAGTTCCGAGCAGAGCACCGCGCGCCTGAAGCAGCACGGCATCGAGGTGATCGAGCTGAACCATGCCGGCACCCTGTCGCTGTACGTGGACGGCGCCGATGAGTGCGACGCCAACAAGTGCCTGATCAAGGGCGGCGGTGCCGCGCTGACCCGCGAGAAGATCATCGCCGAGGCCAGCGAGCGCTTCGTCTGCATCGTCGACCCGAGCAAGCAGGTGCCTGTGCTGGGCAGGTTCCCGCTGCCGGTGGAAGTGATCCCGATGGCACGCAGCCTGGTGGCCCGCCAGATCCGCGACATGACCGGCGGCCAGCCGACCTGGCGCGAGGGCGTGGTGACCGACAACGGCAACCAGATCCTGGACATCCACAACCTGGAGATCACCGACCCGGAAAAGCTGGAGCGCGAGCTCAACCAGCTGCCGGGCGTGGTCTGCGTCGGCCTGTTCGCCCGCCGTCGCGCCGATGTGATGATCGTCGGCGGCGAACCGCCGGTCGTGCTCTGATTTACGGAAGGATGCTGACATGTCGCTGCGCTCGCTGCTGATCCTCCCCCTGCTGGCCCTGACCGGCTGTGCCACCGATGCCGCCCGCCACTGGGTGGAACTGGATGGCGCCCGCTACCAGGTGGAGCTGGCCACCAATGACGAAACCCGCGCCCGCGGGCTGATGTTCCGCGACCAGATGCAGGCCGACCACGGCATGCTGTTCATCCACGACCGCGAGGAGATGCAGGCGTACTGGATGAAGAACACCAAGATCGCGCTGGACATCCTGTACTTCGACAGCGAGCGCAAGCTGGTCAGCCAGCAGCGCGACGTGCCGCCGTGCTCGGCCGGCGACATGTGCCCGCCCTACCCCAGCGGCGGCCCGGCGCGGTACGTGCTGGAGCTCAACGCCGGGCAAGCCGAGAAGTTGAAGCTGAAGGACGGCACCCCGCTGACGTTCGGCCCGGGCATCGAAAAGTAAACGATGCGACCGGCCAGCGGCCGGCAACCGCGGTAGTGCCGGCCGCTGGCCGGCAACCCTGCAGGGGTAGGATCCCTTTCGCACGCGAAGGAGATCCTACCCCTGGATTTTTTCACGCCACACCGCTTGAAACCGCCTGCAATTGCCTCCAGTCTGTGGCCATGCAGGACCGGATCACACTCCCCGACTGGGATGCACTGGCCGACGTCGATGACGAGGCGCTGCCACTGTTGCCGACCGCGTTGCTGATCGCGCGCGATGAATACCCCGACCTGCAGCCCGGCGTGTACGACGCGCTGGTGCAGAGCCATGTCGACCACCTGCGTGCGGAAGTGGACACCATCGAGCGCTGGCCGCTGAAGATGGCCGCGGTCAACCGCCACCTGTTCGACGAACTGGGCTACAGCGGCGACCACCAGGAGTACTACGACCCGCGCAACAGCTACCTCAACCAGGTGTTTGAGCGACGGCTGGGCAATCCCATTTCGCTGGCTCTGGTACAGATGGAAGTCGCCCGGCGGCTGGGCATTCCGCTGGATGGCGTGTCCTTCCCCGGCCACTTCCTGGTGCGCCTGCCGGTGGACGACGGCGTGCTGGTGATGGACCCGTTCAACGGCGGCCGCCCGCTGGACGTGGACGAGCTGCGCGAGCGGGCCAAGTCACACCTCGGCGGGCAGGCCCCGGACGACCAGGTGCTGGCGCAGATCCTCGACCCGGCGCCGACACGCGCGATCCTCATCCGTATGCTGCGCAACCTGCATGGCGTGTATGCCGAAGCCAGCGAGTGGGACCGCGCCGCGCGCAGTGCCGACCGCCTGCTGAAGCTGGCCCCGGAACAGGACGACGCCCTGCGCGACCGTGGCCTGGCGTACCTGCAGCTGGATTACCTGGCCGGCGCCCGCCACGACCTTGCCCAGTACCTGCGCCGCAACCCCGAGGCCAGCGATGCGCAGTGGCTGCGCGAGAAGCTGATCGACCTGGGTGGGCCGATGCCGCGGCTGCATTGATTTGCCGCTGTGCGGACCAACGGTCCGCACCCACCCCAACGGTCCGCACCCACCCCAACGGTCCGCACCCACAGCAAGGGCCCGGCGGCCCTCGATCAATCGATCTCGACCATCTCGAAGTCGTCCTTGGTCACCCCGCAGTCCGGGCAGGTCCACGTCTCGGGAATGTCCTCCCAGCGCGTGCCCGGGGCGATGCCTTCTTCCGGCAGACCGTCCGCTTCGCGGTAGATGAAGCCGCAGACCACGCACATCCAGGTACGCAAGGTGGTGGGGGTGGCGTCGGTCATCGGATAATCAGGGCTGGATTCACGGGCTGCCATTGTCCCATCGCGGCCCACTCACCGGTAGCCATCAATGACTTCTGCTTCCCCGGCGCCCCGCGGCGTCTACCTGATCACCCCGGATGAACCCGATACCGCACGCCTGCTGGCGCGCACGGCGCCGCTGCTGGCCGCCGGTGCCACCTGGCTGCAGTACCGCAACAAGACCGCCAGCGATGCGCTGCGGCGGGAGCAGGCCACCGCCCTGCAGGCGCTGTGCGCCGCCCACGGCGTGCCGCTCATCATCAACGACGACCCGGCGCTGGCCCAGGCCGTGGGCGCGGCCGGCGTGCACCTGGGCGGCACTGACGGCGATATCCCCAGCGCGCGCGCCCTGCTCGGCCCGGCCGCCATCATCGGCGCGTCCTGCTACGACCAGCTGGCCAATGCCGAAAAGGCCGTGGCCGCTGGTGCCAGCTACGTGGCTTTCGGCGCCTTCTTCCCCACCACCACCAAGGTCACCAGCAGCCGCGCCCACGCCGACCTGCTGCGGCAAAGCGCCGCACTGGGTGTGCCGCGGGTGGCGATCGGGGGCCTGACGCCGGACAATGTCGGTCCCATCATCGATGCCGGCGCCGACCTGGTGGCCGTGGTCAGCGGCATCTACGCCGCACAGGACCCGGTCGCGACCCAGCGCGCCTTCCTCGCCCAGTTCGCGTAACGCCCAGGAAAGCCCCATGAACCACGACCAGTCCCACGCCCTGTTCTCCCGCGCCCAGCAGCTGCTGCCGGGTGGCGTCAATTCGCCGGTGCGCGCGTTCAAGTCCGTCGGCGGCGAACCGTTCTTCGTCGAGCGCGCCGATGGCGCCTACCTGCATGACGTCGACGGCAACCGCTACATCGACTACGTCGGTTCCTGGGGCCCGATGATCGTCGGCCACAACCACCCGGCCGTGCGCCAGGCGGTGAAGAAGGCCATCGACAACGGCCTGTCCTTCGGCGCGCCCTGTGCGGCCGAAGTGACCATGGCCGAGACCATCACCCGCCTGGTGCCGTCCTGCGAAATGGTGCGCATGGTCAACTCCGGCACCGAGGCCACGCTGTCGGCCATCCGCCTGGCCCGTGGCGCCACCGGCCGCAACCGCATCGTCAAGTTCGAAGGCTGCTACCACGGCCACGGCGACTCATTCCTGGTCAAGGCCGGCAGCGGCATGCTGACCCTGGGCGTGCCGACCTCGCCGGGCGTACCGGCCGGCCTGAGCGAACTGACCCTGACCCTGCCCTACAACGACTTCGATGCCGCTACCGCGCTGTTCGAACAGCAGGGCAGCGACATCGCCGGCCTCATCATCGAACCGGTGGTGGGCAACGCCAACTGCATCCCGCCGCGCGAGGGCTACCTGCAGCACCTGCGCGACCTGTGCACCCAGCATGGTGCGCTGCTGATCTTCGACGAAGTGATGACCGGTTTCCGCGTCGCCCTCGGCGGTGCGCAGGCGCATTACGGCGTGACCCCGGACCTGAGCACCTTCGGCAAGATCATCGGCGGCGGCATGCCGGTGGGCGCCTACGGTGGCCGCCGCGAGCTGATGCAGCAGATCGCCCCGGCCGGCCCGATCTACCAGGCCGGCACGCTGAGCGGCAATCCGGTGGCGATGGCTGCGGGCCTGGCGATGCTGGAGCTGGTGTCGCAGCCGGGCTTCCACGCTGACCTGGCCGAGCGCACCGCGCGCCTGTGCGCAGGCCTGGAAGCGGCCGCCGCCGAAGCGGGCGTGGCCGTGACCACCACCTGCGTGGGCGCGATGTTCGGGCTGTTCTTCACCAATGAAAAGGTGGAGACCTATGCGCAGGCCACCGCCTGTGACATCCCGGCGTTCAATCGCTTCTTCCACGCGATGCTGGAACAGGGCGTGTTCCTGGCACCGTCGGCCTACGAGGCCGGCTTCATGTCCAGCGCGCACGACGACGCGGTAATCGATGCCACCCTGGCCGCTGCCCGCGTGGCGTTCAAGGCTGCCAAGGGCTGAGCCCACGCCCGGTAGATGCCAACCTTGGTTGGCATTGCCGTGGCACGGCATCCACGCATGGCGTGGATCTACCGGTAGAGCCACGCCATGCGTGGCTGCAATCAACCGAAAACGAAGCTGCCCTTCATCATCGCGAAGTGGCCGGGGAACGAGCAGAAGAAGGTGTAATCGCCGCCCTTCTGCAGGCCCTTGGTGGAGAAACGCACGCGCGTGGTTTCGCCGCCGCCGATCACCTTGGTGTGCGCCAGCACGCGCTTGTCGGCCTTGGGCAGGTAGCTGTCGGCCAGGGTCATGCGCATGCCGGCCATCGCCACCGGCTGGTAGTCGGCGGTGCGGGTCAGCACCCAGTTGTGGCCCATCGCCGTGGCGGCCAGCTTGCCGGTGTGGCGCAGGGTCAGGTCCACTTCGCTGCAGTCGGCGGCCACCTTGATCTGGCGCGTGCTGAAGCTCATCTGGTCGGTGCTGTCGATGCTTACCGCGCACACGCGCGCCATCGCCGACGGCGCCAGCATCACCGCGCCCAGTCCCACTGCCACCATCCAAGCCTTCATCGTTGCGTCTCCTTCTGGTTCACCGGCCATTCTAGGCAGGGCCACCCGCCATCGTCTGCGACCGTCTGTCGCACGCACGCGGCAGGGTGTTCGGGCATCTGCGGCAATGGCATGCTCAGGCCATGCGGATCGACCTGTTGCTGCTGGATGTGGACGGCGTGCTGGTGCAGTACCAGCGCGCGCAGCGCGTGCTGCACCTGGCGCAGGCGCTGGATGTGCCGGCCGCGTCGGTACAGGCAGCACTGTATGAAAGCGGGCTGGAAACGGCGCATGACAGTGGCGCGCTCGATGCCACCGCCTATCTTGCACGCCTGGGCCAACAACTGGGGCGCACGGTGGATGCACGCACGTGGATTGCCGCGCGCCAGGCCGCCAGCCACCCGCAGGATGCGGTGCTGCAACGCCTGGAACACCTGCAGGTGCCACTGGCGGTGCTGACCAACAACGGTGCGCTGATGGTGCAGGCACTGCCCAGCCTGTTGCCGGCGCTGTTCCCCGCACTGCACGGCCGGGTGTTCTGCAGTGCCGACTTCGGCCTGCGCAAACCGCAGCCGGCGGTGTTCCAGCGCGTGCTCGAGGTGCTGCAGGTGGCGCCTGCGCGCACCCTGTTCGTCGATGATCTGTTCGCCAACGTGCGCGGCGCACGCGCTGCCGGCCTGCACGCGGAAACGGTGCGCGACGGGCGCGGGCTGGGCAAGGTACTGAAGCGCTACGCGATCCTGTAGAGCCGAGCCCATGCTCGGCTGCCGTTGCCTGACACCACGAGGAGCCGAGCATGGGCTCGGCTCTACAGCGGGTCCCCGGCGCCGGGATCAGCGCGCGGCGACGAACGCGGCGATTGCGGCGTGCAGGCGCTTGAGGCCTTCGGCCACTTCTTCGTCGGTGATGTTCAGCGACGGCACGAAGCGCAGCACGTCCGGGCCAGCCTGCAGGGTCAGCAGGCCCTGGTCGGCGGCATGGTCGAGGATGGCACCGGCCTGGCCGGCGAAGGCCGGGCTCAGCACCGCGCCCAGCATCAGGCCACGGCCCCGCACGCCACTGAACACGCCGAACTCTTCACTGATGCGGGCAAAGCCATCGCGCAGCGCCTTCGACTGGCGGCTGACGTTGGCGGCGATCTCCGGCGAGGCCAGCTTGCGCAGGGCCACGCGGGCCACGGCAGCGGCCAGCGGGTTGCCACCGAAGGTGGTGCCGTGGGCGCCGAACTGCATGGTTTCGGCCACCTTCGGGCCGGCCAGCATCGCGCCGATCGGGAAGCCACCGCCCAGTGCCTTGGCCAGGGTGACCATGTCCGGCACCACGTCGTCCTGCCAGTGCGCGAACAGGGTACCGGTGCGGCCCATGCCGGCCTGGATCTCGTCCAGCACCAGCAGGGCATCATGCTGGTCGCACAGCTCGCGCACGCGCTTGAGGAAGCCGGACTTGGCCGGCATCACGCCGCCCTCGCCCTGCACCGGCTCAAGCATGACCGCGGCCACGTCGCCGGCGGCCATCGCGGTTTCCAGCTGCACTTCATCGTTGAAGTCGATGTAGCGGAAACCACCGGGCAGCGGCTCGTAGCCTTCCTGGTACTTCGGCTGGGCGGTGGCGGTCACCGCGCCCATGGTGCGGCCGTGGAAGCTGCCGCGGAAGGTGATGATGACGCGCTTGTCGGCCGGGCGACCCTTGCTGGAGGCCCACTTGCGGACCATCTTGATCGCCACTTCGTTGGCTTCGGCGCCGGAATTGCACAGGAACACGCGCTCGGCGAAGCGGCTGGCCTGCACCAGTTCCTCGGCCAGGTGCAGCGGCGGCGCGCTGTAGAACACGTTGCTGGTGTGCCACAGCTTGCCGGCCTGCTCGACCAGCGCGGCCACCAGGTCCGGGTCGTTATGGCCCAGGCCGCACACGGCAATGCCGGCGGCCAGGTCGATGAACTCGCGGCCCTGGCTGTCCCACACGCGGGCGCCCTGGCCTCGCTCCAGCACCACCTGGCGGGGCTTGTACACCGGCAGGTAGTAGTGCGACAGGGAGATCAACGGATCGGTAGCGGCGGTCATGGCAGTGGAGTGGGTTCAGGAACCCCCATTCTCGCCCCCCAGCCCCTGCGGCACAATGTGCGGATGCGCCCGTTTTCCGCCCCCCAGCTGAACCCCGCCACCGCTTCCGGCTGGCGCCGGACCTGGTTCGACATCATCTACCGCCACGACACCCGGCCGTCCCGCAATTTCGACCTGATCCTGGTGGTGGCCATCATCGCCAGCATCCTGGTGGTGATGATCGACAGCGTGCAGCACCTGCACGTGGCGTGGTCGGACTGGCTGTACGTCATCGAATGGGGCTTCACCGCCCTGTTCACGATCGAGTACCTGCTGCGGCTGGCGGTGGTGAAGCGGCCGCTGCGCTACGCGGTCAGCATCTGGGGCATCATCGACCTGCTGTCGATCCTGCCGGCCTATCTGTCGCTGTTCATCCCCGGCGCGCAGAGCCTGCTGGTGGTGCGCGCACTGCGCATGCTGCGGGTGTTCCGCATCCTCAAGCTGACCCGCTACATCGAGGAAAGCGTCGTCCTGCTGCAGTCGCTGTGGCGCAGCCGGCGCAAGATCCTGCTGTTCCTGTTCACGGTCATCACCATCACGATCATCGCCGGCACCCTGATGTACATCATCGAGGGCCCGGCGCATGGGTTCAGCAACATCCCGGCCAGCATGTACTGGGCGGTGGTGACCATGGCCACGGTCGGCTTCGGCGACATCGTGCCGCAGACCGTGCTGGGCCGCTTCGTCACCTCGGTGCTGATCCTGATCGGCTACAGCATCATCGCCGTGCCCACCGGCATCTACACCGCCGAGCTGGCCAGCACCATGCGCGAGGCCGACATGGCGGCGCGCCGGGATGCGCGTGGCTGCCCGCACTGCGGGCTGGAAGGCCACGAACCCGACGCGCGCCATTGCCGCAGGTGCGGCAGTGCCCTGCCGGACACCTTCAACACGTAGATCCACGCCATCCTGAGCCAGTAGATCCACGCCATGCGTGGATAAGACCCGGCACAGTGCGGACCAACGGTCCGCACCCACCAGATCAGCACCCGTCAGCGCATGCGGTTGCTGGTGGTCACCAGGTCGTTGTACGCATCCAGGATGTCCGACTGCGCGCCTTCCGGGGCCGAGGTGAGCCAGCTGCCGGAGGCCTTGCGCTCGGCAGCCAGGCCTTCGGCGCTGATCGGCTTGCCCTGCTCGATGCGCTCGATGCCACGGCCGGCCTTGCGGATCAGCATCTCGGCCGAGCGCTGCACATGGCCCCACATCGGGTCATCCTTGCCGATGCCGGCGGCCTGCATCTCCTTCACCAGCGCCTCGTAATCCGCCAGGCGCGTACGCAGCGCGGCGACGTCCGGCTTCTCATCCTGGAAGGCCACCGCAAGCTGCTTGCCCTCGCCCACCAGGCGCAGGTGGTAATAGGCCATCGAGCGGCCTTCGCTCTTTTCGATCTGCTTCAGCTGCGCGGCACGGCGGTCTTCCTCGTTCTTTTCCAGCGCCACGTCCAGTGCGTCGCTGGCCTTGAAGAACGCCGCATAGGCCTGCATCAGCGGCGCATGCTGGCTGCGCATGCCTTCGCCACCATCGCGACGGAATTCCTCGCGGGTGAAGTAGCCATCGGCCTGCTCGATCTTCGCGTACAAGGCCTGGAATGCCTGCTGGTAGTCGCGCACCGACGCATCCATCGGCGTCGCCGGTGCCATCGCCAGGGCATCGGTCAGCGGCTGGCCGCAGTACTCCACCCGGTGCGAAAGCACCTTGCCCGGCGAGCGCGGCTGCGCTTCCTTGCCGGTCGGGCCGGCCCCGACATCCTTGATCCAGCCGGTGTAGGTCTCGAAGCCCTCGTGAATGGGCTGCTCCACACCGTTGTAGCACTCGATGTAGGCATTGACCTTGGCCAGGCTGGGATCAGCCAGCGACAGGCCGGTGGAGTTGTTGCAGCCGGCCAGGCCGGCCACGGCGCCGAGCAGCAGCACCGGCAGTACACGTACAGAAGCGTTCACATCAGTTCCTTGCAGAGAAAAAAGAGCACCGCCTTATTGGCGGTTGCTCTGGAATACCAGTGAGTTGTATTCCTGCATCAGCTTACCCGGCGAGCCGTGCGGTGCCATGGTGGTGTCCAGCATGCGCCGCTCGATATCGCTGTAAGGGGTCTTCTCCGCGACGCGCTTCAGGCGCTCCTTGCTCTCGCGGCGGAAATTCTCGGCGGTGCGCTCGAAGCTGTTCCAGTCCAGCTTGCCCGGCTCCTGCTCGGCCACCTTGGCGTGGGCCTCGTCGGAGATCGCGTTGAACGCATCCAGGCGCCGGCGCGCCTCGGTCACGTCGAAGTTGTCTTCGGCCATCAGGTCCATCAGCGCCTTGGCATCACGCATGATGGCCAACCGATAGAAGTTGCGGGTACGGCCTTCCTGCGCTTCCACCTTGGCCAGCTGGGAGTCCTGCAGGCGGTCGTTCGCGACATCCAGCGCATCGCTGAACACACCGCTGGCCTCGACGAAGGTGCCGAATGCAGACATCAACGGCGCGTGCAGCGCCTTGCCGCGCGCGAAGCCATCGTCTTCGTAGTCGTCGCGCTGGTAGTAGTCGGCCGCTTCGTGGGTGATCGGCTGCAGTGCATGCAGTGCATCCAGGTAGCCCTGCGCAGCCTTGTCCAGTTCCGGCAGCGACGGCTGCGCCGCGATGGCTTCGGGCAGTGCCTTGTCGCAGAGCTTGAGGTCACCGGCGGTCAGGTCCGGCGGACCGATCGGGCGTTCCTCGCGACCGGTCGGGCCGGCCTCGGGGTCCTTCATCCAGACCGTGTACGGGCCGATGCCCGCGTGGATCTTGCGGTCCACATCGTTGTAGCACTCGATGTAGCCGTTGAGCTTGCCCATCAGGGCCTGGTCGCTGTCGGCCCCGGTGTCGGCGGCCGCCGTGTCGCCCTTGCCGGCGTTGGCGGCGGCATCGGCCGGGGCTGCAGGCTTGCCACCACAGGCAGCCAGGGCGAGGGAGAGCGAAGCAGCCAGGGTGGCCGCGCGGAGCATCGGTCGCATAGGGGTACGTCCTTGTTGAAAACGGTTCCAGCCCCACATTCTACCCAACCTTGGCCGTGGCCATCCTTGACCACTGCCTCAGAAGCACTCGCCGCCGATCAATCCAGGAACAGGTCCGGCAGCAGCGGCCGCGAGGCGTCCACCGCGTAAGCGGACAGATCGGTCACACCGGCTTCGGCCAGCACTTCGTCGTCAATGAGGAAGCGGCCGTGGAAACCGGCGGCTTCGCGCACCAGCACCGCGTGTGCAGCGTCGGCCATGATCTGCGGCGTGCGGCAGCCTGCCGCATCCACGCCGGGGATCATGTTGATCGCATCGGTGGCGATGACGGTGCGCGGCCACAGCGCATTGACCGCCACGCCCTGCGGGCCGAATTCAGCGGCCAGGCCGAGGGTAACGAAGCTCATGCCCATCTTGGCCAGCGTGTAGCCGGTATGCGGGCCCCACCACTTTGGTTCCAGGCTGGGCGGCGGGGCCAGGGTCAGGATGTGCGGGTTGGGCGCCTGCAGCAGGTACGGCAGGCAGGCCTGCGCGCACAGGAAACTGCCGCGCGAATTGACCTGCTGCATCAGGTCGAACCGCTTCATCGGCGTATCGAGCGCGCCGCGCAGCCAGATCGCGCTGGCGTTGTTGATGAGGATGTCGATGCCACCGAAGGTATCGACCGTGGCAGCCACGGCAGCCTTCACCTGGTCCTCTTCGCGGATGTCGCACTTCAGCGCGAGGCCCTGGCCACCGGCTGCGGTCACTGCTTCGGCGGCGCTGTGGATGGTGCCGGGCAGCTTCGGGTTGGGCACCGACGACTTCGCGGCGATGGCCACGTTGGCGCCGTCGCGGGCCGCACGCAGTGCGATGGCCAGGCCGATGCCCCGCGAGGCACCGGTGATGAAAAGGGTTTTGCCCTGCAGACTGCCCACGTTCCACACTCCAGCGTATGCCATGAGCCGCTAGTATGCCGCGCCGACGCGGAGTTCACCGCGCGTTGACGATACTGGCGGCCCGGTCACACGCACGAGGTATACGCCATGCGCCGTTCCCGCCTGCTGCTGCCTGCCCTGGGCCTGGCCCTGCTCACCGCCTGCCAGGGCCGTTCGCCTGAACCCGGCACCGAACCCGCCACGGGCGATGCGCCTGCCGCCAACACGGCGGCCGATGGTTCACTGCGCTGGAGCGAGTCGGTGGTCTGGGATGGCGACCTCAACGCATGCCGCCAGGGCGAGAACAACGCCACGCGCGCGTGCCTGGCCGAGACGATGAAGTCCGCCGGTGCCAGCGCCGATGCCGTCGCCGCGGCCGAGCAGCTGTCCACCGGCGGCGAGCTGGCCTACGTGACGGCCTGGCATGAACACGATGGCCTGGGCGTGGCTACGGTGGAATATCCGTTCCGCGCCAACACCAACGAGGGCACGCGCCTGGTGGATGCCGGTGGCAAGCGCATCGATGTCGACGCGGTGCAGCTGGACGACACCCTGCGCGCCGACCCGGGCGTGCAGGCGGTGCTGGCCGCGCATCCGCAGGCCACCCCGTTCGCACCCGCACAGGCGGCCGGTACCGCGCCGCTCGATGGCGGCGGCATCCGACTGCTGTACCGCACGCCGCTGCGCGACTGCCATGCCTGCCCGGATGTCGGCCAGCTGCAGATCGGCTATGACTTCGATGGAAAGCGCAATTTCATCGGCCAGCAGGTGGTGCCGGCGGCGCCGTGATACCGGAACGCTGCGTGCCCGCCGGGCATGGCCCGGCGCTACCGAACCGGAGCGTGCCCTTGAGGTAGCGCCGGGCCATGCCCGGCGGCCTTGGTCTATTCCTGGTACAGAACGTCGAGGGCATCACCGCCGGCAAGACGCTGCACCTGGTCCAGCGTGTCCACGGCCATGACCGAGTACGTTACTTCCACACCGGAGTGCAGGCGTCCCTCAGCAGTGTGCTCGTCAGTCTCCACTGATATCAGCTTGCGGATTCCGGCGAACCGGTAGTGGGATGGCTTGCCGTCGTCCCCCATCAGGCGGCCGCTCAGATCCTCGTACTCGGAGGCCAGAGCCGTTGCATCCGCCAGCGCCTGCTCGTCGCTGTCCGCGCTGATCAGGTAGACGTTCTCATGCACCAGGAACGATTCCTGTCCTTCGCTTTCGTAGTAGAAGATGGCGTGCGCGCAGTACCACATGGATCACCCCGATCAATTTTCTGGTGCTGAAATCAACGCGTGCGGGCCGCGAATGCTTCGATGCGAAGGCGGCTTTCGATGACGGACCTCACATACGATGCCCGCTTGGTGCTGGAGGCCGCACAACCGGCGAGCACGGTCATCGCCTCTGCCCGCATCTCCTGCCCTCCGGTGAACGCGAACACGGAGAACGCGGGCTCGATATAGCCGGGATCATGCTGCGCGAATTCCCTTTGATCTTCGATGCTGAACAGGGTCGCGTAGTCAGCCCACTCGATGTAGCGCTTCCAGAAGGCAGGCGCACTCCACGGCCCGCAGGTTTCTTCAACCGACTGCAGAAGTTCGCGGAGCTGCCCAGCGCAGGCATCGAAAAGATCGCCGCGCAGATCCATGGCTGCGACATTCCCTGGATCAAGGGTCTGCCAACAGAAAACCATGAAGTCCGCAACAAAGCCCTCTTCACAGCCTTCGAAGAAACTGCTCCTGTACCAGGCAAGCGTTTTCGCAACATCAGCCGATTCATCAGAATCAATCATCGCCCCCACCTTTCCGGCGACATCAATGCCTGCGCTGACCGGCAAACGCGACTCACCCGAACATTAACCATCGGGCAAGCTACCGAGCAGGGAAGCTTGCCCACTCCCTGGATGCGCAACACCACTCAATCCGCCCCTTCAACTTTCGATACTCTCGAAATGATCGGTCGTTTAATGGACCCTACGCAAGCGCCATTCACCGCCCCATCAACGTAAACCCCCTGCACCATTGCAAAGTATATTCCCGGCTCGAGCACGTCCGAAGAATCCTCATATCTCACACCATCAAGGTCCACCGCCGCACATGCGATGAAATCAATGCGACGGAGAGCATCGGCTGACGGCCCAAGGACATCCCCATCTTCCTCTCCATGAAGAAGATAATCAAACACTGCAACGTTCCTGTTTCTGTAATCGACCGAGTTGGCGAGGAGCGCATGGATCGGAATCTGGCAGTACTGAACTCCCTCGTACGCACCTGTCAGATCCTGACACCGCCCTCCACCTTCAGCGGCAACCTGCGCAGTCGACTCAACGGCCCCCAACAGAAGGACCATTGGGAGCAGCCTATGGATCTTTTTCAAACCAAGCAGCATGGATCACCTCATCCGGCTTAGAATTTTTTTACGGCGCGTCTCCGCGTTGCCCGACTCTATTCCTGGTACAGAACCTCGATGGCGTCGCCGCGGGGAAGACGCTGCACTTGGTCCAGCGTGTCCACGGCCACGACCGAGTAGGTGAGCTCAACGCCCGAGGGCAGCCCGCCGTCTCCGGCGTCATGATCTGCTGCGACGGATATCAGCTTGCGGATTCCGGCGATGCGCGCAGCGATCAGGATACGGGGCAGCGACATTGCCGTGCATGCTGCCCTTGCAGGCAATCAACACTCCGCACAGCAGAACAGCCATGAACCAGACGCCCCCCTCACGCGATCTTCCTTGATGAGTCATCCAGCCATCGATGCACAGGCACCCCCTTCTTCTATACAGCGTGCCTTCCCGAGTACACAAGACGATCAGTCGGCTTCTTGCTAGCCGAAATCAAGAAGGCATCAAGATAGTCCGGCACATACCAATCATCCCAAGGCGCAAGACCGTAGCAGGCATTTACAAACTCTTCCACGATACCCGAGCCTCGAACTTTGGCGCCGATGAATCCGCTCCTGCGCAGCGTCTCATAGGGGGCCGCTTCGACCACGCCACCAGTGTCACGAACTGGGCCGCGCGGCCCTGCCAGACAATGATTTGATTCACGCCGTCCCCTTGCGTCCGCATGCGCACCCGCACCACGCAGGCCGTAATCGAGCAAGCTCAACACTACGAAACACATCCCGTCTTCAGTCGTAAGCCTGCACCTGCCTGCGCAGCAGATGCGGCACGATCCATCGATGCACCGGCGCCACCGGCAGCATGTAGACCCGCCCAAACGCGTTGTGGGTGTGCACCACGGTGGCCACTTCCAGCACGTCGCCCTGCCACTGCAGCGCAAGCTGCACGCGCAGATGGCGGTCGTTGTCTTCCAGCACGATGGCGTCCTCATCCAGCGACTGCAGGGTGAAGATGCCCAGACGCTGGCCCGCTCTCGGCGCGACGGTGTCCTGCACCGCGCGCAACGAGCCCAGATCCTTCATGCCGAGCAGGCGCATGCCGCGGTTGCGCAGCGCCATCAGGCCATCGAACCAGCCGGGAATGGTCGCAGCCATGTCCCGGTAGGCCTGCAGGGCGCTGCGGCCGTTGCGATGGGTGCGGGCCTGGCAGGCGTGTACGAAACCGGCTCCGGGCAGCTGCGCGCGCAGCACGCTGCCCACGCTCGGCGGCGCGGTCACCACCTGCGATGGACTCACGGCTTCGGCCCCTGCCCTTCGTTGTCTTCCCAATGCAGGATGCGGCGGGTGACGAAGCGGTAGACCGGCTTGCCGGTGGCGAACCACAGCTCGCGTACCCACGAGGTGCGCTTGAGCACGCGCTTCTCCACCGGGGTGAGCGACTCTTGGCAGTACATGCGCTTGTGCTTGAGCAGGTGGCGCAGGTCTTCGCGGGCCAGTAGGCGCATCCAGCGCGAGCGCGGGTGGCCGATCACCGCCAGCTGGAAATCGATCAGCGCCGGCCGGCCGTCCTCGGTCACCAGCCAGTTGGCCTCCTTGGCCAGGTCGTTGTGGGCCACGCCCCGCCGGTGCAGTTGCTGCAGCAGCCGGCGCGCAGCACGGAACCAGGCCAGGTCACCCCGCGGCGGGCGCTGGTACATGGCATCGCCGGCCATGAAGCTGCGGTCGAGGTGGCGGCCATCCCAGTCCAGCAGCTGCGGCACGTCGGCCATGCCGTGGATATGCCGCAGCGCACGTGCTTCGCGGCGTGCCAGCCACCACGCCGGCACGCGCAACCACAGCGGCGTTGCGCCCAGGTCACGACGCACGAAGGGGCCCTGCGGCCCCTGCACGAGCAGGATGCGGCCGAAGCTGTCGGCCTTCAGGGCATGCGTTGGAGCGTCAGTCGAGTGCGGCATGCGCCCATTCTAGGCGATGGCGCTGGTTGCAAACGGTCACCAAGCCGCTGGGAACCAGTCACCTTCACGCCTCTATAATCGGGCAATGGACTCTTCATGGATCGACGCCACCCTCGCGTGGATTGCCGCCCATCCCGTACTCGCGGGCGCGGTTATTTTTCTGATCGCCTTCTGCGATGCGGTCATCATTCTCGGTGCCATCGTGCCGGCGCTGCCCCTGCTGTTCGCAGTGGGCGTGTTCATCGGCCTGGGGCAGATCTCCGGGCCGTATGCGGTGGCGGCGGCAGCGCTGGGTGCGTTCGCCGGTGATGGCATCAGCTATTGGATCGGCCGCCGCTGGGGCGACCGCCTGCGTGGGGTCTGGCCGTTCAGCCGCTACCCGCAACTGCTGGACCGTGGCGAGAACCTGTTCCGCCGCAATGCGTTCAAGAGCATCCTGATCGCGCGCTATGTCGGTGCCATCCGGCCGTTCGTGCCCGCCATCGCCGGCATGCTGAAGATGCCGGCCAGCCGCTACGTGCAGGCCAGCGGCATCGCCAGCCTGTCCTGGGCGGTGCTGTTCCTGGCCCCGGGCTGGATCCTGGGCGAGGCGTATGACGCGGTTGCCGCTGTTGCTGGACGCCTGGTGGTGGTGGTCGGCCTGCTGATGGTCATCCTCGGCCTGGTCTGGGCCATCGTGCTGTACGGCTACCGCTGGTCGGCCGCGCGCATGGACCACTGGCTGGCGCGCCTGCTGGACTGGTCCAACCGCCATCCCACGCTGGGCCGCTACACGGTGGGCGTGCTCGACCCCAAGCGCCGTGAATCGGTACCGCTGGCGATGCTGGCGCTGATGCTGCTGTTGCTGGGCTGGGGCTGGTTCGCGCTGCTGACCGTGGTGGTCGCCCATGGCGAACCGCTGGCCATCGACCTGCTGGTGCACCAGGCCATGCTGGCCCTGCGCAACCCGTTGGCCGACTACCCGATGGCGGCACTGGCCTCGCTGGGCGCGTGGCAGGTGCTGATGCCGGCCACCGCCGCGGCCATGGGCTACCTGGTGTGGCGCCGGCGCTGGATGGCCGCCGCGCACTGGCTGGCCGCACTGGCCTTCGGCCTGGCCCTGACCAAGCTGCTGGGCACCACCGTGGACGTGGTGCGCCCGGTCGATGCCAGCAGCGGCTTCGGCTTCCCCTCGGTGTCGGTCACCATGGCCACCATCACCTTCGGCTTCTTCGCGGTGCTGATCGCCCGCGAGATGCCCGGCCGCACCCGCGTCTGGCCGTACCTGGTGTCGGGCATCGTGGTCAGCCTGATCGGCTTCTCGCGCCTTTACCTGGGCGCGCACTGGCTGAGCGATGTCATCGGCGGGATGCTGTTCGGCACGTTCTGGCTGCTGGTGCTGGGCATCGCCTACCGCCGCCGCTTCAACCGCTCGTTCTGGGTGAAGCCGGTGGCGTGGCTGTTCTACGGCGTCTTCGCAGTGGCGGCCATGTGGTACGCGCCGCGCAACATCCCGGTGAAGCTGGAACGCTTCGAACCGACCCTGCCGGCACCCACTGCGATCGACATGCAGGCCTGGTGGCAGCATGACTGGGCCAAGCTGCCGGCGCGCCGCAACGAGTTCGACGATGACCAGCGCTGGCCGCTGGACGTGCAGGTGGCCGGCCCGCTGGCACCGCTGCAGGCGCAGCTGCAGGCGCGCGGCTGGACCGTGCAGGCGCAGGCCGGCTGGGAAGAAGCGCTGCTGATGCTGGACAAGAACACCGGCGCCGACGAACTGCCGGTGCTGCCGGCCACGCTGGAAACGCGCGTGGAGGCCCTGCTGATGGTGCGCCAGGGCGCAAGGCCGGATGAGCGTTACGTGCTGCGCCTGTGGCAGGCACCGGGCCAGCTGCAGCCGGGCGACGTGCCGCTGTGGCTGGGCAGTGCACAGACCCTGCGCTATGAGCGCCACTTCGAGTGGATCGGGATGTGGCATCCGGTGCGTGGCATCGACCCCGCGTTCAATGCGGTGAAGGACGCCGTGCAGGGCATGCCGCAGCACGAGGACGTGCATGCCGAGACCGGGTTGCCGGTGCTGCGGTTGAAGACGCAGCCGTGATGGATCCGCCGGGCATGGCCCGGCGCTACCGGAACGTGTAGAGCCGAGCCTGTGCTCGGCTGATCTTCGCGCGATCCGGCAAGCCGAGCATCGGCTCGGCTCTACAGTAGATCCACGCCACGCGTGGATGGCCGTTCCCGTAGATCCACGCCATGCGTGGATGGCCGTTCCCGTAGATCCACGCCACGCATGGGTGGCCGTTCCTGTAGATCCACGCCACGCGTGGATGGCTGTTACGGCATCCAGCCCAGCAACTGCTGCAACCGCTGGTGCGGGTCGTCCATCTGCAGCATCTGCAGGCGCTGCTGCTCGCCCAGCGGCAGCAGTTCGGCCAGCCGCCAGCCGACCCAGCTGGCCTGGTCCAGCAACGCCGGGTTCGCCGGCGCATACGCCTCGCCGGCCTGTTCGATGATGTGCCCCAGCACCGTGGCCAGCAGCGCGTGCTGTGGCTTCAGTTCGTCATCGGGGTCTTCTTCACACCAGCGCACATCGGCCACGACCAGGCCGTTGTCGCGCACGCGGGTACGCTCGACATGGAAGCGCCGGGTGCCGCGCAGGCGCAGCTGCAGCACGCCATCGGCACCGACATCGAAATCCTCGATGCGCACCTGCACGCCGTAGGCGGCCGGGGTGGCCGGCTCCCCCACTTCCTGCCCTTCCAGGATCAGGCAGACACCGAAGCCCTCGCCGCTGCGGCCGGTGTCGCGCACCAGGTCCAGGTAGCGGCGCTCGAACACGCGCAGGCCAACCGCCGCGCCGGGCACCAGCGTGGTGTGCAGCGGGAACAGCGGCAGCGAAACGTCGGTACTCATCGGGCCTGCAGGGCGGCGAGGAAGCGGCGCGGAGCGCCGTCGAAGCCACCGTTGGACATGAACACCACGTGGTCACCGCTGCGCGCGCTGGACTGCAGCTGCGCCAGCAGCGCGTCGGTGTCCGGCACGGCATGGGCCTGGCCACGCACGGCGGCGATCACCGCTGCGGCATCCCAAGCCAGTTCCGGCCGGTGCAGGAACACCACTTCGTCGGCCAGTGCCAGCGACGGCGCCAGCGCCTGCGCGTGCGCACCCAGCCGCATCGAATTGCTGCGCGGCTCCATCGCCACCACGATGCGCGCGTCGCCGACCTTGGCACGCAGGCCTTCGAGCGTGGTCGCGATCGCCGTGGGGTGGTGGGCGAAATCATCGTAGACGGTGATGCCGTCGTGGCTGCCGATCACTTCCATGCGGCGCTTGACGCTGCGGAAGCGCGCCAGCGCCGGGATCACCTCGGCGGGGGCCACGCCCACCGCATGTGCCGCGGCCAGTGCGGCCAGGCCGTTGAGCACGTTGTGGCGGCCCAGCAGTGACCAGTGCACATCGCCCAGCGCTTGCCCACGGTGATGCACGCGGAACGCGCTGCCATCGGCGGCCAGCAGCTCGGCATGCCATTCCAGCGCCGGGTCGAAACCGAAGCGCTCGACCGGGGTCCAGCAGCCCATCTGCAGCACCTTGGCCAGGTGAGCGTCCTCGCCATTGACGATCAGGCGGCCACGCGCGGGCACCGTGCGCACCAGGTGGTGGAACTGGCGCTCGATGGCCTCCACGTCCGGGAAGATGTCGGCGTGGTCGTATTCAAGGTTGTTGAGGATGGCCACCAGCGGCCGGTAGTGCACGAACTTGCTGCGCTTGTCGAAGAAGGCGGTGTCGTACTCATCGGCCTCGACCACGAACTCGCGGCCCTGGCCCAGGCGGGCGGAGACGCCGAAATCCTCGGCCACGCCGCCGATCAGGAAGCCCGGCGAGCGCCCGGCGCTTTCCAGCAGCCAGGTGAGGATGGTGGTGGTGGTGGTCTTGCCGTGGGTGCCGGCCACGGCAAGCGTGTCGCGGCCCGGCAGCACCTGCTCGGACAGCCACTGGGCGCCGGAGATGTAGCGCTGGCCGGCATCGAGCACGGCTTCCACGGCCGGGTTGCCGCGCGACAGGGCGTTGCCGATCACCACCTCGGCGGTGCCCGGCGGCACGCTGTCGGCGCGGTAGCCCTGGTCCAGGGCGATGCCCAGCTGCTCCAGCTGGGTGGACATCGGCGGATAGATGGCCTGGTCGCTGCCGCTGACCGTGTGGCCCAGTTCCCGTGCCAGGGCGGCCACGCCACCCATGAAGGTGCCGGCGATTGCAAGGATATGTACGCTGCTCATGACCGGGGATTGTGACCGATCACGGCTGTATAGGGCCATTGTCTGCAATGGGGTCAGACAACTCCTACACCGGTTGTGAGAAAACTCCAATCGTCTGTCAGGGAATTCCCGATAGCGCAGGTATGTGAACCCGTACACAATTCAGGAAGCCAGCCGTAGTACCCGAACCGGTCCTACTCCCCAAGAGGCCATCCCCAAGGGAGCTCATGCTGCGGAGCCCTGAGCAAGCTCATCGCTGGCACCTATGAAACGAAACAGGCCTGGTCCGCGAGGACCAGGCCTGTTTCGTCGTGGCCGCACGGTGGCCGGCACCGGGCCGGCCGACCGCCATCAGCCCTTGATCGCCGCCAGGATGCGGGCTTCGATCTCGTCCAGGTCACCGACGCCATCGACGCGGGCCAGGGTGCCACGGCCGGCGTAGAAGTCGACCACCGGGGCGGTCTGGTCGTTGTAGACCTGCAGGCGCTGGCGCACCGCTTCCGGGTTGTCGTCGGCGCGGCCCTGTTCCTGGGCGCGGCCGGCGATGCGCTCGACCAGCAGCTCGGTGGCCACGTCCAGCTGCACCACGGCGTCCAGCGGCTGGCCGATCTTGGCCAGCAGGCCGTCCATCGCATTGGCCTGGGCCACATTGCGCGGGTAGCCGTCCAGGATGAAGCCCTTGGCGACATCGGCCTGGGTCAGGCGCGACTCCAGCATGCCCAGCAGGATGTCATCGGACACCAGGTTGCCGGCATCCATCACCGCCTTGGCCTGCTTGCCCAGCTCCGAGCCCGCGGCGATTTCCGCGCGCAGCATGTCACCGGTCGAAATATGGGCGATGCCCAGCTTTTCCTTCAGGCGCGTCGCCTGCGTCCCCTTGCCCGAACCGGGCGGTCCCAACAGAACCAATCGCATTGACCTGACTCCAACGTGTTGAAAACAAAGAAAGTTCGCGCCCCGGACGGACCGGTATCGCTGCACCGCAATAGCGCCACTTTAGCGCATACGGGTAATGTCACTGCAATGTCCCCCTCACCGAGCAGGTAGAAGCATGCGCAACGGTACCCTCCTCTACGCCCAGTCCGGCGGCGTCACGGCGGTCATCAACGCCACCGCAGCGGCGGTCATCGAGCAGGCCCGGGCCAAGGGCATCAAGGTCCTGGCCGCCCGCAACGGCATCCTCGGCGCCCTGCGCGAGGAGCTGATCGACACCAGCAAGGAGAGTGCCGCCGCCATCCGCGCCCTGGCCCACACCCCGGGCGGCGCCTTCGGGTCGTGCCGGGTCAAGCTGAAATCGCTGGAGGCCGACCGGGCCCGTTACGACCGCCTGCTGGAGGTGCTGCGCGCCCACGACGTGCGCTGGTTCCTCTACAACGGCGGCAACGACTCGGCCGACACCGCGCTGAAGGTCTCGCTGCTGGCCAAGGCCTCCGGCTACGACCTGACCTGCATCGGCGTGCCCAAGACCATCGACAACGACCTGGCCGTGACCGACACCTGCCCGGGCTTCGGCTCGGCGGCCAAGTACACCGCGGTTTCCGTGCGCGAGGCCGCGCTGGACGTGGCGGCGATGGCCGAGACCTCCACCCGCGTCTTCATCTATGAAGCGATGGGCCGCCATGCCGGCTGGCTGGCCGCCGCCGCGGGCCTGGCCGGCAACGGCGAGGACGAGGCCCCGCACATCATCCTGCTGCCCGAGCGCGCCTATGACGAGGCCACCTTCCTGGCCAAGGTCAAGGCCGTGGTCGAGCGCGTCGGCTACTGCGTGGTGGTGGCCTCCGAAGGCATCGCCACCGCCGACGGCCGCTTCGTCGCCGATGCCGGCGGCAGCAAGGACTCCTTCGGCCACTCGCAGCTGGGCGGCGTCGCCGCGCACCTGGCGGGCCGGGTCAAGGACCAGCTGGGCCTGAAGGTGCACTGGGCCCTGCCCGATTACCTGCAGCGCTCGGCCCGGCACCTGGCCAGCAAGACCGACTGGGAACAGGCGCAGGCGGTGGGCAAGGCGGCCGTGCAGCTGGCACTGAAGGGCCAGAACGGGGTGATGCCGGTGATCGTGCGCAGCAGCGATGCGCCCTACCGCTGGAAGATCGAGGCCGCGCCACTGGCGAAGATCGCCAACCACGAGAAGAAGATGCCCGCCAGCTTCATCCGCCGCGATGGTTTCGGCATCACCGCCAAGGCGCGCGCCTATCTGTCGCCGCTGATCAAGGGCGAAGCCCCCCTGCCCTACGGCACCGACGGCCTGCCGAAGTACGTCACCCTCAAAAACGTGGCGGTGAAGCAGAAGCTGGCCGCCTTCGAAGGTTGATCCACGTCACAACTTGCAGCCAAGGACTCTTTCCAGCGGAAAGGGCCCTTGCTGGTTGGATTGCGGCGATCTGAGAAGCAGCCCACAATCGGGGCCCGGCCCGGGGCAAGGGGCCGATGCGTGCCAACCCGTCTGTCGCCCGCTCCTGCGGGCGCGTAGTGCCACACCACAAGGACTGTATCCATGAAGCGCCAGACCTTCCTCGCCGTGCTGCTGTGCACGGCTGCCGCGCCCGCGTTCGCCGCGACCTGCGAAGCCAACTTCCAGAAGAAGGGCAACCCCTTCACCGGCACCACCTTCACTTCGTCGGTCAGCCACCCGGACCTGAGCGTGGCCAGCGCCATCGGCCAGATGCGGGTCATCGCCAAGAACGCCAACATGGACGTGCTGAGCGAGGACATCGAAGGCGGTTCGATGCTGATCGAAGAACCGGAGAGCATGGCGCACAAGCCGATCCCGATGATCATCAGCGCCACCTCCGAAGGCGGCCAGGGCACCGTTGCCATGGTGGTGAAGGTCAACAAGGGGGCCATCGCCTCGGCTGACGGCGTCCGTACCGAGATGTGCAAGCTGCTCAACCAGGTCAAGCCGGGCAAGGCCGGTGACCAGGCTGCCAAGGCCACGCCGCAGGCATCGGCAGTGACCATTGCCGCTGACCGCTTCGGCTTCCAGCTGCGCAACCAGAACAAGGACAACCCCGCTGCGATCGAGCCGCGCTACAAGGGCAAGACCTACGTCATCACCGGCCGCATCGCCTCGGTGCTGAAGAGCGGTGGCACCTACAACACCACCTTCGACCTGCCCAGCGATGGCAGCATCGATTTCGAGCGCGTGGCCATCTCCTGCTCGTTCGCTGCCAACCAGACCGCTTATGCGCTGTCCCTGCGCCCGCGCGAGAAGGTGACGCTGACCGGCGTGGTCGACAACTACGACCAGATCGGCCGCGTGCTGTGGCTGAAGGACTGCCGCGGCAACTGACCGCCGCCGGCATGGCATGACCGAAGGCCCGGGTGCGCAAGTGCCCGGGCCTTCTGTTTGCGGCCCGGTTCACGCCTGCGGCACGTCACGCGCGCGAAGATGCGGTCCCGCGCAAGGAGAAACAGCATGGCCCTGCATGTGGTCCGTCTTGGCAGCCCGCGCACGCCCGGTGAGGGCCTGCGCATCGGCACGGTGCGGCGGCCGCCGCGTGGCGTGGCGCGCAGCGAATTCGCCCGGCAGGACTGGTATGACGTCTGGTTTCCGACCCTGGCCCCCAGCCCGGAGCTGGTGAAACAGGCCCACGGGGCGACCACCGCGGCGGACTGGAATGCCTTCTTCCGCCACTACAAGGCCGAAATGAAGGCGCCCGATGCGGCGCATGCACTGGATCTGCTGGCGGCGCTGTCGCAGCACAGCGACATCGCCGTGGGGTGCTACTGCGAAGACGAGGCGCACTGCCACCGCACGGCACTGCGCGAGCTGCTGGTTGCGCGCGGGGCGAAGCTGGCTGGGGAGTAGATCCACGCCATGCGTGGATGAGGCATCGGTGCCGACCAACGGTCGGCACCCACCGTTAATTCACCAACGGTCGGCACCCACCGACAATTCACCGATGGCCGGCACCCACCTGTATCAATTGCAGGCCTTGCCTTCCACCTGCAGCTGCGCGGCGAACATCGTCACCTGCGGGATCTTGCCTGCGGCGGCCTGCTTCTTTGCCTCTTCCAGGTAGATGCGCGACTGCCCCTGGCCATCCAGCGCCTGGGTGTTGTTGACCGGCAGGCGCCACACCCGCACCACTGCCTGCTGTGCCGGGCAGGCGGCATTCGGCACGCGGATCACGTCGTTGAGCTTCCAGCCCTTGTCGGCACTGGGCTGTGCCTTGGCGTAATCAACGAAGCGGGCGCGCGGCTGGCACTGTTCGCTGGTGCGCACGGCGGAGAAGCGGTACGGCTCGGCGGCCTGGCCGGTGAACACGCCCTCCAGCCGGGCGCAGGCCTCGGGAATCTGCCGCAGGGTGTGCACGGCGCCGACCGCCTGCGGGGCGCCCACCGCCCGCTGCAGTTCAGGCGTTTCCGCAGCCAGCGCGGGCATGGCCGGCACCAGGGCGGCAAGCATCAGCAGGGACAGGCGCATGGGGAATCTCCGTCAGGACTGTGCGCAGGCTTGCAGAGCGTGGCTTAACGGGGTGCAAAGGGTCTGTGGCTCTCAAAGCATGCCCATGGACCGGCGGCGGGTTCCGCGCGCATGGCGATGCGTTCATCTGGAGGGCGCCCACGGATCATGCGGCGCGGCGCGGCCCGGCGCTACCATCCGGGCGCGGAGCGACGCATACTGCGGGCACCAGGGAATGCTGAACACCGCCATACGTCGGACGACCGTTCCGGTCGGCACGGGTTGGTTCCAGGCTGCAACCCGTCGTCCCCCTCGTGGTGCCGTTCATCGCCACTGGATGCTCACCATCCATTCTGCGGAGGGGTCTGATGCTGGAACGTCATGGGCTGTCACTGGCGCTGGGCTGCGCCATTCTCGCGATCCTCTACGGGATCATCTCGGCGCGCTGGATCCTGCGCCAACCCACCGGCAATGAACGCATGATCGCGATCGCCACCGCGATCCAGGAAGGCGCACGTGCCTACCTCAACCGCCAGTACCTGACCATCGGCGTAGCCGGCGTGGTGCTGTTCGTGCTGGTCGGCGTGTTCCTCAGCTGGTACACCGCCATTGGTTTCGCGGTCGGTGCGGTCCTGTCCGGCGCGGCCGGCTACATCGGCATGAATGTCTCGGTCCGCGCCAACGTGCGCACCGCCGAGGCCGCGCGCAACGGCATCAGCGCGGCGATGGACGTGGCCTTCCGCGGCGGTGCCATCACCGGCATGCTGGTGGTCGGCCTGGGCCTGTTGGGCGTGGCCGGCTATTACGCACTGCTGCTGCGCATGGGGCTGCCGATGGAACAGGCGCTGCACGCGCTGGTCGGCCTGGCCTTCGGTTCTTCGCTCATCTCGATCTTCGCGCGCCTGGGTGGCGGCATCTTCACCAAGGGCGCTGACGTCGGCGCTGACCTGGTGGGCAAGGTGGAAGCCGGCATTCCCGAGGACGACCCGCGCAACCCGGCGGTGATCGCCGACAACGTCGGTGACAATGTCGGCGACTGCGCCGGCATGGCTGCCGACCTGTTCGAGACCTACGCGGTCACCGTCATCGCCACGATGCTGCTGGGCAGCCTGATGCTGAGCGAAGCCGGTGCCAATGCGGTGCTTTACCCGCTGGTGCTGGGCGGGGTGTCGATCATCGCTTCGATCATCGGCGCACTGTTCGTCAAGGTGAAGCCGGGCGGCTCGATCATGGGCGCGCTGTACAAGGGCGTGATCGTCTCCGGCGTGCTGGCTGCCATCGCGTTCTACCCGATCACCACCGGGCTGATGAACGACAACGTGCATGGCCCGATGGCGCTGTATGGCTGCGCACTGATCGGCCTGGCGCTGACCGGCCTGATCGTGTGGATCACCGAGTACTACACCGGCACGCAGTACAAGCCGGTGCAGCACGTGGCGCAGGCCTCGACCACCGGCCACGGCACCAACATCATCGCCGGCCTCGGCATCTCGATGAAGTCCACCGCCCTGCCCGTGGTCGCCGTGTGTGCGGCGATCTGGGGTGCGTATGCGCTGGCCGGCCTGTACGGCATCGCCATCGCCGCCACCGCGATGCTGTCGATGGCCGGCATGATCGTGGCGCTGGATGCCTACGGACCGATCACCGACAACGCCGGCGGCATCGCCGAGATGGCTGAGCTGCCCTCGGACATCCGCGACATCACCGACCCGCTCGATGCGGTGGGCAACACCACCAAGGCGGTGACCAAGGGCTATGCGATCGGTTCGGCGGCGCTGGCCTCGCTGGTGCTGTTTGCCGATTACACCCACAACCTGCAGGCCGCCAACCCCGGCCAGGAATTCCGCTTCGACCTCAGCGACCACACGGTGATCATCGGCCTGCTGATCGGCGGCCTGATTCCCTACCTGTTCGGTGCGATGGCGATGGAAGCCGTCGGACGCGCGGCCGGTGCGGTGGTGGAGGAAGTGCGCCGCCAGTTCCGCGAAATTCCCGGCATCATGCAGGGCACCGCCAAGCCGCAGTACGACAGGGCCGTGGACATGCTGACCCGCTCGGCCATCCGCGAAATGATCGTGCCTTCGCTGCTGCCGGTCGCCGTGCCGGTGGTGGTGGGCCTGCTGCTGGGGCCGCGCGCGCTGGGCGGCCTGCTGATCGGCACGATCGTCACCGGCCTGTTCGTGGCCATTTCGATGACCACCGGCGGCGGTGCCTGGGACAACGCCAAGAAGTACATCGAGGATGGCCACTTCGGCGGCAAGGGCAGCGAGGCGCACAAGGCTGCGGTCACCGGCGACACCGTCGGTGACCCGTACAAGGACACCGCCGGCCCGGCCATCAATCCGCTGATCAAGATCATCAACATCGTGGCGCTGCTGCTGGTGCCGCTGCTGTAACGCCCGAGCGGCTGACGGCCATGTCAATGGCCGTCAGCTTTGGAGCCGCGCGCGTGCTGAACGTGATATTTGCCAACATTTACACGCCTGGCGACAGTACCGGGCCGACGCAGTCGGCGATATGCCAGTAAGCACTTAAATTCCCACCTGGAAGCGGGTCGTAGAATGGATCTTCATCGTGTGCCGTGGCGAGCAGCACCCGCAAAGGAGTGTTGGCGGCCAAGGGAACCTCACAGACAACTGTTCGGATCTGGTACTCGAATTTTCCGTCTCTTGAATCAGTTCTCTCGACGGCTCCCGCAATGGCCCAATGACAGCTTTTCACGACTCCGTCGGCGGACCGCACGGCACAGGTGATCTCAAAGGGAATCTGGAAATCATAGAGGCCGGTACAGATTGCATCGCCGCAGGCGATATCGAACCCCTCCCGCCATTTCTCTTCAAGGCGATCGAATGCCGAAACTCCCATGCCAGGAGCAGGATAGTTGCGCGCATCCACATAGGCCGGCTGTACCGAGGCAATCGCAGGCAGGGAGAACCCGAGGATTGCAAGAGCCAACAATGGTCGATTCATGTCAGGCCCCCAGGTACGCAGTCCCCGCTCAGACTCCACAGCGACTTGTTGAACCCAGGAAGTGGGGCGTGCAGCGGGTCCCGACTTCGTAACGCGACGGCGAATTGGACGGCGTCCACCCGAGAGGTGCTTGGTAGAGCACAGCCGTAGGTCGTTGCAGCTCCGTGCACTGCCCCTGTCGCCGGAGTCATTTCGAGCTTCATGGCGACAAATGCCCAGTGACATACGGCGATCTCACCTGTGCGCTCATCGACGGAACATTTGAAATCAACCGGACGATACTCGCCTACTGGGCTGAGGCAGGTGCTTTTCGCACAGTTTTTGTTGAAGTGTCCTACTAGCGCTCTCGCGACCCTGGGGAAATCGGATGTGTCCTGCGAATAGCTTCCCAGATCGACATATGGCGGATTACCCGAAGCCGCCTGCGAAGGCACAGAAAGAACAGAACTTCCTGCAACCAACAACATGGTGACTGCCCGCATGGGAACTCTCCAGTGTTTAGTGGAGCTCCAGTTTGATGGTCGAAACAAACGCCTGGTACAGAGGAACCCCGCACGCAGGCGTCAGAGTTCACCGCGTCTGCCTTCCTGGTCGCTGACGCAGGAGAACAATCACCACCACGGCGATTCCCCAGCACACGTAGATGGGCTTGTCCCACCCGTCATAGGTGCTGTGCGGGCTGGAGATGAAGGCCAGCGACGCGAGCCACGCACAGAGCAGGCCGGGCAGGCGCCCGCCGCGCCAGATGCAGAACGCAGCAAACACCAGCAGCGGCCAGGTAAAGATGACGGCGGGCGTGAACGGTGCCAGCGAAACAAACGCCACGCAGGCAGCGAAGACCACGCTGCACCAGGCAGGTACCCGCAGCGTCCGTGTTGTCATTGCAGACTCCGGTCATCCGTTGACGGTCGGGGCGATGATAGATCTCCGCTGATGCAGCCGAGCATGGGCTCGGCTCTACAGGACCGGTCAGCGGCCGCGCAGATGGAACGCCACGGGCACCATCACTTCCACCGGGTCGCCGGCCACTTCGGCCGGCGGCACCGGAACCGGGCTGGCGCGCTGCACGGTTTCCAGGGTTTCCTGGTCCAGCAACGCGAAGCCACTGCCGCGCTCGATGCGCGCGGCGGACACGCGCCCGTCGCGGTACACGGCAAACCGCACATACACCACGCCCTGCTGGCGCAGGCGCTCGGACTGGCGCGGGTAGCGCCGGTGCTGCTGCAGGTGTCCCAGCAACAGGCCCTGCCAGGTGGCATTGGCGCGGCTGCGCTCGCCAGCGGTGGTCTGCTGCGCGGCGTATCGCGTGGCAACGTCGGCGGGAACATCAGGCGGTGCGGTGCTGCGCTCGACATTGGCGTCCGCGCTGTCCTGCGCCGTGCTGGCCGGCACCTGCGGTTTCGGCGGCAGATCCCCCTGCGGCTGCGGCGGCGCCTTGGGCACGGGCGGCGGTTGCGGCGTGGTTTCGCGGCGCTGCTGTTCCTGCTGCAGCGGCCCGGTCGGCAGCGCGCGTGGCGGTGCCGGTGGCGCCTGCACGGTCGGTGCCAGCTCCAGCATCAGCGCGGCCGGTGGCGCTGCCGTGGGCGCCGGTGCAGCGCGCGCATGCCACCACCACACGGCGCTGGCCAGCACCGCGTGTGCCAGCAGCACGATCGCCAGGCTGGTCGCCCAGCGCCGCAGCGTGCTCATCGTGCGCCCTGCTCCAGGCCGACCAGGGCCACCTTCAGGTAACCCGCCGCACGCAGTGCATCGAGGGTGGCCATCAACTCGCCATAAGGCACGCGCTGGTCGGCGCGCAGGTAGATGCGCTGCTCCGCATCGCCATGCGTGGCCGCCTGCAGCGCAGCGGACAGCCCGTCGCGCGCGACCGGCATTTCGCCCACGCGCAGTGACAGGTCGGCCTGCACGGTCACGTACACCGGGGCCTGTTCGCTGGGCGTGGCCTGCGCGCTGCTGGCCGGCAGCTGCACCGGTACCGACACGGTGGCCAGTGGCGCGGCCACCATGAAGATGATCAGCAGCACCAGCATCACGTCGATGAAGGGCGTGACATTGATCTCGTGCGCTTCTTCGGGCGTGTCGTCGCGGTCGGATGCGGTCCTGATCGCCATTCAGTGCACCGCACGCAGTGCACTGGCAGGAGCACGCGCAGCGGCACGGTCCAGATCGCGCGAGACCAGCTGCTGCACCGCCGCCGACAGATCACCCAGCAGGCCACGCAGGCCAGCCAGCACGCGGCTGAAGTGGTTGTAGACCAGCACGGCAGGAATTGCAGCGACCAGGCCCAGCGCGGTAGCCAGCAACGCCTCGGCGATGCCCGGTGCAACCACGGCCAGGTTGGTGGTGTTGCTGTGTGCGATGCCGATGAAGCTGTTCATGATGCCCCACACGGTGCCGAACAGACCCACGAACGGCGCCACCGCACCGATGCTGGCGAGTACGCCGATGCCGCGCCGCTGCACGCGTGCGGTGTCCAGTTCCAGCCGGTCCAGGCGCGAGGCGACGCGTTCCTTGATGCCGTCGCGGCACGCCAGGTCCTGCGACAGGCGCAGTTCGCTGCGTGCCGCCTCCAGCATCGCCGCCGCAGTGCCTTCGGCCAGCGCAGCATCCACATCGCCGGCCGGCAGGCTTGGCGCCTCCAGCAGCCGCGCGCGGGCCGCACGCAGCGCGCGCGCCTGCCGCGACAGCTCCCAGCCCTTGGCCAGCAGCACGGTCCAGGTGGCCAGCGAAGCGACGGCAAGCAAGATCATCACGGCTTTGACCACCACGTCGGCGGCCAGGTACATGCCCCACGGGGTCAGGGCGGAAGTGGCCAGGGGCGCCAGGTCAGCAGGCAGCATCGTCGGGGGTTCCATCAGAATCATGAGTAGACGCGCGGCGGCGGGCCGCGCGGGGTTCGGCATCGTCCACTTCCACCAGCGGGGTGGGGTCGAGCCGGGGCGCTGGCCGACTCAGGACGTAGCCGGCGCTGGCCGCAAAGAACAGGCCCACGCCCAGCAGCAGCCGCCAGGAGGGATGCGCGCCCCAGCAGAACAGCGCGAAGCCCACCGCCATGCCGGCGCTGGCGAACGCCTTGCCCTTGCGCGACACCGCCCCCTGCTCGCGCCACAGGCGCAGCGAGGGGCCATAGCGCGGATGGGCCAGCAGGCGCTGCTCGAACTTCGGCGAACTGCGGGCGAAGCAGCCCACCGCCAGGATCAGGAAGATGGTGGTGGGCATCACCGGCAACAACGCACCGATCACGCCCAGGCCCACCATCAGCCAGCCCAGCGCGAACCAGAGCCAGCGCATCAGCGATGGCCGCTCATGCGCCGAATTCCACTTCGACATGGCCATGCACGCTGCGGAAGGCAGCGTCGGCGGCATCGATCACCTGCTGTTCCTGCTCGGCCGACAGCGGCACCGCGTCCAGCGCCGCCGTGAACTCGCGCCAGTGGCGGGCGGCGCCATCGGGGTGTGCCGCCAGGTGGCGGGCACCGAAATCACGGTCCAGGCCCAGCGCGGCGGCCATCTTGTACAGCACCGTGCCGCCCAGGTTGGAGCCTTCGGCCACGTACAGCCAGCCCAGCGCGGCCGGCAGCGGCAGGTCCGCAGCCAACGGCGCGATGTCCTGGCCCGGCAGGGTCTGCTCGAGATCCTGCAGGTCGTTGCGCACCTGCTGCAGGCGGCGGCGTTCGTGGAGGGCCGGCAGCAGTGCGTCCAGTGCGGGGCTGGCGTAGAGCGCGTCGATGCTGCGGTGGAAACGGTACTGCACGCGCAGGAAGCGGGCGAAGTTGGCACGGTCGGCGAAGATGTCACCGGCCATGATGCGCTTGTCGAGCGCGCCATGGCTGTCACGGGTGGCGGCCTTCAGGCGCACGCTGCGGCTGTCGTCGGGGGAAGTTGTCGCGGTCATCGGGGGTGCCAGGGGGAAGCGTCGATCATGAGACGTGCCACGAGGGGGTTCCCCCAAGGCGGCATGCGTCGATAATGCAGCTTACCTTTCCCCTCCAGGCAGCATCCGATGATCACCACCGAACCGAGCATGACCAACCTGTTCCTGCAGCTGGGCCTGGACGCCAGCGCCGAGGCCATTGCCGGGTTCATCGCCGGCCACCAGCTGGCCAACGGCGTGGAAGTGGCCGATGCCGCGTACTGGAGCGATGCGCAGCGCCAGTTCCTGGCCGAATCGCTGCAGGCCGATGCAGCCTGGAGCACCGTGGTGGACGAACTGAATGAAGCGCTGCACGAAGACGCGGTGAAGGCCGCGCGCGGGTTGTAAGCGCGCCAAGGGGAACGCCGGGCATGGCCCGGCGCTACCGTTTCATCTGCGTGATCCGCCGGGCATGGCCCGGCGCTACCGTCTTTCTGCCTGATCCGCCGGGCATGGCCCGGCGCTACCGTCTTTCTGCCTGATCCGCGCTACCGGTTTTTTCAGTAGATCCACGCCATGCGTGGATGGCCGGTCAGTACTTCCAGGTCAACGCCAGGCGCGCGGTGCGGCCCGGGGCCGGCATCACGCCCAGGGCCAGCGGGTCCAGGTAGTAGCGGTCGGTCAGGTTGTCGACGTTGGCTTCCACCGACAGCTGGTCGTTGAAGCTCCAGCTGGCGAACACGTCCACCAGGGTGGTCGGCCGGTACAGCTGCTGGATCGCCGACAGGCCGACGTTCCATTCCTTGTCCAGCTTGCTGATCGGGCCGGCGTTGTGGACCACGCGGGTACCGAAGGTCAGCCGCTCGTCGAACAGGCGCGAACCGACGGTCAGGTTGACCATGTAGCGCGGCGGGTTCTGCGTGTTGGAGTACGAACCCTCGAAACCACCATCGACGCAGTCGGGCGTGTTGGCCAGTTCCTCGATCCTGCGCTGCACGCCATAGGCGCGACGCTCGGCGGCGATGTCCGGTGCGCAGGTCTTGGCCTTGAAGTAGTAGTGTGCCGACAGGTCGGCGAACAGCTTGCCGCTGTCATAGCTGGACTGGAACTCCAGGCCCGACACCTTGAACTGGTCGACGTTGCGGATCAGGCCAGCCGACAGCGTGCGGTAGTCGCGGGTGATCAGGTCGTCGATGCGGGTGTCGAAGTAGGCCAGCTTCAGCGCCAGGCGGTCGCCGGCGGTGAACAGGTCGTGGCGGATGGTGCTGGCGCCCAGTTCCCAGCTGCGCGCACGTTCGGGCTTGAGTTCGGCCACCGGCCTGGCGGCGGTGAACAGCCCCAGGGTGGTCTCGAACAGGCTCGGCAGCTTGGTGCCTTCGGCGTACTTCAGGTAGACCATGCTGTCTTCGCTGAAGCGGAAGGCGACGCTGGCGGTCGGCGAGAAGGCACTGTCGCGGCGGCGGATCGGCGTGGACCAGGTCCAGCTGACAGGCACTTCCAGGTCTTCGGCATCATCGGCGTCGTAGAAGTTCCAGCCGCCGATGTCGGCCACGGTACCGCGCTCATAGGGCGAGGCCAGCAGCGAGTCCTGGGTGAAGTTGCCGTTGGCATCGGGGTACCAGTTCAGCAGGGCGATGCGCTTGGCCCGCCACGACGGCAGGCTCGGGTCGCCGTTGAGCAGTTCGGTGTAGCGGTACTGGCCCTGCACCTCGTACTTGTCCGGGGTGGCCAGGCGGTTGCGGTCGTGCACGTCCACGCGGTTCCAGCGGCCACCGGCCTGCACTTCCCAATGCTCGTCCGGCGCCCACTTCAGCGAGGCCACCGCACTGTATTCCTTGCGCTCGGCATTGCGCAGGAAGCGGTTGTTGACCAGGTCGTCGTGCATGATCGGGCCGGAGCTGCCCGGCGCGATGTCCTCGTCGCTGTAGGCCAGGCCATAGTCGAGGGTGAAGCGGCCGGCGCCGGTCTCGAAGATCGAGGTGTTGCTGGCGTCCAGGCCGAAGCGCTTCTGCCGCAGCGGATTGCGGTAGGCGTCCTTGTAGCCGGGGTTGCCGCTGAAGCTCGGTGCGTCGTACCACTCGGTGCGGCGGTCGTAGTACCACGGGGTGATGCCGGTCAGGTTGTTGTACATCACGCTGTCGGTATCGGTGTACCAGGCGTTGATGCGCAGGTCGACCTTGTTGCTGTCCGGGTTGAAGCGGTAGCGCGCGCTGTAGCTGTCCATGTCGACGTGGCCCGGGTCCCACTGCGGCACGCGGTCGCGGTCCACGCGGATGATCTGCGAGGCCATGATCTCGCCCGCCGTGCCTTCATAGCGGCGGTAGCCCAGCTCCAGGGTCTGCACATCATCGATGCGCCAGGTGCCCTTGAGCAGCGCCGACTTCGACCGCGAGGACGTGTTGAACACTTCCGTGCGCGGCGGGTTCAGCGGCGCCAGCGTGCGCCGCGTCTGCGGAAAATCGTCGTAGCCGTGCTTGCCCGCGAAGTAGTTGCCGTTGTCGCGGTACGCATAGGCGGCGACCAGGTCGAAGCGATCCCAATGGCCGGCGGCAGCGACGTTGAAGAACTGGCTGCCGCTGGCGCCCCGGTCGGTGCGCGGTGAGGCGTCGTAGCCCGGCAGGTTGTTGGCGCTGTTGTTGGCCAGGCCGCCACGCACGCGTACGCCGACATCGCGGCCTTCGCGCAGGACGTCATCGACGTTCAGCGTTTCCATTTCCACCACGCCACCGATGCCGCCGGAGGCGTTGGCCTGCAGGCTCGGGCCCTTGGTGATGGTCAGCCGCGAGATCAGGTCAGGGTCCAGGTAGGTGCGCTGCGACTGGCCGGCGTAGCCACGGTAGGTGTCCATGCTGGACTGGCCGCCGTCGATGATGACCGGCACGCGGCTCTGCCCCTGGATGCCGCGGATGTTGACGTCGAAGCCGTTGCCCACGCGCGGATCGCCCGCAGTGACGCCGGCCACGCCCTTGACGATGTCGCCGTTGGACGTGCCGCGGAAGCGTTCCAGCTGGGTACGGTTGATCGTGGTGGTGGAACCGACGCTGCGGTAGCTGTCGAGCAGGCGCGCTTCGTCGCTGACCGCACCGCCGTCGATGTGCTCGCCGGACACGCTCAGCGTGTCGGTGACGATGACGCCGCTGCCGGCCTGTGCCGGCGCCGCTTCCAGCGTCACCGCGTCGCTGCCGACCCGGCGCGCGACCAGGCCGCTGCCCTGCAGCAGGCGCGACAGCGCATCACTGGCAAACAGCGTGCCGCTGACCGCCTGCGAGGTGACGCCGTTGCCGAGCGTGGCCGGATAGGCCACCTGCACGCCGGACTGGCGCATGTAGGCGCGCAGCGCGCCATCCAGCGGCTGGGCAGGAATGTCGAAGCGCAGCAGCGCGGCGGGCGCGGTGGTGCTGGACTGGGCCAGCACGGTCGGCGCGGCGCCGGCCAGGCCAGCGGCGAGCAGGGCGATGCACAGACGGGACGGGCGCGGTGCGCGGCCCGGACGACGGAAGTCGGACATGGGAAACCTGTGAGGGGAACGGAGCCGCGGGCGCGGCGTCATCCGCGCGGGGCGCGGACACAACGACGTACGTGGCGGCGGCGGGTACGTTCGCTGGGTAGGACGAATGGGGCGCGGGGAACCCCAAGGCCGATTCATCCACGCATGGCGTGGATCTACCGGTGCGTGATCCAGTAGAGCCACGCCATGCGTGGCTGCAGGGTTGCCGATCGATTCATCCACGCATGGCGTGGATCTACCGGTGGACGATGGCTACGCCCAAGGGCAGGCGGGTGACCTGCAGGCCCGCAGTCGCGGCCAGCGTGTCCAGCGCCTGTTCCGGCTGGTCGATGCGCAGGGCCGCGCTGACTGCCGGCAGGCGCGACAGGTCACCGCGCACGAAGGTCGGGCCACGGCGATAGCGGCCCACCTCCTGCACGGCATCGGCCACCGTGGCGTCATCCAGCAGCAGCTCGCCCTGGCGCCAGGCCCCGACGCGGTCGGCAGCCACGTCCGCCAGGCGGGTCACGCCGCTGTGTGCGCCGTACATCGCGCGCTGCCCCACCTGCAGGTAGGTCCAGCCGCCATCGATCGGGTTGGCCACCCGCACCCGTCCCTGCCCCACTTCGGTTTCCACCGTGCTGTCATGGCGGGCGACGGTGAACGCGGTGGAGATGTCTTCGACCACGCCATTGCCGGCGGTCACGCTGAAGCGGCGCTGCGCATCCGGGGTCACCTCGAACCAGGCGCGCCCCTGCAGCAGCTCGATACGGCGGGCGCGTGCATCGAAGTGCACGGCAATGGCGCTGTCGGCATCGAGCACTGCACGGCTGCCGTCAGGCAGCTGCACCGCCTGCACCTGGTGGTTGCTGCGATGGTCGGCCTGCAGGCGCAGCCAGGCGTCGGGGGCGGTTACCAGCAGCGCCAGAACGGCTGCGGCGGCGGCCCAGTGCAGGCGGCGGCGGGAACGCACACGCCCACGCGCCGCTGGAAGCGTTGCGGCTGTGGCCACTGCCACCGGCGACGCGCCGAGGCTGCGCCACAGGCGCCGTTCGTGCTCGAAGGCACGACGATGCCCAGGCTGCGCCAGCCACTGCTCGAACGCCTGCATGCGCGCATCGCTGTGCTCGCCGGACGCCAGGAACACGATCCAGTCCCGGGCCTGTTCGGCCACGGGGTCGTCTGCGCGTGCGCTGGAAGGGGAGTGCGGGCTCATCGGCTGGCAGGCGGGCGCGGTCAGGCGCAGTGGAAAGGACGGAACCGCACTGCGGCCCGTGGATCAAGACGTTCGTCGTGCAGCGGCCCCCAAGGGCGATTGATCATCGACCCTCGCGGGCCCAGGCCAACCGGGCCAGGGCGCTGCGCACGTGGTTTTCCACCGTGGTGACCGACACGCCCAGGCGGCGGGCGATCTCGGCCTGGGTCAGCCCCTGCAGCCGGTTGAGGCGGAAGATGGTGCGGGTCGGCTCGGGCAGGTGCCCGGCGGCATCCAGCACCCGCTGCAGCTCATCCTGGGCCATCACCTGGTCTTCGGTGGACACCTCGTCCTCCTCCTGCCACAGGTAGTGCTCGGCGAGCAGGCGGTTGCGGCGCGTCGACTCGCGGCCATGGTCGGTGGCCAGATTGATCGCCAGGCGGTACAGGTAGGCCCGCGGGTTGTCGATGCACTGCTGGTTGTCGACACCACGCGCCTTGAACCAGACCGCCTGGATCACATCCTCGGCACCACTGTCGCCGCCGAGGATGCGCTGCACCCGGCGCAGCAGCGCCGGCCGTTCGCGGATCAGCAGTTCGGTGAGGGTGGCGGCATTGGAAGGCATGCGCGGAGGACGGGACAGACGGGGGCGGCGCGCATGCTACTCCGTAAATGCGAATCAGTCACGTTTGCATCGATTGCCGGGCCTACAGGCAATCGACCAGCGCGTCGTAGACACTGGTCGAGGTACCGGGCAGCGGCACGTCGATGGAATCCCGTGGCGGCACCGTTTCCAGCGCGTGCAGCAGGCTCTCCAGGGGCGTGCCCTCCGCCAGCGGCAGCACGCAGGCATAACTGCGCAGATCCACCTCGATGCTGCCGTCATCCAGCACCGAGGTGTTGCTGCCCGCGAACGTCCAGGTGCAACCCGCCACCTGGCCACTGGCCCGCTCCACCGAACAGCGCAGGCGCATGGCCTGCAGGTTGTAGTACTCGCCTTCGCAGAAGGTGTCGCCGCAGACGTCGTCGAAGCCGGCCACCAGTGCACGTTCAACGCCGCGGAAGCGCTCCCAGCCACTGCCCTGATCCGGATACAGCCGGGCGTCGACGTAACGGTCACCGGCGAGGGCGGGCACGCCTGCCAGGAACAGTGGCAGGCCGATCATCCATCGCAGGACGCGCATCATTGCACCCTCCCATGGTTGCCGGGCCCCTGCAGGCATCCCAGCAGACCGTCAAACAGGCCCCGGCCCAGGCCGGGGAATGGCGCCTCCACCCCGTCCGGCCCCGACAGCACCGCATGGAACTGTTCCACCGGTACGCCCGGCTGCAGGTCCACAGGACAGACCCAGCGGCCATTGTCCACCTCCACCTCGCCGGTATCCGGCTGCACGCGCAGCTCGCTGGCGGCCACCACCCAGGCGCAGCGGTCGACCACGCCGGCCTGCCGCTGCACCGCGCAGCGCACCTGCATCACCCGGTAGTTGCTGTAGTCACCGGCGCAGATCGTATCGGCGCAGATCCGGTCAAACCCGTGCATCAGGGCGGCTTCCAGGTCGTAGAAGCGGTCCCAGTTGGCCTCGCTGGTGGGGAAATCGATCAGATCGACATGGCTGCCGGCAAGCGCCGGCGGGGTAACGGACAACAGGGCGGCAAGGCCACAGCAGCGTATCCAGGTCATGGCGGCGTTCCTCGGAAATGAAGCCACAGCCTGCCCCGCCCCACGCACCGGCCCCATCGGGGAACCCCGCTCCGGCACCTCCGGCGGGGACCACTACGAAGGTCGGCGCTGCCCTACCCTGCACAGCGCCCGGCAAAGGCATAAAATGGTCAGCTATCCGTCCACATCCCCCACCTGGAGCACACCATGGGTCTGGAACTCGTCTCGCCCGGCAAGAACCCGCCGGAAGAAATCAACGTCATCATCGAGATCCCGAAGGACTCGGAGCCGGTGAAGTACGAAGTGGACAAGGAAACCGGCGCGATCTTCGTCGACCGCATCCTGTCGACCCCGATGCGCTACCCGTGCAACTACGGCTACGTGCCGAGCACCCTGTGCGGCGATGGCGACCCGGCCGACGTGCTGGTGGTGCTGCCGCTGCCGCTGGTCCCGGGCTCGGTCGTGCGTTGCCGTCCGGTCGGCGTGCTGAAGATGAGCGATGAAGCGGGCAGCGACGAGAAGATCCTGGCCGTGCCGGTCTCGAAGATCTTCAGCGGCTACGCCCATGTCGAAGACATCGCCCAGGTGTCCAGCCACTGGCTGGAGCGCATCGGCCACTTCTTCGAGCACTACAAGGACCTGGAAAAGGGCAAGTGGGTCAAGCTGGACGGTTGGGGTGGCGCGGCCGAGGCCAAGCAGATCCTGATCGAGGCGCACCAGCGCCACCTCGACAGCAAGGCCTGAGCCTGAACAGGATCGCTCCGGTGCTGCGCGCCGGAGCGATGCTGGTCACGTTTCAACACTGCGGGCCATCACTGTTGGCGCCGTATTAGGTAAATTGCGTCACTTCACACGTCATCGACGCACACCGTCGAGACAGCCAGGGGAATGTGTCGTGCGTATTCTGCTAGTTGGGGATTCAGCCAGCCTGCCGGCTGAGCTGAGCGAATTCATTGCCGATCTTGGGGAAGAATGGCAACCGCTGACCGCCGTCGATGGCCACACTGCGATGACCGCGGTGGCTGCACAGGGCGTGGATGCGGTGATCGTCTGCCCGCAGCTGCCCGATCTCAACGCAACCACGTTGCTCGGCCAGATCCGCACGCTGCGGCCTGAAACCATCCGTATCGCGCTGGTCGATGCCCAGCATGGCAACCGGCCGCCGCCGGCGCGCCTGATCGGCGTGGCCCACCGCTTCCTGCCGCTGCCGCTGGCGCCGGAAGTGCTGCTGGAAGCGCTGACCAGCCTGGAAGAGCTGCGCGAGGTGCTGGACAGCCCGCGCCTGCGCGATGCCATCGGCCGCATCGAGAAGCTGCCCTCGCCGCCGCACCTGTACCTGAGCCTGACCCAGGCGCTGGAACATGACGACGACACCGACAGTGCCGACGTGGCCAAGCTGGTTGCCGCCGATCCGGCGATCGCGGCCAAGGTGCTGCAGCTGTCCAATTCGGCGTTCTTCAGCCAGGGCCGCACCATTGCCGACCTGCGCACCGCGGTGACCCGCCTGGGCCTGGCCACGCTGCGTGACCTGGTGCTGGCCAGCGAAGTGTTTTCCGCACCGACGCTGTCCACTGCCGAGCGCAATTCGCTGCAGCAGCGCGCGCTGATGGCCTCGCGCCTTGCCGCGCGCCTGCTGCCCGAATCCAGTGCCGAGCTGGGCGCGACGGCCGCCCTGCTGGCCGATATCGGCCTGCTGCTGCCGGGCGTGCGCAACGAGCGCAGCGAACCGGCGCTGGCCGACGATCCGCGCCCCGGCCATGCCGAGGCCGGTGCCTATCTGCTGGGCCTGTGGGGCCTGCCGATGCCGATCATCGAAGCAGTGGCCTTCCACCTGCAGCCGCAGCGTGCCAACACGCGCAGCTTCTGGGTGACCGGTGCGGTGCACGTGGCCCTGGCGCTGGTCAACGGCGAGCCGGTGGACGAGGACTACCTGCAGCGTGCCGGCGTGCTGAACAAGCTGCCGCAGTGGCGCGAGCATGCCAACAGCCTGATGGGGCTGGTACCGACCGAAGCCTGAGCCTGGCGGCGCGGGCAAAGACCAGGGGGCAGGCCGCGAGGCCTGCCCTTTTTTCATGGGCGCGTGCCACACGGCAGGCGCCGCACAACGAAAGAGGGCGGACCTTGCGGCCCGCCCTCCTCTACTACGTACCTATTGCGACGCTTCGATGGATCAGAAGCGCTGGGTGTACTTCATGTACAGGAAGCGACCCACGTCGAAGCCACCGTAGTAGGCGAACGACGAGTTCGGGGCCGAGTACATCAGCGGACCCTTGTGATCGAACACGTTGTTGGCGCCCAGGGCGATGGTGGCATCCCACGGTGCCTTCCAGCTGACCTGCAGGTCGTGGAAGGTGTTGGAGCCGGTCTTGCGCAGCGGATCAGCCTCGCCATTGGCGTAGTGGTTCGGCGCATTGCACCAGAACTCGCCGGTGTCGATGCAGCTTTCCTTCATGCCCGAGTAGTAGCGAGCGGTGTAGTTCACGCCGAAATCGCCGTACTGCCAGTTGACGCCCAGGTTCGAACGCACGCGGAACAGGCCGGCTTCGCCGACACGACCGATCATGATGTTGTTGCCTGCAGCGTTCTGGCCCTGCTCGTCGTACTTGGACATGTAGCTGGTCGTCCAGTCGATGTTGAACTGGCCGATGGCCAGCTCCGGCAGGCGGTACTTGACACCCAGGTCGTAACCTTCGGTTTCCATCTTGCCGAGGTTGGCGGTGCCGTAGGTGATGGCGCTGACGTGGCCGTCATCGGCACGGACGACGTCCGCGCAACGGGCCGAGTTGCCCAGCACGTAGCAGTCACGCAGGATGCGGTCGACGCTGTCAGCGATGATCATGTCGCTGATTTCGTACTTGTACCAATCCAGCGACAGGTCCAGGCCCTGCACGAACTGCGGGCTCCACACCAGGCCGAAGGTGGTGCTCTTCGAGGTTTCCGGCTTCAGGTTCGGGTTGGCACCGGAGACGAACTGGTCACCCGACTGGCACGGCAGGGTCGAGCAGACCTTGTTGCCCTGGCCAATCTGGGTGTAGCCCACCGGCACGCCACCGGCGTTGCACGCGGCGTTGCCGTTGACCGAGCCCGGAGCGGTGATGCCGCAGGGATCGATGTACGACTCGAAGCTCGAGCTCAGGCCACCGTACAGGTCGCTGATGGTCGGGGCGCGGAAGCCTTCGGCGTAGGTGCCGCGGACCAGCAGGCCGTCCATCGGACGCCAGGTCAGGCCGAACTTGCTGTTGGTGGTGCCACCGAAGTTGCTGTAGTCCGAATAACGGCTGGCAACGTTCAGGGTCAGTTCCTTGGCGAAGGCCACGTCAGCCAGCAGCGGCACGTTCAGTTCGAGGTAGACCTCGTTCAGATCGTACTCACCACGGGTCGGCTTCTGGCCCAGGCCGGTGGACTGGCCCGACTGTGCGAAGGCGTCCGGCACGTAGCTGCCTTCTTCCTTGCGGTGCTCGACACCCAGGGCGAAGCCCAGGTCACCGGCCGGCAGGGTCACGATGGAACCGGCCAGGTTGGCGGTGAAGCTGGTGGTCTTGGTGATGCCGCGGGTGGTGAAGGTCGGGAACAGGAAGTCCTGCAGCTCCTGGTCAGCCAGCGAACCCTGGCCTGCAACGCCGTACGGCAGCAGCGGGTTCCACGGGCGGCAGCCCGACAGCGACGGGTCCAGCACGCCCTTGACGCCGCACTGGGCGACACCGTTGTCGTCGATGTACGAAGCGCCCAGTGCCTGGCGGGCACCGATCAGGCTCATGTCACCGCGGTTGGTCTTGATCGACTCGTTGCGGTTCCACAGTGCGCCGACGTCCCAATCGAAGGTCTTGCCGGCGAAGTCGAAGTAGCCGCTGACGGTCGGCGCGAAGCGCAGGGTCTTCAGCTGGCTGTCGGTGGTACGCGGCACTTCCCACAGGCGACGGCGGAAGCTGACGTCCTGGCCCTTAACCGGGCTGAAGGCGCTGCTGCCGCTCAGCGGGGTGTTGATGTCCGTCGAATTGGACTGGTACGGGTAGCCGGCGATCTGCTGGAACGTCTGGCGCTCGTTGTAGAGCAGGTCAGTGTTCAGGCTGATCGAATCGGTGAAGTCGTAGGTGCCGTTGATGTAGACCGACTTGCGCTTCACGCCGGTCAGCAGGGTCATCTGCTGGTTGGCGTTGGAGTACTCGTCTTCGGTCAGCTCGTGGTAGTCGGCTGCGTTGGTCGGGTCGCCGCCCTGGTTCAGGGTCTGCCACACCGCGGTCTTGGACGTGCGCGAGCAGTCGTACAGGGTCGGGTTGCACCAGGTGCTGTTCTGGCTGATCGGGCTCCAGTCAGCCGAGGTCGAGTTCGGACCCAGCGAGCCGTCACGGCTGTACCAGCGGTCCTTGGCCCACACCGGATCCTGCTTGTTGTATTCGGCCGACAGGGTCAGGCTGCCGCGCTCACCGCGGGCACCCAGGGTCATCGAATAGGTTTCGGTGTCGCCGTCGCCATTGCCGTACTGGCCAACGTAGACCTGGGCTTCGCCACCGTCGAAGTTCTTGCGGGTGATCACGTTCACGACGCCGGCGATGGCATCCGAACCGTAGATCGAGGACGCGCCGTCCTTCAGGATCTCGATGCGCTCAACGGCCGACATCGGGATCTGGCTCAGGTCCTGCAGGCCAGCGGTGGAAGCGCCCAGGCGCTTGCCGTTCATCAGCACCAGGGTGCGCTCGGCGCCCAGGTTGCGGATGTCGACGTAGTAGCCGCCGACGTTCTCGCCCGAAGCCAGCGACTCCGAACGGGAAATGGCCGGGGAGCCGGCCGAAGTGAGGTTGTTCAGCACGTCAGCGACGCTCGAGAAGCCCTGCTTTTCCAGGCTTTCACGGGTCATCGTCAGGATCGGCTGCTGCGTCTCCATGGCGGCGCCGCGGATGCGCGAACCGGTGACCGAAATACGATCGAGGTCGGTGGTGCCAGAAGCCGCTTCCTGGGCGGAAGCAAACGCAGGCGTCAGCGCCAGCGCAATGCCGGCCGGCAGCAGGCCGAGACGCACTGCGGGATTACGGAAGTTCATCAATCTCTCCAAGGTACGTGTTAGCAGCGTGTTAAAACACCCCAGCACGTTACGATTGCGTTGCAGCGCTGTATTTGCGCGACACACCCGGAGACTTTGCCGATTGTGGCGGAAGCTTCGCGCCGTTTTCACGAAAACGCGAAGCAGAGGTGCCATAGCGCGCGCGGAAGGCGCGGGCGAAGCTGCAGCAGTTGTCGAAGCCGCTGGCGGCGGCCACCTCGCCCACCATCATGTCGGTGTCGCGCAGCAGGTCCGCGGCGCGTTCCAGGCGCAGGCGTGCGGACAGCGACTGCGGGCTTTCCTCGTACAGGCTCTGGAAGGTCTTGGAGAGGTACCAGCTGGAGAAGTTGGTCAGCTCGGCCAGTTCGCCGATGCGCACCACGCGGTGGCTGTTGCCTTCCAGGTACAGGCGGGCGCGCTGCATGCGGCCGAATACCTGGCGCTTGCGGCTGCGCGAGCGGCCCGGGCAACGCTGCACGTTGTCCGCCATGCTGCGCTGCAGGCCGGCCAGGTGCAGCAGCAGCGGGCGCAGTGCCGGCGCCGGCAGGCCATTGGCCAGCGCATCACGCCACAGGCGCAGGCCGACACGGGCGTCGCTGCGGCTCATCCGGCCGCGCCCTGCGTACAGGCCGCAGTCGGCCATCTCGGCCAGCACGCGCAGCGCTTCGGCGTTCAGGCTCAGGCCCACGCACAGGCCGTTGCGGCCGGCCTGCACCAGCGGGCGCGATTCCTTCTCGAACGCGATCCATTCGCCCTGGCGCAGCCGGAAGCGGCCTTCCTTCGCCTCGACCCAGGAGGTGCCACGCACCTGCATCCACACCGTGAAGCTGGTGCCGGAGGTCTGCAGGCTGCCGAGACGGGCCACGCCCAGACAGGTCGGCGAAACATCGTCGATGGCCTTGTCGAGGGACACGGTTTGGCCGCGATCGGCCAGGGAGAGTTGACGCATGGAGGCACCACGGATTTGCCAAGTACAGGCCACCGTTTTGCCTAATCAGGTGCCTCCGCGTCAGGAAAGTCTGACGAGATCGCCACGAATTCGCGACGAGATCCCCACGAAGAAGTTACGAAGGCCCATTCTCTTTGAAAATCATGAACTTGCCGAAGGCCGGAAACAGCGGCGGCGGCTGCCGGGGCAGCCGCATGACGCCGATGTCGGCGCCGTCACTGACCGCCAGGGCGAGATACAGGTCGTTTCCATCGGCGCTGGCGCTCAGGCCATTGCCAGCACTCAGCCGCTGCGCATCCAGGCAGCGCTCCGGCTGCTCCTGGCCATCGCGCATGCGCACCAGCGTGGTGGCGCAGGCATTGCTCGTGCCCAGGTAATCAACACCGCCCTGCCCCGCCACGGTCCAGGTCCGGTAGCGCCAACGGCTGGGCCGGTCCTGGCTGATCTGCTGGACGCTGTCCGGCGCCAGGGCCGGATCGATCGACCACAGCCCGCTTGCGGCCAAGCGGGTGAACACCACGCGCCCGCCGCTGCGGTCGAAGCGGGCCTGGGACACGCCTTCCAGGCTGGCCAGGCGCCGCCACGGCTGGCTGCTGCGGTCGAACAGGCTCAAGCGGGTGTGCTGGTCCGCATCACGCTCCAGCACCAGCAGCTGGTCCGGCGCCGCCCCATACAGGACCTGCAGGGGCTGCTCGACCGGCACCGGCAGCAGCTGCAGCCGCTCGTCGCGGGGAGCGATCTCATAGACCACCGCCTTGCCATGCTCATCGCGGCCTACCACCAGCACCTGGCGGCTGTCCTCGGACCAGTCCGGCGCCTGCCGGCCTTCCGGGCGCAGCCCTTCGATCGGCCGCAGCGAATCAGGCCGCTGCAGGTCCGCCCACCACAGCGCGAAGCTGCCGGAACGGTCGGAACTGAAGACCATCTGGTGGCCATCGGGGGCAAGCATCGGCTGCCCGTCACGTCCACTGGAGGCAAACAGGCGCACGCTGGCGCCGGTCGACGGCATCCTGAACACGCCGAACTGAGCGCGGCGATGGACGAAGGCCAGCATGTCGCCGCGTCGGGACACCGCCGGCCACTGCGCATCATCCAGGCCGGCATCACGCAGGGTGCGCCGTGCCACGTCCAGGTAGTACAGGCGCGCTTCGCTGTCCACGCGGCGGCCGAACACGATGCTGCGGCCATCGCCGAGCCAGGCCCAGCCGCGCAGTTCCGCTGCCTCGTTGGTCAACTGCTCGGGCGTGCCGCCCGCAGCCGGCACACGCCACAGATCGCCCAGCTGCGGGTTGCGCACGAACACCAGCCAGCGGCCGTCCGGCGAGTAACGCGGCGCGTAGTCGAAATCGTCCTCGTCCACGGCGTAATCGAGCGCACGCCACTGCCCGGTAGGCAGGTCCAGCACGCGGATGCCGCGATGGGCGTAACGGCCCACCATGCTGCCGAACACCAGGCCACGGCCATCAGGCGTCCAGTCGAAGCTCAGCAGTTCGGTGCCATCACAGCGGGTGGCCTGGCGCAGCGCGCCGCCGGTGGCACTGGCCACCAGCACCTGGCAGCTGCCGCCAGCGCCGAAACGCGCAAAGGCGATCTCGCGGCCATCCGGCGACCAGGTGGGGAAACGATCGTTGGCACCTTCCGGCGGCGACAGCAGCTGGCGCGCCGGCGCATTGCCGGAGGTCTGCACCTTGATCGCGTTGCCGCCCTTGCCGTCCTCGTTGGCGCCTTCATAGGCAACCTGCGAACCGTCCGGCGACAGCGTGGGATAGGTCTCGAATCCAGCGGTTGCGGTGATCAGCCGGTACGGGCGCTCGGGGCTGCCGATCACGCGCGTGCCATCTTCCACGGCGGCATCCACCGGCGAACTCACCGGCGACGGACGCCGCACCAGCAGCACGGTCATCACCAGCAACGCCAGCAACATGGCAATGCCCAGCGCCAGCAGCAGGCGCCGGCGCCAGTGACGCCAACGACGGCGTGCCAGCGACTGCGCAGCAGGCGGCGGCGCTGCCAGCGCAGCATCGATGGCTTCGGCCAGCGGCGGCGTTGCGTCTTCAGCGCCTTCCGGCGCTGCATCGACCAGCACCTGCACCGGTACAAGCAATCGATAGCCGGTCTTGGCGATGGTTTCGATGTACGCCTGGCCGTTGTCCTGGTCGGTGCTGAACGCCTTGCGCAACTGCGTCACGGCCTGGGTCAGCACATCGTTGGTCGGCAGCGTATCCGGCCACACTTCGGCGAACAGTTCTTCGCGCGTGACCACGCGCCCGGGTTGACGCAGCAGCACGCGAAGCACGCCCAACGCCTTCGGCGTCAGCCGACGCGGACGACGCGCTCCCACGACATCGACCTCTCGCGAGGACAATGTCACGGTGCAATCGCCGATGCGTATGCGATCGGCTTCAGGCGGCAGGGTTTCGCTGCTGGTCATCTGCTGCTACAGGTTTGAAACGGGCCACGGAAACAACGATGGGTCGATACCACTCAGTCCGGGGCACAGCGAGAAGCCAGATTCCGCAAAAAGCATCAGCGCATACCGCAAAAAAAACCAAGCCGACGAATATTAGCCTATGCAGGTTACCTCGCCTACGCGTGGACGACATCAGGCTCTCTCTCGCCGACGCATTCACATAAGCAGCAACATCATTCGCGCCCTTTTGGGCGCGAAATTTTTATCTGACGTTCATTTTCAGAGCCGTCGGATCATGGTCAGGCCGACCAGTCGCGAAACCACCAGAGCGACGTACATAACCCCGGAAAACTGCTCCAGCATGACCAATGCGCGTGCCTGCGGATGCAGTGGAACCACGTCACTGAGCCCTACCCCGGACAGCAAGCTGAAGCTCAGATAAAGCAGTTCCATCCACGTGCGTTGAGGGCCCTCTCCGCTGCCCTGGAAACTGCCCGGATACCACTGCTGGCACACTGCAAATGCGAACGCGAATCCCCACGCGAGCAACGTGAACGTGGCACCGGCAGCGAACAGTTCATCGCGGGTGACCTTGTGGTCCTGCAGCATGTAGGCGATCAACGCGCCTGCCGTATAGAAATACAGCAGGCTTTCCAGCAGCTGCGCCGTGGTGCCCAGCGCCGGGCGGTCCAGCAGCGCACCGGCGATGGAGAACACCACTGACGGGATGGCCAGCACCAGCGCCAGCCAGGTTCCCAGCGGGCTGCGCTGCACCACCCACAGCGCAAGGCCGAGCACGGCCATGCCGAACACGCCGAGTGCGGCACGCCCGCCTGCGGTGTCATCCAGCGCCGGGTACAGCAGCACGGCAATCAGCTGCGCACCCAGCAACCAGGCGGAAGGATGACGGCGTGCGATGGCCAGCCAGCGGGTGGTGATGGCAACGGGCATGGCGTCCTTCCCCTGGTCGATGGCGCGAGGATAGCCGGTGCGGCGTGGATGCGTGGTGGTAGCGCCGGGCCATGCCCGGCGGTTTCCACAAGCCGCTGCGCTCGCCGGGCATGGCCTGGCGCTACCGCTGCCAACCGGCCTCGGCGTAGTCGCGCACATCCTGGGTGATCTTCATCGAGCAGAAGTTCGGGCCACACATCGAACAGAAATGCGCCTGCTTGTGTGCATCCTTCGGCAACGTTTCGTCGTGGAAGGCCTTGGCCTTCTCCGGATCCAGGCCGAGGTGGAACTGGTCGTCCCAGCGGAACTCGAAGCGTGCCTTGCTCAGTGCGTTGTCGCGCACCTGCGCACCGGGATGGCCCTTGGCAAGGTCTGCCGCATGCGCCGCGATGCGATAGGCCATGATGCCGTCGCGCACGTCCTGCCGGTTGGGCAATCCCAGGTGTTCCTTCGGCGTCACGTAGCAGAGCATCGCCGTGCCGAACCAGCCGATCATCGCCGCACCGATGGCGCTGGTGATGTGGTCGTAGCCCGGCGCGATGTCGGTGGTCAGCGGCCCCAGCGTGTAGAACGGCGCTTCACCGCATTCGCGCAGCTGCTTGTCCATGTTTTCCTTGATCAGCTGCATCGGCACGTGGCCAGGGCCTTCGATCATGGTCTGCACATCGTGCTTCCAGGCGATCTTCGTCAGTTCGCCCAGCGTTTCCAGCTCGCCGAACTGCGCTGCGTCGTTGGCATCGGCAATGCAGCCAGGGCGCAGTCCATCACCCAGCGAGAAGGTCACGTCATAGGCCTTCATGATTTCGCAGATCTCTTCGAAATGCGTGTAGAGGAAGTTTTCCCTGCGGTGCGCCAGGCACCACTTGGCCATGATCGAGCCGCCGCGGCTGACGATGCCGGTCACCCGGCTGGCGGTGAGCGGCACATAGCGCAGCAGCACGCCGGCGTGGATGGTGAAGTAATCCACGCCCTGCTCGGCCTGTTCGATCAGCGTGTCGCGGAAGATCTCCCACGTCAGCGCTTCGGCGCGGCCGTCGACCTTCTCCAGCGCCTGGTAGATCGGCACGGTACCGATCGCCACCGGCGAGTTGCGGATGATCCACTCGCGCGTTTCGTGGATGTGCTTGCCGGTGGACAGGTCCATCACGGTGTCGCCGCCCCAGCGGATGGCCCACACCAGCTTCTCCACCTCTTCGGCGATGCCCGAGGACACCGCGCTGTTGCCGATGTTGGCGTTGATCTTGGTGAGGAAGTTGCGGCCGATGATCATCGGCTCGCTTTCCGGATGGTTGATGTTGTTGGGCAGCACCGCGCGCCCGCGGGCGATTTCATCGCGTACGAATTCGGGGGTGATGATGTTCTGGATGGCAGCGCCGAACGATTGCCCCGGATGCTGCTGCAGCAGCGCTGCATCACGGATCGCTTCCAGACGCTGGTTTTCGCGGATGGCGACGAATTCCATTTCCGGCGTGATGATGCCGCGCCGCGCGTAATGCATCTGGGTGACGTTGGCACCAGCACGCGCACGCCGTGGCAGGCTGCGCGCCGGGAAACGCACGGGGTCGAGCTTTGCATCCTGCTCGCGGCCACGGCCGAACGCAGAGCTCAAGCCATCAAGCTGCTCGGTATCGCCACGCTCCTCCACCCAGCCACGGCGCAACGTCGGCAGCCCTGCAGAGAGATCGATCTGCACCTCTGGATCGGTGTACGGGCCGGACGTGTCGTAGACGGTGACCGCTGCGTTCTCGCCGCCGCCAAACAACGCGGGCGTGCGCGCCAGCACGATCTCGCGCATGGGCACGCGCAGGTCCGGGCGTGAGCCGGGCACGTGGATCTTGCGCGAACCGGCAATCGGCTCGGTCACCGAGGCGGAGAGTTGCTGGGCCTGTTGCTGCAGGGCGGAAAGCTGTGCGTTCATCGGGCATCGTCCAGAAAGGTCAGGGACGAAGCGGCGGCGCACTGCGCACCGCGCCCGGACGGTCCTTGGGCGGACTCCGGGCACGGCTGCACTGCAAAGCTTCCCTACGCCGGTATGAGCCGGATCAGGTTCCAAGGGACTATCTCAACCGCGACCACCAGGCCGCGGTACCCCCGCTTCTTGCCGCGCATTAGAACACAGAGCGACCGTCGTTAACGGAACGATGACATTCCGTTCAGTAACGTGATGCGGTGCCGCATGCGCGGCACTCGCTGCAAGCTCTGGCTCGCTCCCCTCAATCCCTTGATCGGAGAAGCTCCTTCATGGTGTTTCGCGTTTCCATTGCACTGGTCCTGCTGCTGGTGCTGCTCGCCGGCGTGGCTCCCGGCCCCTTCAACAGCGTCGTGCAGAGCATCCTCGGCGAACTCATCCGCGGCATCGGCTGGCTGTACCTGCTGGTGGTGTTCCTCGCGCTGGTGTTCCTGATGTACCTGGCGTTCGGCCGCTTCGGCAACCTGCGCATCGGCGGCGAAGATGCCGAACCCGAATTCTCGCGCGCCAGCTGGATGTCGATGCTGTTCGCCGCCGGCATGGGCATCGGCCTGGTGTTCTGGGGCGCGGCCGAACCCATCTCGCACTTCAGCAAGCCACCGGAAGGGCTGGCGCCTGAAAGCATGGAAGCGGCGCGCGCTTCGATGCGCTACGCGTTCTTCCACTGGGGCCTGCACCCGTGGGCGATCTACGCGCTGATCGGCCTGGCGATGGCCTGGTTCCAGTTCAACCGCAATGGCCGCGGCCTGGTCAGTGACATGCTGCAGCCGATCATCGGCCGCCACCACCGCGGCTGGATCGGCAAGGTGGTGAACATCGCCGCCGTCGTCGCCACCGCGATCGGCGTCGCCACCACGCTGGGCTTCGGCACCATCCAGATCGGCGCCGGCGTGGAGCGCATCTTCGGCCTACATGCCGGCGTGCCCCTGCAGCTGACCATCATCGCGGTAGCGTTCGTGCTGTACATGGCCTCCACGCTGAGTGGCGTGGACAAGGGCATCAAGTGGCTGTCCAACTTCAACCTGGCGCTGGCGGCGTTGCTGCTGGCGCTGGTGCTGGTGCTCGGCCCGACCGGTGCGATCTTCAACACGTTCACCACCACGCTGGGGTCCTACCTCAACCAACTGGTGACGATGAGCCTGCGCATGTCGCCGTTCTCGTCCAGCACGTGGGTGGCCGACTGGACGATCTTCTACTGGGCGTGGTGGATTTCCTGGGCACCGTTCGTGGGTTCGTTCATCGCCCGCATCTCGCGCGGGCGCAGCGTGCGCGAGTTCGTGGTGGGCGTGGTGCTGGCACCGACGCTGCTGGGCTTCTTCTGGTTCTCGGTGTTCGGCGGCACGGCCATCTGGTCGCAGATCTTCGGCCATGCCGATCTGGTGCAGGCGCTGGGCAATGGCTACGAGACCGTGCTGTTCACCCTGTTCGACAGCATGCCGCTGCCGTTGCTGCTGTCGTGCATCGCGCTGGTGCTGCTGATGATCTTCTTCGTGACCTCGGCCGATTCGGCGGTGCTGGTACTGGCCAGCATGTCGACCGACGAAGCGGGCGATCCGCCGCTGAAGCGCAAGCTGGCCTGGGGCGTGGGCATCGCGCTGATTGCAGGGGCACTGCTGCTGGCCGGCGGCCTGGATGCGCTGCAGGGGATGATCACGATCGCGGCGTTGCCGTTCGCGCTGCTGATGGTGCTGGTGATGGTGTCGCTGTACCGGGTACTGGACCAGGAATACACACTTGAGCGACGCAGGGTGCAGCGCCAGCGGCACATGATCGATGCCTGGATTGCGCGCGAGATGGCGGCGCAGGAAGAGACGCAGGCGGAGGCGGCGCGGGCGCAGGATTCGGATTGATTGTGTTTTTGCAGGGCTTGCAGCCCTGCACCTGCTCAATGCAACGGCAACGGCCGAAGCAAAAGCGGCTCTGGGTTTCTGCTGGTTGGGCGGGGCGGTGTGGGTGGGCAGGACACGCCGTAAACCCGTCCCTGGAGGCTCGATGGCGCCATCCATGGCGCCAACGGTCCTGCCCACCCACACCGCCCCACCCCCGACAGTTTCCCGGTGACGGTTGGTTCTCCACGCCATGCGTGGATGAGGTGTATCGGAAAACAAGAAGGGGTCGGATTGCTTTTGCCTTTGCTCTTCTTTTTTCTTTTCCTGCGGTGGCGGCCACGGAAACTGTCAGGGGCCGGGCGGGTGGGTTGGGCGGGGGTGTCAGCCGCATGGATGCGGCTGCCAAGCCTCCAGGGACGGATTCACGGCGTCCCCCGACCAGCCCACCCGCCCGGCCCAATCACATGACCAAGCTTCAACGAACCACCACCGCAGAGGGGGCTCAGCCCGTTGGCCGGAAACCTCAGTACCCCGCCGCCTGCCCATCCTTGCGGCTCTCCGAAGCACCGTAGTACACCCCGCTCTCCGGATCACGCATGATCGCCTGGTAGCCGCCATACGGGCCGTCGGCAAACACGATGCGATGCCCCTTGCGCATCAGCGCGCGCACCGTCTCGTACGGGAAGCCGGTTTCCAGGTTCACTTCGCCACCGTCACTCATCGCCGTCGCCTGCCCGGTCGGTTCGGTCGAGCCCTCGTGCTGGATGCGTGGCGCATCGCCGGCTTCCTGCAGGTTCATGCCGAAGTCCACCAGGTTCATCACGATCTGCGCGTGGCCCTGCGGCTGCATCGCGCCACCCATCACGCCGAAGCTGGCGTAGGGCTTGCCGTCCTTGGTGATGAAGCCCGGGATGATGGTCTGGAACGGGCGCTTGCCCGGTGCGTAGCCATTGGGGTGGTTCTTCTGCAGCACGAACATCTCGCCGCGGTCCTGCAGGATGAAGCCCAGCCCCGGCGGTGCCATGCCACTGCCCATGCCGCGGTAGTTGGACTGGATCAGCGACACCATCATGCCGTCGGCGTCGGCCACGGTCATGTAGATCGTGTCACCCTCCTCCAGCTGCTTGGGCGTGCCCGGCTGCACTTCCTTCAGCGCCTTGTCCATCGAGATCAGCGCGCGGCGCTGCGCGGCATATTCCTTGGAAATCAGCTTCTGCACCGGTGCCGGCTGGAAGGCCATGTCGGCGTAGAAGCGCGCGCGGTCGGCGAAGGCCAGCTTCTTGGCTTCGACGAACAGGTGCACGTGCTCGGGCGAGCCGAACGGAATCTTCGAGAAATCGTAGCCTTCCAGTACGTTGAGGATCTGCAGCGCGGCGATGCCCTGGCTGTTCGGCGGCAGCTCCCACACGTCATAGCCACGGTAGTTGCTGCTGACCGGTTCGACCCACTCGCCATGGTGGTCGGCCATGTCCTGGTAGCTCAGGTAGCCGCCGTTGGCCTTGAAGTAGTCGCCGATGGTGTGGGCGATGGCGCCCTTGTAGAAGGCATCGCGGCCGCCGTCGGCAATCTGCTGCAGGGTGTTGGCCAGGTTCGGGTTCTTCCACATCTCGCCCTTGCGCGGGGCGTGGCCGTTGATCGTGAACTGCTCCTTGAAGCCGGGGTACTGCGAGAGCTTGGGTACCGAGCGGTCCCAGTAGTAGGCGATGACCTCGGCCACCGGGTGCCCCTCGCGGGCATAGCGGATGGCCGGGGCCAGGTTGTCGGCCATCGGCTTGCGGCCGAAGCGCTCGTGCAGGGCAAACCAGCCATCGACCGCGCCGGGTACCGACACCGGCAGCGGGCCGGTGGCGGGGATGTCCTTCAGGCCGCGACGCTGGAACTCGGCCAGGGTCAGCGACTTCGGCGAGCGGCCCGAGCCGTTGTAGCCGTACAGCTTCTGGGTCTTCGGATCCCAGACGATGGCGAACAGATCACCGCCGACGCCGTTGCCGGTCGGCTCCATCAGGCCCAGGGTGGCATTGGCGGCGATGGCGGCATCGACGGCCGAGCCACCGGCCTTCATCACGTCCAGCGCGACCTGGGTGGCCAGCGGCTGCGAGGTCGCGGCCATGGCGTGCGGGGCGATGACCTCCGAGCGGGTGGCGAAGGTGTGGCCGGTGATGCGATCGGCGGCGGAAGCCAGGGTCGGCAGGGTCGCCAGCAGGGCGGCGGCAAGCAGGGAACGGGCAAGGCGTCGGGACACGGTCGGGTTCCGATGGAAGGGTGGTCCCCCGATCTTCGCCGTTGCGGCCTTCACGCGGTATCGGGCAGAGGTCATGGAAGGCAGCGGCAATCCGCCGGGCATGGCCCGGCGCTACCTGCACGGGATCCGGTAGCGCCGGGCCGTGCCCGGCGAGCGCAGCGGTGAAAGACCCTCATTTCCGCGCAAAAAGACCCCCTGAAAAGAGTGAATTCCGGTTCACCGAAACACTTTCGCTGGAAACCATCCTTGTGCCACAAGCGATTGCGCCGGATGCAGCGGAAACCAAAAAAATATCCGTTGCCAGGGTTGACACTGCCGAATCGCCCATGTTTCTCTCGATCACATGTTGCACCACACCACGCCACCGCGAACCCGCGTTGAAGCCGCCGACACCGGCGCCGCCTCGCTGCGTTCGATTCTCGTGCTCGTACTTATTACCCAACCAACAGGTGCGGGACGAGCCAGCGTGTAAGCAACAGACACACCGGAACTCGACAAAAACCCGCACCCGCCCCGGTGCGGGTTTTTTCATTTCAAGACCTGGTTTCAGACGCAACCACCATGAACACCGCCCACTGCAAAACCCGGACCTGCCACCCCACGACGCCTCGTGGTGGCTGTGCCCGTGCGACGCACGGCGCCTCCCCCACCGTTTTCCCCTGACCGGCCGGTACGTCGCTTCGACTGCCGGCCGTCTTTTTTCTTCCCACGCAAGGAACCTCCCCCATGAGCACCAACGAACTGCCCCAGACCAAGATCGCCGTCATCGGCTACGGCAGCCAGGGCCGCGCCCACGCACTGAACCTGCGCGAATCCGGCTTCGACGTGGTGGTAGGCCTGCGTCCGGGCGGCCCGACCGAAGCCAAGGCCCAGGCCGATGGCTTCAACGTGGTGGCACCGGCCGAAGCGGTGAAAGACGCTGACCTGGTCGCCGTGCTGACCCCGGACATGGTGCAGAAGAAGCTGTACAACGAGGTGCTGGCGCCGAACATGAAGCAGGGTGCCTGCCTGCTGTTCGCCCACGGCCTGAACGTGCATTACGGCATGATCGAACCGCGCGCCGACCTGGACGTGGTGCTGGTGGCGCCGAAGGGCCCGGGCGCGCTGGTCCGCCGCGAATACGAGATCGGCCGCGGCGTGCCGTGCATCTGGGCGATCCACCAGGACGTCAGCGGCAATGCCGAACAGCATGCAAAGGCCTATGCGGCCGGCCTGGGCGGCGCCCGCGCCAACCTGATCCAGACCACCTTCAAGGAAGAAACCGAAACCGATCTGTTCGGCGAACAGGCGGTGCTGTGCGGCGGTGCCTCGGCACTGGTGCAGGCCGGCTTCGAGACCCTGGTGGAAGCCGGCTACCAGCCGGAAATCGCCTACTACGAAGTGCTGCACGAACTGAAGCTGATAGTGGACCTGTTCTACGAAGGCGGCATCTCGCGCATGCTGGAATTCGTCTCCGAGACCGCCCAGTACGGCGACTACGTCAGCGGCCCGCGCGTGATCGACGCCGGCACCAAGGAGCGCATGAAGGAAGTCCTGAAGGACATCCAGGACGGCACCTTCACCAAGAACTGGGTGGCCGAGTACGAAGCGGGCCTGCCGAACTACAACAAGTACAAGCAGGCCGACCTGGAGCACCCGATCGAGAAGGTAGGCAAGGAACTGCGCGCCAAGATGGTCTGGTTGCAAGGACAGGCCGCGTAACCACGCGGCCTCCCCCACCCGCTTTGCAAGGTTCCCCCATGAACTCTCCCACACACCGCAGCGCGCCGCCCAACGGCGCGCGCTGGCTGACCCAGGCGCTGGAGGCCGAGGGCGTCCGTACGCTGTTCGGCTACCCCGGCGGCACCATCATGCCGTTCTACGACGCGCTGGTGGATTCGTCGCTGAAGCACATCCTGGTGCGCCACGAACAGGGTGCGGCGCTGGCGGCCAATGGCTTCGCCCGCGCCAGCGGCCAGGTCGGCGTCTGCGTGGCCACTTCCGGCCCCGGCGCGTCGAACCTGGTCACCGGCATCGCTGATGCGATGCTGGACTCGGTGCCGATGGTCTGCATCACCGGCCAGGTCGGCACCCCGCTGCTGGGTACCGATGCCTTCCAGGAACTGGATGTGTTCGGCCTGACCCTGCCGATCGTCAAGCACAGCTGGCTGGTGCGCAGCGTCGACGACCTGCCGCGCGTGGTTGCCGATGCCTTCCGCATCGCCCGCGAGGGCCGCCCCGGCCCGGTCCTGATCGACCTGCCCAAGGACGTGCAGCTGGCCGATGCCAGCCACCTGCCGGCGCACGTGCCGGCCAGTGTCGAACCGCCTGCGGCGGCGGCCGATGCAGCGATCGCTGAAGCCATCGCCGCACTGGCGGCGGCCGAAAAGCCGGTCGTCTACGCCGGCGGTGGCATTGCCCTGGGCGAAGCCGTGCAGGACCTGCGCGACTTCGTCGAGGCCAGCGCCATCCCCACCGTGATGACCCTGCGTGGCCTGGGCGCGCTGCCCCCGCAGCACCCGCAGTCGCTGGGCATGCTGGGCATGCACGGCACCCGCGCAGCCAACATGGCCGTGCAGGAAAGCGACCTGCTGCTGGTGCTGGGTGCGCGCTTCGATGACCGTGCCACCGGCAAGCTGGCCGAGTTCGCCCCGTTCGCCCGCGTGGTCCACATCGACGCCGACGCTTACGAGATCTCCAAGCTGCGCAGCGCCGATGTCGCGGTGCCGGGCAATGTCAGCCATGCCATCCGCGCCCTGCGTGCGGCCTTCCCCTCCCCCAAGGCCCACCAGGACGCATGGCGCAAGCGCTGTGCCCAGCACCGCGACCGCTTCGCCGCCCGCTACGACGCACCGGGCCAGCACATCTATGCCCCGGCGCTGCTGAAGCGGCTGAGCGAAGTGGCGCCGGCCGATGCGGTCATCGCCTGCGATGTCGGCCAGCACCAGATGTGGGTGGCCCAGCATTGCCGCTTCAACCACCCGCGCAACCACCTGACCAGTGGCGCGCTGGGCACCATGGGCTTCGGCCTGCCGGCGGCGATGGGCGCGCAGTTCGCCTGCCCCGACCGCACCGTGGTGCTGGTGTCCGGCGATGGCAGCTTCATGATGAACGTGCAGGAGCTGGCCACCATCGCCCGCTGCCGCCTGCCGGTGAAGATCGTGCTGCTGGACAACAGTTCGCTGGGCATGGTGCGGCAGTGGCAGGAACTGTTCTTCGCCGAGCGCTACAGCGAGATCGACCTGTCCGACAACCCGGACTTCGTGGCCCTGGCCAAGGTGTTCGGCATTGCGGCCACCCGCATCGACAACCGCGACGACGTGGAAGGCGGCCTGGCTGCACTGCTGGCCGAGCCCGGCCCGGCCCTGCTGCACGTGGCCATCGACGCGCGCGCCAACGTATGGCCGCTGGTGCCGCCCAACACTGCCAACAGCACCATGCTGGAAAGCAACCCCGCCCACGTCCGCCAGGAGACCCCCAATGCAATACCGGCTTGACCTGGTGCTGCACCCGGCCGAAGGCGCGCTGCTGCGCGTGATCGGCATGGCCGAACGCCGCGGTTTCGCCCCGCGCGCGATCAGCGGCGCGCCGGTGGCCGCCGATGACGGACGCTGGCACCTGCAGCTGGTGGTCGATGGCCAGCGGCCGCCGGAAACGCTGTGCCGGCAGATGGAAAAAATCTACGACTGCGTGTCGGTACAGCTGACACCCGTGGAAGGAGCTGCATGATGAACACCCGTACCGTATCGACCACGGTGCCGGCACGGAGGCGTCTTCTTCGTCGCCCGTGCCCGCACGCGGCGGTCTGCTGCACCCCGCTGGTGGCCCATGCCGGCCGCTGATGCCAGCAAGGAAAGCGATGTCGGCGACGTAAGCGTCGCCGACGTCCTGGCTGCGCAGGCCCGCCTGCGCCGCTTCCTGCCGCCCACCCCGCTGCACCATGCCGAGCGCTTCGGCACCTGGCTGAAGCTGGAGAACCTGCAGCGCACCGGTTCCTACAAGGTGCGCGGCGCATTGAACGCCCTGCTGGCGGGCCGTGAACGCGGCGACACCCGGCCGGTGATCTGCGCCTCCGCCGGCAACCACGCCCAGGGCGTGGCCTGGGCCGCCTACCGCCTGGACGTGCCGGCCATCACCGTGATGCCGCACGGCGCACCGGCGACCAAGATCGCCGGCGTTGCCCACTGGGGCGCCACCGTGCGCCAGCATGGCCACAGCTACGACGAGGCCTTCGCCTTCGCCGTCGAGCTGGCGCAGCGCCATGGCTACCGCTTCCTGTCCGCCTTCGACGATGCCGACGTGATCGCCGGCCAGGGCACGGTCGGCATCGAGCTGGCGCCGCACGCACCGGACGTGGTGATCGTGCCGATCGGCGGCGGCGGCCTGGCCTCCGGCGTGGCGCTGGCGCTGAAATCGCAGGGCGTGCGCATCATCGGCGCACAGGTCGAGGGCGTCGATTCGATGGCCCGCGCGATCCACGGTGATGTCAACGAGATCGCACCGGTGCCGTCGCTGGCCGACGGCGTGCGGGTGAAGGTGCCGGGATACCTGACCCGCCGCCTGTGCGCCTCGCTGCTGGACGACGTGGTGATCGTGCGCGAGGCCGAGCTGCGCGAGACCCTGGTCCGCCTGGCGCTGGAAGAACACATCATCGCCGAGGGCGCAGGCGCGCTGGCCCTGGCTGCGGGCCGCCGCGTGGCCGGCCGCCGCAAGTGCGCGGTGGTGTCCGGCGGCAACATCGATGCCGGCGTACTGGCCGGCCTGCTCACCGACATCCGCCCCCGGCCGCCGCGCAAACCGCGCCGGCGCCGCAGTGAAACCCCTCGCTCGCCCAGCAAGGCCAGCGCCCCCGCCTCCCCCACCTCTTCCCCTTCCAACCTGAAAGCCGTCGCGCCCGCTGTCGAGGAGATTTCCCTGTGACCACCATCGAACGAATTACCACCCCGCGCATCCGCATCTTCGACACCACCCTGCGTGACGGCGAGCAGTCCCCCGGCTGCAGCATGAGCCCGCCGCAGAAGCTGGTGATGGCGCGTGCGCTGGACGAACTGGGCGTGGACATCATCGAGACCGGCTTCCCGGCCAGCTCGCAGTCCGACCGCGAAGCGATGGCCCTGATCGGCCGTGAGCTGCGCCGCCCCGGCCTGACCCTGGCCGTGCTGTCGCGCTGCCTGCAGGCCGACATCGAAACCTCCGCACGTGCACTGGAAGCCGCAGCCAACCCGCGCCTGCACCTGTTCCTGTCGACCAGCCCGCTGCACCGCGAGCACAAGCTGCGCATGACCCGCGAGCAAGTACTGGAATCGGTACGCAAGCACGTCACCCTGGCCCGCACCTATGTGGACGATGTCGAGTTCTCGGCCGAGGATGCCACCCGTACCGAGCTGGACTATCTGATCGAGGTTTCGCGCGCGGCGATCGCGGCCGGTGCCACCACCATCAACCTGCCCGACACCGTCGGCTTCACCACGCCGGAAGAAATCCGCGCGATGTTCCAGCAGGTCATCGCCGGCGTGGCCGACGTGCCGAACGCGGCCAACGTGATCTTCAGCGCGCACTGCCACAACGACCTGGGCCTGGCCGTGGCCAACTCGCTGGCGGCCGTCGAGGGTGGCGCGCGCCAGGTCGAGTGCACCATCAACGGCATCGGCGAACGCGCCGGCAACTGCTCGCTGGAAGAAATCGCCATGGTGCTGAAGGTGCGCCAGGCCTTCTACGAGCAGGACACCGCGATCAACACCCCGCGCATCGTCGGCACCTCGCAGCTGCTGCAGCGCCTGGTCGGCATGCCGGTCCAGCGCAACAAGGCCATCGTCGGCGCCAACGCCTTCGCCCATGAATCGGGCATCCACCAGCACGGCATGCTGCGCCACCGCGGCACCTACGAAATCATGCGTCCGGAAGACGTGGGCTGGGAAGATTCGCAGATGGTGCTGGGCCGCCACAGTGGCCGCGCCGCCGTCGAATCGCGCCTGCGTGCGCTGGGCTTCTGGCTGGAAGAAGACGAACTGAAGCTGGTCTTCGAGCAGTTCAAGGCGATGTGCGAGCAGCAGCGCGTGGTCACCGATGCCGACCTGCAGACCTTGATGCAGGGCGGCGCCAACAACCAGGGCTACCGCCTGGCCTCGATGACCATCAGCGACGTCGGCAGCCGCGCCAACGCCCTGGTCGAACTGTCCGACCCGGAAGGCAACCGCGTGGCCGAGACCGCACAGGGCGATGGCCCGGTCGACGCCCTGTTCGGCGCGCTGTCCTCGGCCACCGGCGTGCAGCTGCAGCTGGACAGCTACCAGGTGCACAGCGTCGGCATCGGCGCCGATGCACGCGGCGAAGCCAACCTGAGCGTGCGCCACGAAGGCGTGGAGTACGACGGCACCGGCACCAGCAAGGACATCATCGAAGCCTCCGCCCTGGCCTGGCTGGACGTGGCCAACCGCCTGCTGCGCCAGCGCCAGGCGGCTACCAGCAGCACCGAAACCCCGACCGCCGCCACTGCCTGAGGAACCTGACATGAGCGCCTTCGACACCGCCACCACGGCCGCCGGCCAGCAGTGGAACGCGCAGGACTATGCGATCGATGCCGGTTTCGTGCCGCTGCTCGGCGGTGCGGTGTCGCGCCTGCTCGACCCGCGCACCGGTGAACGCATCCTCGACCTGGGCTGTGGCGATGGCGTGCTCAGCACCGAACTGGCCCTGAGCGGTGCCCGCATCCACGGCGTGGATGCCTCGCCGGAACTGGTCAATGCCGCCCGCGCGCGCGGCGTCGATGCGCAGGTGATGGATGGCCACGCGCTGACCTTCAACGCGGAGTTCGATGCGGTGTTCAGCAATGCCGCGCTGCATTGGATGGGCAACCCGGACCGCGTGCTGGAAGGCGTGCGCCGTGCCCTGCGTCCCGGTGGCCGCTTCGTCGCCGAGTTCGGCGGCCATGGCAACGTAGCCACGATCATCGCTGCGGTGCAGGCAGCACGCGTGGCCCACGGCCACGGCGCCAGCGCGTTCCAGTGGTATTTCCCCACCGCCGATGCCTACGCCGACCGCCTGCGCCAGCATGGCTTCCAGGTGCAGCTGATCGAAACCACGCCGCGCCCGACCGCGCTGCCCACCGGCGTCGCCGGCTGGCTGCGGGTGTTCGCCGCGCCTCTGCTGGACGACCTGCCGGCCGCCGCCCGCGCCACGGTGCGCGAAGCGGCTGCGGCCCTGCTCGACGACCTGCCGCGCAACGCAGCCGGGCAGCCGCTGGCCGACTATGTGCGCCTGCGCGTGCTCGCCCGCCGTCGCTGACTTGACCGTTCCGCTTTCTTTATTGATGTTCGTTCTTTCGTACTTCTGCCAGGCATACGCATGACTTCCGCACCCCGCACCCTGTACGACAAACTGTGGGACGCCCACGTGGTGGTTCCCGAATCCGACAGCGCCCCCGCCGTGCTGTACATCGACCTGCACCTGATCCACGAGGTCACCTCGCCGCAGGCCTTCACCGAGCTGCGTTCGCGCGGCCTGGCGCCGCGCCGCCCGGATCGCACCAAGGCAACGATGGACCATTCCACCCCGACCCTGCCGGCCGGTGCCGACGGCAAGCTGCCCTACGCCAGCGCCGCCTCCGAAGCGCAGGTCGCCACCCTGGCGCGCAACTGCGCCGAGTACGGCATCGAACTGTTCGACATGGCCTCGGACAACCGCGGCATCGTCCACGTCATCGCCCCGGAGCAGGGATTCACCCAGCCCGGCATGACCATCGTCTGCGGTGACAGCCACACCTCCACCCACGGTGCGTTCGGTTCGCTGGCCTTCGGCATCGGCACCAGCGAAGTCGGCCACGTGCTGGCCACCCAGTGCCTGCTGCAGCGCAAAGCGAAAACCTTCGCGATCACCGTTGATGGCCCGCTGGCGCCCGGCGTCGGCGCCAAGGACGTGGTCCTGCACATCATCGGCGTGATCGGCGTCAACGGTGGCACCGGCCACGTCATCGAATTCCGCGGCAGCACCATCGAAGCGATGGACATGGAACAGCGCATGACCCTGTGCAACATGTCGATCGAAGCCGGTGCGCGTGCCGGCATGGTCGCCCCGGACCAGGTCACGTTCGACTTCGTGGCCGCTACCCCGCGCGGCCCCAAGGGCGCCGACTTCGACGCCGCGGTGGCCCGCTGGCAGCAGCTGCGCAGTGATGAAGGCGCACGCTTCGACAGCGAAGTGCGCATCGATGCCGCCGACATCCGCCCGACCCTGACCTGGGGCACGCACCCGGGCACCGCCATCGCCGTGGACACGCCCATTCCCGCAGCCAACGATGCCGCCGCACAGAAGGGCCTGGACTACATGCACTTCCAGGCCGGCAAGGCCCTGGCCGGGACCCCGGTGGACGTGGTGTTCGTCGGCTCGTGCACCAACGGCCGCCTGAGCGACATGCGCGAAGTGGCGCAGGTGCTGCGTGGCCGCCACGTCGCCGAGGGCGTGCGCATGCTGGTGGTGCCGGGCTCGGAAATCGTCAAGCGCCAGGCCGAGGCCGAAGGCATCCATGAGATCGTGCGCGCGGCCGGTGCCGAATGGCGCGAGCCGGGCTGCTCGATGTGCATCGCCATGAACGGTGACCTGGTCGCCCCCGGCCAGCTGGCCGTGAGCACCAGCAACCGCAACTTCGAGGGCCGCCAGGGCCCCGGGTCGCGCACCCTGCTGGCCTCGCCGATGAGTGCGGCGTGGGCGGCGGTGAAGGGCCAGGTGGCCGACACCCGCGAACTGTTCGCACAGGAGGTGGCGTGATGGCCGGTTTCCGTACCCTGACCTCGTCCAGCGTGGTGCTGGCGCAGACCAACATCGACACCGACCAGATCATTCCGGCGCGGTTCCTGTCCACCACCGAACGTGCCGGGCTGGGCCGCAACGCGTTCAATGACTGGCGCTGGCAGGCCGACGGCTCGCCGGTGCCCGGCTTCGCCTTCAACCAGCCGCACAACGCTGGCCGCAGCATCCTGCTGGCCGGCCGCAACTTCGGCTGTGGCTCCTCGCGCGAACACGCGCCGTGGGCGCTGACCGACCTGGGCCTGCGTGCCATCGTCAGCAGCGAGATCGCCGACATCTTCCGCGGCAACGCGCTGAAGAACGGCCTGCTGCCGATCGTGCTGGACGAGGCTGACGTGCAGGCGCTGATGCAGCGCCCGGACGATGAACTGACCATCGACGTCGCCGCGCGCGAGCTGCGCACGCCCGACGGCCGCGTCTATTCCTTCCCGCTGGACGGCTTCTCGCAGACCTGCCTGCTAGAAGGCGTGGACCAGTTGGGGTATCTGTTGGGCCGTGTCCCTGAAATCGAACGTTACGAGAGTGAGCATGCACGCTGAAATTGTTGTCCTGCCCGGTGATGGCATCGGCCCGGAAGTGGCCGCCGCTGCGGTTGCCGTCCTGAAGGCCGTCGCCGAACGCTTCAACCACAGCTTCTCCTTCAGTGAGCACGACATCGGTGGCATCGCCATCGACCGCCATGGCGAACCGCTGCCGGCCACTACCCTGGCCGCCTGCCAGGCCGCCAACGCGGTGCTGCTGGGCGCGGTAGGTGGCCCGAAGTGGTCCGACCCGAACGCCAAGGTGCGTCCGGAACAGGGCCTGCTGGCGATCCGCAAGGCGTTGGGCCTGTACGCCAACCTGCGCCCGGTGCGCACCCATGAAGCCGCGCTGCACGCCTCGCCGATCAAGGCCGAGCTGCTGCAGGGCGTGGACTTCGTGGTGGTGCGCGAGCTGACCGGCGGCATCTACTTCGGCGACAAGACCCGCGACGCCGACAGTGCCAGCGACCTGTGCCGCTATACCGTGGCCGAGATCGAGCGCGTGCTGCGCAGCGCCTTCCGCCTGGCCCAGCAGCGCCGCGGCAAGGTCACTTCTGTGGACAAGGCCAACGTGCTGGAGACCTCGCGCCTGTGGCGTGACATGGCCGCGCGCATCGGCCGCGAGGAGTTCCCGGACGTGGCGCTGGAACACCAGCTGGTCGACTCGATGGCCATGCACCTGCTGGCCAAGCCGCGCGAGTACGATGTGATCGTCACCGAGAACATGTTCGGCGACATCCTCACCGACGAAGCCTCGATGCTGGCCGGTTCGCTGGGCCTGCTGCCGTCGGCTTCGCTGGGCGAGCCGGGCGCGGTGGGCATCTACGAACCCATCCACGGATCGGCACCGGACATCGCCGGCAAGGGCATCGCCAATCCCTACGCGACGATCTTCAGCGCCGCCATGCTGCTGCGCCACTCGCTGGGCCTGGACGCCGAAGCCGCTGCGGTGGAAGCCGCCGTGCATGCGGTGCTGGATGACAGCGTGTTCACCGCCGACCTCGCGGCCAAGGGCCAGGCGGTCAGCACCGCTGCCGCCACCGACGCGGTGCTCGCCAAGCTGAAGTGATGTCTGGAGTAGCCACCCATGGGGTGGCTCTACTGTAGAGCCGAGCCATGCTCGGCTGATGCAACCTTCATGCCGACCGCGCAGCCGCCGCCCCGCACAGGCCTCAATCCAAGGAATGTCTTTGAAGCATCGTTCCCCCGACGAGTTCCTCGCCGACGTTGCCCGCCGTGACCCGCACCAGCCCGAGTTCCTGCAGGCGGTGAAGGAAGTGGTCCACAGCCTGTGGCCGTTCCTGCAGGACAATCCGCGCTACCTGCAGCAGGGCCTGCTGGAACGCCTGGTCGAGCCGGAGCGGCTGATCCAGTTCCGCGTGGCCTGGAGCGATGACGCCGGCCAGGCCCATGTGAACCGCGCCTGGCGCGTGCAGCACAGCTCGGCCATCGGCCCGTTCAAGGGCGGCATGCGTTTCCACCCGTCGGTGAATCTGTCGATCCTGAAGTTCCTGGCCTTCGAACAGACCTTCAAGAACGCGTTGACCACGCTGCCGATGGGCGGCGGCAAGGGCGGCTCGGACTTCGACCCCAAGGGCCGCAGCGATGCCGAAGTGATGCGCTTCTGCCAGGCGCTGATGCTGGAACTGCATCGCCACCTGGGCCCGGACACCGACGTACCCGCCGGCGACATCGGCGTGGGTGCGCGTGAGGTCGGCTACATGGCCGGCATGATGAAGAAGCTGAGCAACGAGGCCGCCTGCGTGTTCACCGGCAAGGGCCTGTCCTATGGCGGCAGCCTGATGCGCCCGGAGGCGACCGGCTACGGCACGGTCTACTTCGTCGAACAGATGCTGCACCACGCCCGCCGCGAAACCCACGGCGCACGCGTGCTGGTATCCGGCTCCGGCAACGTGGCCCAGTACGCCGCCCTGAAGGCGACCGAGCTGGGCGCGAAGGTGCTGACCTTCTCCGATTCGGGCGGCACGCTGTACGCGCGCGACGGCTTCGACGAGCAGGCCCTGCAGGAGCTGATGGCACTGAAGAACGAGCGCCGCGGCCGCCTGCAGGAACTGGCCGCTGATACCCGCTTCGAGTTCCTCGCCGGCAAGCGCCCCTGGCATGTGCCGGCCGACATCGCCCTGCCCTGCGCCACCCAGAACGAGCTGGATGAGGACGACGCCCGCACGCTCGTGCACAACGGCGTGCAGTGCGTGGCCGAGGGCGCCAACATGCCCTCCACGCTGGAAGCGGTGGACGTGTTCCTGAAGGCCGGCACGCTGTACGCACCGGGCAAGGCCAGCAATGCCGGTGGTGTGGCGACGTCGGGCCTGGAGATGAGCCAGAACGCGCAGCGGCTGTCCTGGCACCACGCCGACGTGGACGAGCGCCTGCACGCGATCATGAAGGACATCCACGCCAGCTGCGTGCGCCACGGCAAGCGCGCGGACGGCAGCGTCAACTATGTGGACGGCGCCAACATCGCCGGCTTCGTGAAGGTCGCCGACGCGATGCTCGCGCAGGGGTTGTATTGACCCCTGCCGGTGCAGCCACCCATGGGGTGGCTCTACTGTAGATCCACGCCATGCGTGGATGATGCATGATGCCGGAACTGGATCCATCCTCTGTTGCCAAGGAACCCGGCCGTGCTCACTCCCGATCTGTTGACCGGCATTGCAGGAAGTCTCGGCCTCCTGCTCTGCGCCATTGCCGCCTGGATGCTGCACCGCCGGGTGCGTACGCGCAGCAGCGCAGCATTCGCGTGGCTGAGCACGGCGATGTGTGTGTGGCCGTTCATGGCCTCGCCAGCCTTTGCGGTGGTGGTCTATTACGCCGGCAACCCACTGCCCCAGGCGTGGGCAAATGCACTGGGTCTGGCCATTGATGTGTTCATTCCCATGCTGCTGACCGTTACGACCGCCGTGTTGTTCCTGCTGGCAGTGCGGGGTATCGCGTACCGGAACTCACCCGCGCCTTGAATCATCCACCCCACGGGGTGGCTCTACTGACGAACGACGCCCAGTAGATCCACGCCATGCGTGGATGAGGTCGGATCCTTTCCACAGGAAAGGCTCCGACCCCGCCAACCGCAGTCGAGCATGGCTCGACTCTACAGGGGTCGGGATCCGACCCCGGCATCGTCACTTCCCCGCTTCATCCGGCTTGACCCGGAACCACGCGGCATACAGCGCCGGCAGGAACACCAGGGTCAGCACGGTACCGACAATCAGGCCACCCATGATCGAGATCGCCATCGAGCCATAGAACGCGCTGCGTGACAGCGGGATCATCGCCAGCACCGCTGCCAGTGCGGTCAGCACGATCGGGCGGAAACGCCGCACCGTGGCGTCGATGATCGAATGCCAGCGGTCATGCCCGGCATCGATGTCCTGCTGGATCTGGTCGATCAGGATCACCGAGTTGCGCATGATCATGCCGGCCAGCGCGATCGTGCCCAGCAGCGCCACGAAGCCGAACGGCGCGCGGAACAGCAGCAGGAACAGGGTCGCACCGATGATGCCCAGCGGCGCGGTCACCAGCACCATCGCCGCCCGCGAGAAGCTGCGCAGCTGCAGCATCAGCAGGGTCGCCACCACGATCAGGAACAGCGGCATGCCGGCCTTGATCGAATCCTGGCCACGTGCCGAATCCTCCACCGTGCCGCCGGTTTCCAGCAGGTAGCCACTGGGCAGCTGCGTACGGATGCCATCCAGCGTCGGCAGGATCTGCTGCACCACGTCCAGCGGCTGCATGCCATCGCCAATGTCGGCACGCACGGTCACCGTCGGCAGGCGGTTGCGGTGCCAGATGATGCCGTCCTCGAAGCCATACTCCATCGTGGCCACCTGGGACAGCGTGATGCTGCCACCGTTGGCGGTGGGCATGGCCAGGCTGGACAGCAGCTCCAGCTGGTCACGCTCGTCGGCCGGGCCGCGCAACAGCATCTCGATCTGGCGGTTGCCTTCGCGGTACACGCTCACCGACTGCCCGGCCAGCGAACTGGCCAGGAACTGGCTGACCTGCGCACTGCTCACGCCCAGCGCGCGTGCACGCTCCTGGTCGATCACCAGGCGCACCACCTTGCTCGGCTCGCTCCAGTCCAGGTTGACGTTGATGACGTGCGGGTTCTCGCGCACCTTGGCCTCGACCTGGCGCGCGATGGCCTGCACCTGCTCGATGTGCTCGCCGGACACGCGCATCTGCACCGGGTAGCCCACCGGCGGGCCGTTTTCCAGGCGGGTCACGCGCATCTGCACGTCCGGGAACTGTGGAATGACCTCCTTCATCAGCCAGTCGCGCGCGGTTTCGCGGGCGTGGGTGTCCTTGGCCAGCACCACGAACTGGGCGAAGTTGGTCGCCGGCAGCTGCTGGTCCAGCGGCAGGTAGAAGCGCGGCGAGCCGGTGCCCACATAGGACACGTAGTTGGCGATGTCCTCGCGGCCGTGCAGCAGCTTTTCCAGCTTCTCCGCCTGGGCCTGGGTCGAGCGCAGCGAGGCACCTTCGGCCAGTTCGATGTCGACCATCAGTTCCGGCCGGGTCGAATCGGGGAAGAACTGCTGCGGCACGAAGCGGAACATCATCAGCGAGAACACGAACAGGCCGATGGTCGCGGCAATCACCCACCAGCGATGGCGCAGGCACGCATCGAGGAAGCGGCGGAAGCGCTGGTAGAACGGCCGCTGGTACGGATCGTGGTCATGGCCGTGCTCGGCCGGGCGCAACAGGTTGGCCAGCGCCGGGTAGCGGTCGGCCCACTGCCGGCGCCGGGCCAGCCAGCGCGCGGACAGGCTGCCCGGCTTCGGCGGCTGCGGGTTGAACAGGTCCGGCAGCATCTTGTCGCCCAGGTACGGGATGAACAGCACCGCAGCGATCCACGACACCACCAGCGCGATGGTCACCACCTGGAACAGCGAACGGGTGTACTCGCCCGTGCTCGACGCCGCCGTGGCGATCGGCAGGAAGCCGGCCGCAGTGATCAGGGTACCGGTCAGCATCGGGAACGCGGTCGATTCCCAGGCGAAGCTGGCCGCGCGCAGGCGGTCAAAGCCCTGCTCCATCTTGGTGGCCATCATCTCCACCGCGATGATCGCATCGTCCACCAGCAGGCCCAGGGCCAGCACCAGCGCGCCCAGCGAGATCTTGTGCAGGCCGATGCCGAAGTAGTGCATGACGAAGAAGGTCATCGCCAGCACCAGCGGAATGGTCACGCCCACCACCAGGCCGGTACGCAGGCCCAGCGAGAAGAAGCTGACCAGCAGCACGATCACCACCGCTTCGGTCAGCACCTGCACGAACTCGCCGACGGATTCTTCCACCGCCTGCGGCTGGTCGGACACCTTGCGCAGCTGCATGCCGGTGGGCAGGGTCTTCTGCAGGCGCTCGAACTCCGCATCCAGGTTCGCACCCAGCTTGAGGATGTCACCACCGTCCTTCATCGCCACGGCCAGGCCGATGGCTTCCTCACCCATGAAGCGCATCTTCGGCGAGGCCGGATCGGCGAAGCCACGCTTGACCTCGGCGATGTCGCCCAGGTGCACGGTCCGTTCGCCGGCACGCACCGGGAACTGGCGGATCGCCTCGATGCTGTCGAACTGGCCGGTCACGCGCAGCTGCACGCGGTCGGTCGGCGTTTCAAAGAAGCTGGTGCCGGCAATCGCGTTCTGGTCGGCCAGCGCCTGCTGCACCTGCTGCATCGACAGGCCCAGCGTGGCCAGGCGGGTGTTGGACAGCTCGATCCACACCTTCTCGTCCTGCAGGCCGACCAGGTCGATCTTGCCGACGTCGGGCACGCGCTGCAGCTCCAGCTGGATGCGGTCGGCGTAATCGCGCATCACCGCATAGTCGAAGCCCTTGCCGGTGAGGGCATAGATGTTGCCGTAGGTATCACCGAACTCATCGTTGTAGAACGGGCCGACGATCTCGCGGGGCAGCGTCGCGCGGATGTCGCCCACGCGCTTGCGCACCTGGTACCACAGGTCCGGGATCTGCTTGGAGCGCAGGCTGTCGCGCGCCATGAAGATCACCTGCGATTCGCCCGGACGCGAGTACGAGCGGATGAACTCGTATTCGCCGGTGTTCATCAGCGCCTTCTCGATCGGCTCGGTCACCTGGCGCGACACCTGCTCGGCGGTGGCACCGGGCCACTGCGTGCGGATCACCATCGCCTTGAAGGTGAACGGCGGATCTTCGGACTGGCCCAGGTGCTTGTACGACCATGCGCCGATCACCGCGAAGGCGAGCATGGCAAACAGCACCAGCGGGCGATTGGCCAGCGCCCACTCGGAAAGATTGAAGCGGCGCACCGGCTTACTCCTTGGCCTTCGGCGCAGCGGCCGGCGTGGCCGGCTTCAGCACCGGGCGGTTCTGCCGGTCCACGGCGGTCACCGGCTGGCCGGCGCGCAGCAGGTGGCCACCGGCGGCCACCACCCAGTCACCGGCACCGACGCCGGACAGCACTGGCACGCTGTCGCTGCCATAGGCACCGGTGGTGACGGCCACCTGCTTCAAGGTGCTGTTGGACGGGTCCACCACCCAGACGCTGGAAGCGCCGTTGGCACCGCGCTGCAGGGCGGCCAGTGGCAGCTGCAGCGTGCCCGAGCGGCCGGCGCTGCTGAACACCCGCGCGCTCTGCCCCAGTTCGACATCGGCCAGCGCGTCGGCGGCCAGGCTGACCCGGGTGGCATAGGTGCGGGCCTGCGGATCGGCTGCCGCGGCAATCTCGCGGATCGTGCCCGGCAGGCGCTGGCCCGGGCGGTTCCACAGTTCCACCTGCACCGGCTGGCCCACGGCGTAATCGCGGAAGGTCGCTTCGGGCAGATCGATCAGCACTTCGCGGGCACCATCGGCGGCCAGGTTGAAGATGGTCTGGCCGGCCGATACCACCTGTCCGGCCTCAGCCTCGCGGCTGGCGATCACGCCGTCGGCCGGCGCGCGCAGCTGGGCGTAGCCGGCCTGGTTGCGCAGCACATCGAGGTTGGCACGGGCCGCGTTGGCCTGGCCCTGCGCTGCCTTGAACGCAGCACTCTGCTGGTCCAGCTGCGAGCGGCTCACCAGTTGCTGGTCGGCCAGCACCTGGTAGCGCTTGAGGTCATCGCGGGTACGCGCAAGGTCGGCTTCGGCCGCGGCCAGCTGCGCCTGCGAGGCGCGCGCCTGCAGCGCGAAGTCGGCCACGTCCAGCTCGGCCAGCACGTCGCCCTGCTTCACCCGCTGGCCGGCATCGACGTGGCGCTTGACCAGGTTGCCGCCCACGCGGAAGGACAGCGGGCTTTCCTGGCGTGCACGGATCGTGCCCGGGAATGACGCCGTGCCCTGCCCGGCCTGCTCGCCCGGATGCACCACCAGCACCGGCACCGCCGCCTGCGGCGCCTGCTCCGGCCCCGAACAGGCGGCCAGCGCCACCACCCACACCATACCGCCCAGCCAGCGCACGCTCTTCATCGGTCAACGTCCTGAAAACGCAGGGTTCAAACGCGGGGGAGCCGGCACGAGCGCAGGCCCCAATTTAGTAAACTGGCCGGTATAGTATAAATATCGAACCGGTTGGTCTAGTATTACGCGAATGAGTTCTCCCACTTCCCGCAAAGCGTCGGCCAAGCCTGCTGCCAAGGCCGCCGGACCCGGGCGTCCGAAGGACCTCGGCAAGCGCGCGGCGATCCTTGAAGCAGCCAAGACCCTGTTCGTCGAGCAGGGCTATACCGGCGTGAGCATGGACAGCATCGCCGCCCAGGCGGGTGTGTCGAAGCTGACCGTTTACAGCCATTTTGGCGATAAAGAGACGCTTTTCACCGAAGCTGTGCAGTCCAAGTGCATGGAGATGCTGCCGGACGCGCTGTTCGTGGCCGATGCCGAAGGCCCGCTGCGCGACCAGTTGCTGGGCATCGGTCAGGCCTTCTTCGAAATGATCACCTCCGACGCGGCGATCTCGGTGCAGCGGGTGATGATGGCCCCGGAAACCGACGAACGGCTGCGCGAACTGTTCTGGCAGGCTGGTCCGGAGCGCACCTGCGAGGCGCTGGCCGATTTCCTGCGTTCGCGCACCGCGCGCGGCGAGCTGGAAATCCCCGATTGCCGGCTGGCGGGCCAGCAGTTCCTGACCCTCATCAAGGGCGAAGTGCATATGAACCGGATGTGCGGCATGCCGCTGTCACCGGGGCAGTGCGATGCTTCCAGCCACGTGCCCGACAGCGTCGATTTCTTCCTGCGCGCCTATGCGCCGCGAGGGCCTGGAAGCGCCTGAAGCACCAAACTGAACGAACCGGAGGTCGCGATGACTTCCGGCACTGCGACCCCGGCCGCCCGAAAGCTGATGCTCTGGGCGCGCCGCCGGCCTCCGGCACCGGTAAAATGGCCGGCCCACTGCGCTGGATTTGAACCTCATGACGATTGATTACGCCCACGCCCGCGAACTGATGGTGGAACAGCAGATCCGTCCCTGGGACGTGCTGGACATCAAGGTGCTCGACGTCCTCGCCCGCCTGCCGCGCGAGGCCTTTGTCGCCGACGCGCACCGGGCGCTGGCCTATGCCGACGTTGAACTGCCGATCGGCAATGGCCAGAAGATGATGAAGCCGGTCATCGAGGGCCGTACCCTGCAGGCACTGGATCTGCAGCCGGGTGACGAAGTGCTGGAGATCGGCACCGGCAGCGGCTTCCTGGCTGCCTGCATCGGCGCGCTGGCGCGCGACGTGCTGAGCCTGGAAATCGACCCGGAACTGGCCGCCGCCGCGCGCGCCCGCCTGGACGCTTCCGGCCTGGGCACCAACGTCCGCGTCGAAGTGGCCGATGCGCTGGCCTGGCAGACCGAACGCCGTTTTGACGTGATCTGTGTCACTGGCGCGGTTGACGTCGTACCGTCACAGTTCGCCTCGTGGCTGCGTCCGGGCGGTCGCCTGTTCGTGATCCATGGCCGCTCGCCGGCGATGGAAGCCCTGCTGGTCAAGGCCGATGGCAGCACCGAATCGCTGTTTGAAACCGATATCGATTACCTGCGTGGTGCCGCCCCGGCCCCCCAGTTCCACCTCTGAGTCCAAGGAAGCCGCAATGATCCGCCGATCCCTCGCTGTTGCGCTGGCCACTGCCCTGCTGCCGTTGTCCGCCCATGCCGCCGACCTGCTGCAGGTCTACGAAATGGCACGCAATGGCGATCCGCAACTGTCGGCCGCCGAATCGACCCGGCTGTACGACAAGGAAGGCGCCGTGCAGGCGCGTGCCGCGCTGCTGCCGCAGATCAACGGCACGGCCTCGCTGAACCGTTCGCGTAGCGAAGCCAATGCCGATGCCAACTCCGGTTCGGTCACCAGCAAGCGCCGCAACTACACGATCGATGGCAGCCAGACGCTGTTCAACTGGACGCAGATCAGCAACCTGCGCTCGCAGCGCGAGCTGAGCAAGGCGGCGGATTTCACCCTCGATTCGGCCAACGACAGCCTGATCGTGCGCACCTCGGCGGCCTACTTCAACGTGCTGGTGGCGATCGAATCGCTGAACGCCGCACAGACCAATGAAGCGGCCGCGAAGAAGCAGTTCGACTTCGCCGACAAGCGCCTGGAAGTGGGCCTGGCGCCGATCACCGACGTGCACGAAGCGCGTGCCCAGTACGACCAGGCACGCGCCAACACCATCGTTGCGCAGAACACCCTGGCCGACAACTACCAGGCCCTGACCGAACTGACCGGCCAGCCGGTGATGAACCTGAAGGGCCTGCCGGCCGACTTCCGTCCGGAAGTGCCGGCCAACCGCGGCAACATCAGTGAACTGGTGCAGCAGGCGACCAGCCAGAACCCGGCACTGAAGGCGCAGGAACTGAAGGTCAGCGCGGCTGAAGCCGGCGTGCAGGCGGCCCGTGGCGGCCACTACCCGACCCTGTCGCTGGGCGGCAGCTGGGGCAAGAGCGCGACCTGGGGCGACAGCACCGGTGCCGGCTCCCTGTCCCCGGATGCACGCACCAACAGCATCGGCCTGACCCTGAGCGTGCCGATCTTCTCCGGTGGTGCCACCCAGTCCGGCGTGCGCCAGGCGCTGGCCCAGCGTGACATCGCCCAGGACGGTTACGAGCAGCAGAAGCGTGCGCTGGACCGCAACACCCGCAATGCCTACCAGACCCTGGTGCAGGGCATCAGCGAAGTGGAAGCCCGCCGCCTGGCGGTGGTCTCGGCACAGAGCGCGTATGACGCATCGCAGGTCGGCCTGGAAGTGGGTACCCGCACCGTGCTGGACGTGATCCAGAACCAGCGCATCCTGTTCTCGGCGCAGCTGGACTACGCCAACGCCCGCTACACCTTCCTGCAGAACCGCCTGCTGCTGAGCCAGTCGCTGGGTGCGCTGGATGTGGCGGAACTGCAGGACATCAACCGCCTGCTGACCCAGGATGCCGGCAACCCGGCGACGACCACGAACTGAGCCGTCGCCTTCCGGTAGAACGAAGAAGCCACCCGCAAGGGTGGCTTTTTTGTGGGCGCGGGTCGCGAGATGTGCATCCACGCATGGCGTGGATCTACCGGGTGCGCGTGCATCCACGCATGGCGTGGATCTACCGGCTGCGCGTGCATCCACGCATGGCGTGGATCTACCGGGTGCGCGTGCATCCACGCATGACGTGGATCCACCGGCTGCGCGTGCATCCACGCATGGCTTGGATCTACCGGGTGCGTGCATCCACTGGAGGGAGGCGTTGATTGCAGTAGAGCCACGCCATGCGTGGCTGCCGTGCGCGATCCCGTGCCTACCCCAGCCAAGGCAGGATCTGCCGGGCCAGCGGCGCCAGGCACAACAACGCCGCCAACGGCGCCAGCAGGCGGATCATCGCCACGCGACGCGGTGGCACCTGTGGGTACGGGCGCAGCAGGCCCAGGCACAGCACCGCCAGCACCGGCAGCGCGCCGAAGCCCGGTGGCAGTACCTCGCGCTCAGGCAGCCACGGCACCAGCAGCATGGCCAGCGCCGCCACCCCGAAGGCCAGCGTCACCCGGCCCGGGTCGCGATCATCAGGGCCGCCGCCCGATCGCCGCCACAGCGCCGGCAGCAGGTCCATCATCATCAGCAGCACCACCACCTGCAGCGCCACCAGCCCGGCCCAGCCCGCCAGCGGCAGCAGCGGCAACATCCATTGCAGGTGCGGCACGCCCTGCACGGCCACCGACAGTGGCCGCGTGCTGTCCAGCGCGGCGAACTGCACCAGGCCCGACTGCAGCGCCGCCAGGCCCATCAGCATCAGCATCGCGACCAGGACCGCGCCACCGCCCACCCGGGTCAGCTGCCGATGGGGCTGTTGCACCCGCGGGGCCATGCCCAGCAGCAGCCCGGCGCTGGCAAACACCCCCAGCAGGGGCACGGCCGCGGCCACCACGCCGCCCAGCCCGAACCGCTGCGGCCCGGTCGATGACGGCATCCACGGCACCCAGTTGCCGTAGTGCACGTAGCGTGCGGCCAGCAGGACCAGCAGCAGGCCCACGCCCAACTTCACGCTCAGCAGCACACAGGCCAGCCATACCGCCCGGCGCGGGCGCAGCATGGCCGCCACGCCCACCGGCAACAGCCCCAGCGCCGCTGCCAGCGGCATCGGCAACCAGCGCTGCGGCGGCTGGCCCAGCGCACTGACGGTCGCGTACAGGTGGTGGGCACCCGACTGCGCGGCGCCGGCCAGGGTGGCCAGCAGATCCAGCAGCAGCAGGCCCAGCAGGACGGCTGCAGGCCGTGGCCCGCACACGTCCAGCAGCGCTGCCGGCAGCCCGGCCCCACCAGGCATGCGGCGCATCACTTCGCGCAGGCAGAACAGCAGCGGCGCCGTACCTGCGGCGGCCAGCAGCAGGCTCAGGACGATGGCCGGCCCTGCCCGTGCCGCGGTGTTCTGCCCGACCAGCGCGATCACGCTGCCACCGATCAGCAGGGTCAGCGCCAGCACCAGCAGGTGGTCGCTGCCCAACCGGCCGAATGCCGCGCGCCCGCTGCCTGGATCGGCACCGCTGTCGTCCTTCATCACAAGCTCCCTTGATGCCGCCCAAGCATGGTCGACATCAGGCTGGCAGCCCGGACAACGAGACGGAATCAGAATCGGCCGAACGTGTGCTCCGTTGTGATGGCACGCACGCGAGGCAGCGCCTGACGGCCCGGCTACGACAGTGCGGACGTCATCAAGCAGGCTTGAAATTGTTGAACGCGACAGTGCCTGTGCGGCACCCCGCCCTCGCCTCAGTCGCGCGGTGGCGGCAGGTGCGGGGCGACCAGCGCCAGCGTGCGCTGCAGGGCGCCACGCCCGTTGCTCACCAGGGTGCAGCCGGCCCGCGCCATGTCCTCGCGGGCCTGCGCATCATCAAGCAGGTGCTGCAGCAGGTCGCCCACCGCCTGCACGTCCTCGCCGATCAGCAGCGCCCCGGCCTCGCGCATGCGCCGGGAAATCTCGGCGAAGTTGTGCAGGTGCGGGCCGGTGACCGCCGCCGTGCCCATCGCCGCCGGTTCCAGCAGGTTGTGCCCGCCGATGGCCTGCAGGCTGCCGCCGACGAAGGCGACCTGCGCGCAGCCGTAGAACGGCATCAGTTCGCCCAGCGTGTCGATGACGAACACCTCGGTGCTGGCCCCCGGCCACTGCTGTGCACGGCGCGTGGCCACGCTCCAGCCCTGCTCGCGGGCCAGCGCTTCGACTTTGGGGAAGCGCTCGGGATGGCGCGGCGCCCACAGCAGCAGCAGGTCCGGATGGCGCTCGCGCAGGCGCCGGTGCAGGTCGATCACCGCCTGCTCTTCGCCATCGTGGGTGCTGGCCGCGATCCACACCGGCCGCGTGGCCGGCACCTTCGCGTGGAACTGGGCCACGAACGGCCGCACGTCCGGCGTGGTGATGTCGAACTTCAGGTTGCCCAGCGCCTGCACCTGCTCCGGCGCTGCGCCCAGCTGCACGAAGCGCGCGGCATCGTCATCCGACTGCGCGGCCACGCAGGTGACCGTGCGCAGCGCGCGGCGGATGAGCGCGGCCAGCACCCGGTAGCCACGCAGCGAGCGGGCCGACAGGCGGGCGTTGAGGATGTACACCGGGATGCGGCGGTCACGGCAGCCGAACAGCATGTTCGGCCACAGTTCGGTTTCCAGGATCAGGGCCAGGCTGGGCTGGAAGTGGCCGAGGAAGCGGTTGACGCTGCCCGGCACGTCGTACGGCAGGTAGACGTGGTCCAGCGCGTCGCCCCACAGCGCGCGCACCCGTTCCGAACCGGTCGGGGTGATGGTGGTGATGACCCAGCGGATGTCCGGGCGCTGCTCGCGCAGGGCGTTGACCAGCGGCGCGGCGGCGTTGACCTCGCCCACCGAGACCGCGTGCAGCCAGACCCGCGGCTGGCCGGTTGGCTGCGGGTAGGACGCATAGCGTTCATCCCAGCGCCGGAAGTATTCACGGACCCGGAAGCCGCGCCACACCAGGTGGTACACGGTGATCGGCAGCAGGATGTAGAGCACGGCCGAATACAGGCCGCGCAGGATCCATTCGACAGGGTCTTTACGCATGCAGCAAGGATACGGGAGCCCCCCGGGAAAGACACGCGGCGGGGTTGGTAGAATGGCGGCATGTCCGATGCCTCTACCGCCGTCCGCCCGTCCCTGGCCGATCCCCGCAACTGGCCGATGTTCGCGGCCATGTTCGCCGCGTTCGGCATCGCCCGGCTGCCCTGGATGCTGCAGCGCGCGCTCGGCCGCGGCGTCGGCTGGATCACCTGGCGCACGCTTGGCAGCCGCCGCCGTGCCGCCGAGGTCAACCTCAAGCTGTGCTTCCCCGAGAAGGACGAGGCCTGGCGCAACCGGCTGGTGCGGGACAGCTTCGACGCCCTTGGCGTGGGCATCTTCGAATGCGCGCGTTCGTGGTGGGGCAGCATCGACAGCATCCGCCCGCAGGTGCAGATCGAAGGGCTGGAACACCTCAAGCAGATGCAGGCCGAAGGCCGCGGCGTGCTGCTGGTCTCGGGCCACTTCATGACCTTGGAGATGTGCGGCCGCCTGCTGTGCGACCACGTCGACCTGTCGGGCATGTACCGCAAGCACAAGAACCCGGTGTACGAGTGGGCGGTGAAGTTCGGCCGGCTGCGCTATGCCAAGGCGATGTACGCCAACGAGGATATCCGTGCCACCGTGCGCCACCTGAAGAAGGGCGGTTTCCTGTGGTATGCACCGGACCAGGACATGCGCGGCAAGGACACCGTGTTCGTGCCGTTCTTCGGCCATACCGCTGCCACCATCACCGCCACCCACCAGCTGGCGCGGATGACCGGCTGCGCGGTGATCCCCTACTTCCACCGCCGCGAGGGCGGGAAGTACTTCCTGAAGATCGGCGCGCCGCTGGAGAACTTCCCCAGCGAGGACGTGGAAGCCGATACCACGCGGGTCAACCAGGCCATCGAGCAGATGGTGCGCGAGGCCCCGGACCAGTACCTGTGGATCCACCGGCGCTTCAAGCGCCAGCCGGGCGGCCGCAGCGATTTCTACAAGTAGATCCACGCCATGCGTGGATGATGTCCGGCCGACGCCACCGTTTTACAACGGCCACCGGCACCACGCGTAGGGGTACTCCCCCAACTCGCAGGCCAACCCGGCCCGCACCGGATTGGCCATGATGTACATCGCCTTCTCGTGCAATGACTCGTCGCTGCGCACCGCATGGTCGCGGTACCCGTGCTGCCAGAGTGCGCCGCGCCGGCCCAGCTGCTGGTTCAGCCGACGGCTGCTGCGGGATTTGAGCAGCGACATGCATTCGGCCAGGGTGCCCGTCTGCAGCTCCATCAACCAGTGCAGGTGGTCGGGCATCACCACCCAGGCAAGGCTGTGGCTGATACCGGCGCGCTCGACGAAGCGCAGGGCGTCGACCAGCACCGCGACGCTGGCGGCATCGGCGAAGAACGGTTCACGGCCGTGGGTGGTCGTGGTCAATGAGTACACGATGCCGGTGCTGGAGTGGCGACCGTAGCGGAGTTTTGGGCTGGCCATGGCGCCAGCGTGCAGCAGGTGCGCGAGCACCGGTATTGGAGGCGTGCCCGTATTTGTGTCGGGAAAGCTCCATCCACGCATGGCGTGGATCTACTGCATCGCCCGCGGCAGATCCACGCCACGCGCGGATAAATCCAGTAGATCCACGCCATGCGTGGATGCCCATCCGGCAATCGCAGTAGATCCACGCCATGCGTGGATACGCGATCACACCGCTTTCGGTACGTCGTCCGGTTCGCGGGCCAGCAGGGTGCCGACGAACAGCGCGGCCAGCAGCACCGTCACCCCGCCCCAGAACGCGGAATAGAACGCCAGGTGCGTGTTGAGCGGGAATACGGTGGCGGCCAGCGCCAGCATCGCCGGGCGTGCGCGCTCGCGTGCCGCCGGCGGTGCGAAGCGCCAGGCACGCCAGGCCTGGGCGACGGCAGCCAGCCACAGCAGCAGGCCGAGCACACCGGTTTCGGCGAGGATTTCCAGCACGATCTGATGCGCGTGCAGCGCCGGTTCGGCACCCCATACCGCCGGCCCCTGTTCGTCCACGCACTGCGGGTAGGCATCGCGGAAGCCGCGTGCGCCGACGCCGTTGATGGGGTGCCCGGCAATCATGCAGCCGGCCGCGCTCCAGATGCGGGCGCGCCCGGACAACGCCTGGTCGACGCCATCGGTGCCGCCATCCCAGGCCATCGCGGTACGCGTCACGCGCTCGCGCAGCTGCGGCACGCTGGCGGTCAGCGCTGCCGACGCCAGCAGGCCGGCCAGCGCCAGCAGGCCCAGCCGCTTCCAGCCGAGCTGGCGCACGCCGCTGTAGGCGACGATGACGGCGAAGGTGATCCAGGACGCGCGCGAACCTGCCAGCAGCAGCACGATGGCCAGCGCCGCGCCGGCCAGCAGCCAGCCCGGCGTACCGAAGCGGCGCGCGGCCGGCAGCAGCAGGAACGGCGAGAGACTGGCCAGGACCTGCCCGAACTTGAGGTTGCACGGCCCCAGCGGACCGCTGAGGCGGTCGGCCAGCGCCATCTCCTCGGCCGGGCACAGCGCATGGCCGCTGACCGCCAGCTTGAGCTGCTGCAGCGACCAGAACCATGGGCTGGTGCCCGCCACCGCCTGTACCAGCGCATCCAGCGTCCACAGCGCGGTGATCAGCGCCAGCCCACCGAAGATCAGGCGCCGCCGCTGCGGCGTGGCCACGGCGATCGCCACCAGCCACATGAAAGGCAGGTAGCGCAGGCCGGCGGCGGCCTTGGTCCACGAGGCGGCGGGGTCGATCGCATCGAACGCCGAGAATGCCTGCGGCAGCCAGTAGCCGAGGAACAGGATCGAGGTCAGTGCCCATGCGGCGGGCGTCAGCAGGTGCGGCCGGCGCTGCAGGCGGCGCATGACCATGCGCACCGCGGCGTATACCGCGCCGAGGCCGAGCACGGTCTCGGCGATGCCCGGCAACGGCCACAGGGCCACATAGGCCAGCACCCACCACGGCGCCCAGCGCCCGGCGCGCGCGTCACCCGCGATGGGAGCGGCGTCAGCCTGCAAGGTCGGCATAGAGACGGAGGGTGTCGCGCTGCATGGCCTGCAGGGTAAACGGGATACGGCCCGGCAAGGACGGCGGCTGGGCCAGCAGGGCCAGCGCACGTTCACCCAGCGCCTGGGCATCGCCCAGCGGCACCGCGCCGGCCGGCTGCAGCTGCTGCAGCAGTTCGCCCACGCCGCCATGGTCCCAGCCCAGCACCGGGCGTCCGACCGACAGCGCCTCGACCACGGTACGGCCGAAGGCTTCGGGCTTGTCCGACAGCTGCAGCACCAGATCGCTGGCTGCGTAGGCCTGGGCGATCCGCGCGGTCGGGGGCGTGATCTGCACCGCCTCGGCCACGCCCAGCGCGGCCGCCTGGCGGCGCAGCTCGGCCACGTAGGCTTCACGCCCGGGCTCATCGGTGCCCAGCATCCACAGCTGCGCCGGTACGCCGGCAGCGCGCACGCCGGCCAGCAGCTGCAGGGCATGCGCATGGCCTTTCAGGCGGGTGCCGCGGCCCGGCAGCAGCAGCAGCGGGCCGTCGACCTGGGCCAGCCAGGGGTACTCGGCGGCCAGCGCCAGCCGCGGCCGGCGGTCGGCACGGGCCACGCGCGGGAACTGGCTGGCATCGACGCCGCGCGGAATGACCTGCAGGGCCTGTTCCGGCACCGTCGGATAATGCTGGCGCACGTAGTCGCGCACCGTGCTGGACACGCAGATGACGCGCTCGCCGCTGGTCATGACCGCGCTGTAGCGGCTGGGCGAATTCAACCCATGCACGGTGGTCACCCAGTGCGGGCGCTGCGCGGCGGGCATCGCCCGGATCGCGTACAGGCCCAGCCACGCCGGCAGGCGCGAACGCGCATGCACGATGTCCGCGCCGACCTCGGCGAACAACCGCCGCAGGGTGGGCAGGTGGCGCAGGGTCAGCAGCGATTTGCGGCCGATATCAAGGGTGAGGTGCTCGGCCCCGCTGTCCAGCAGCGGCTGCACCAGGCGGCCACCGGCGGACACCACCAGCGCGCGATGGCCGGCGGCGGCCAGGGCCGCAGCGATTTCAAGGGTCGAGCGCTCGACGCCACCGGAGTGCAGCGCCGGCAGCAACTGCACCACGGTCAGTCGGCGCATCAACGGGCCTGCTTAGTCGGCCAGCACGAAGGTGGAACCGCAGTACGGGCACTGCGCTTCGCCATTGGGCTCGTCTTCGATCGGCAGGTACACGCGCGGATGCGAGTTCCACAGCGCCATTTCCGGGGTCGGGCAGCTCAGCGGCAGGTCGCTGCGGTGCACGGTGTAGCGCTTTTCGGCGTTGGCGGGCGCGGTGGCGGTATGGCTCATGGCGGGTGTCGATGAACGGATTGCGAGGCCTGCGATTCTAGCACCTTGGGGCGGCACCCCGGCCGCCCCCTGCCCTTTGCCCCCGCCGCAGGCGCCTGCCGGGGCCAGCCGCTGGCCGGCCCCGGGGTCCAGGCGCACCGGCTTACTGGAAGTCCAGCGACAGTTCCAGGAAGGCCGAACGGCCGAAGGCGTTGTAGATGCCCTGGTCGTAGTACGGCCAGTTGCCGTTGCTGCGGTCGATCGGCGGCATCTCATCGGTCAGGTTGTTGACCGTCAGCAGCAGGCTGGCCAGATCGTTGATGCGGTAGCCGACGGTGGCGTTCCAGGTGGTCCACGGGCCGATGTTGCGCTGCTCGCCGCGGCTGTCCCAGGAGGGTGCATTGCGTATGCCGAAGGCGCTGGCGGTGAACGGCCCGCGCTTCCAGTTCACCCCCAGCGTGGCGCGGTACTGCAGTTCGTTGGAATTGGCGCAGCACAACTGGTCGTAGACCGGGTCGCCTTCCTTGTCCTGGGTGGTGTGCTTGAGCGGCCGGTAGTAGCCGGCATTGACCGCGAAATCACCCACCGACTGCGTGTTCCAGCGATAGTCCAGCGCCGCCTGCACGCCGTTCTGGCGCTGGCTGGCGATGTTGATCGGATAGGAGAACACCTTGTCCACGCCGTTCGGGTTGAGCGGATCGGTGGCCGGCTTGCGCTGCACCTGGCCCAGCACCTGCTGGCAGGTGGGTGACGTGATGTCGAACTGGGTCTGCCCGTTTTCCGAGACCCCCAGCCGGCAGTTGGCCTCGGTGTCGAGGATGCTGTCGGTACCGAGGATGCGCACTTCGTTCTCGATGACCACCGAGTTGTAATCCACCGACAGCGTCAGGGCGTTGTCCAGCGTCGACCACACCACGCCATAGGTGAAGGTGCGCGCGGTGATGTCCTTCAGGTCGCGGTTGCCGGTGCTGGAGGAGAGCACCGACAGGCCCGACTGGTCGCACTCGTCGAAATTGTCGGAGGTGTAGCCGGCCTGCCGGCATTGGTAGAGATCGGTGTTGGTGGTGTAGCCACTGCTTTCGCGCGAGAACAGGTAGAACATGTCCGGCGAGCGGAACGCGGTGGCGTAGCTGCCGCGCAGCAGCAGCGATTCGATCGGCCGGTACTCCAGGCCCAGCTTCCAGGTGGCCTTGCCGTTGCCACCGCCGCCCTGCAGGGCGTACTTGTCGTAGCGGCCGGACAGGTTGGCGCTGAACGTATCGAAGATCGGCACCTGCAGTTCTGCACCCAGCGCGTACAGGTCACGCTGGCCCTGCGCCGACGTGCCGGCGGTCTGCCCGCGGAACAGCACGCCCGCATTCGGATCGGCCGACTGGTTGAAGAACTTCTCGCGCTGGCCCTGCGCGATCAGCGCGAAGCCGACGTCGCCGGCCGGCAGGGTGAACAGCGAGCGATCGGTCAGCAGCGCCGTCACTGCCGTGCGCGAGGCACTGGAAGCAGCACGGTTGAGGCCGCTGAAGCTGTCGTACTGGTCGCGGTTGATCGGCTGGTACAGGCGCGACAGGTCCGGCGCGTAGACCTCGTAGCCATCCTGCATGCCCAGCATCGGCCCCAGGTAGTAATCGTCCACGCCGTTGCGGGCGAGGAAGTCCGTGGATTTGCGGGTGACATCGGTGCTGGAGCGGTTGACGTAGACGTCGTAGTCGAAGCCACCGAGCACGCCGCGCACGCCGGCGGTGACATTCAGCGAGCGCGTGTAGACACGCTGGTCCTTGGCATCCAGGCCGACTTCCTCCGGCGCATAGATGCGCTGCCACTGTTCGTACTGGCCACTGGTCTGGTTGTAGAAGGTCTTGTTCCAGAACGGGCTGCCACCGCTGTAGGTCGGCCGGCCGAAGCCGAACAGGACGTCCGCGTACAGCTCGGTATCCGGGCTGACGTGGTAGCGCAGGAAGGTGGTGGCGTTGACGTCCTGGCTGGAGTTGTACAGCGAGGCGGTGCCGACGTTGTCGGGGGTGCCGCAGTAGTAGCCACCGCCGGAAATATCACGGTGCGCGTACACGGTGCTGCCACCGAACAGGTCCGACAGGGGCGCGCAGGTGGCTGCGCCCGGATCGATGTAGGCATTGGGCCCCATGCGCATGCGCAGGAAGCTGCGCGACGGATCCTGCGGGCCGGTCGGGTTGTCGTTGACGCTGTCGATGCGGCTGCGGTCGAAGGCGTAGATCGCCTTCTGGTTGGTGTATTCCAGCCCGTAGCTGATATCGAGGTTGCCGAAGGTCTGGCCGCTGCTGGCGCTGAAGCGCTGGCTGGAACCACCGCCCTGGCTGTAGCCGCCGACGCGGTAGCGCAGGTGGGTGCCTTCCACGCGGTCCTTCAGCACGATGTTGACCACGCCGGCAATGGCCGAGGAGCCGTACACCGACGACTGGCCACCGGTGAGCACGTCGATGCGCTCGACCATGCCCAGCGGGATGTTGGCGATGTCGGCGATGCTGGTGTTGCCGTTGTACGCCAGCGGATAGCTGTTGATCGGCCGCCCGTTGATGAGGGTGAGGGTGTAGCTGGGATCCAGGCCGAACAGGCTGATGGTCTTGGCGCCCGGGGTGTAGAACCCGGTGCCCTGCGAGTCCTGCACGGAACCATTCGACACCGGCAGCGAGCGCAGCGCGTCGAACACGGTGGTGAACCCCTGCGCCTGGATCTGCTCGGCGGTGATGGTGGTGACCGGCGAGGGGCCCTCCACCTGTGCGCGGGGGATGAGCGAGCCGGTGACCTTGACCGCATCCAGGTCGCGGGTGCGCGGCGGATCGGCGCCCTCCCCCTGCGGAGCGGACTGGGCCTGTACGGCAAGCGGCGACAACAGCAACGACGACATCAACAACGACAACAACCGGGGTTTCATCAAGCTCTCTCCAGAGGCGGATGACGGTCCAGCCGGTGGGGGGCGGACGGGAAGGTCGTGGATGGACGGCAGTGGCGGGTAACAGCGGGACGGCAACAGCGCCGGCCCGGATCAGGACATGCGGGGCATTCCGGTACAGGGGGTGAGCTGCGCACTTTTAAATCGATCCAAGGTCACCTGTCAATAATTTGAAATGAAACGGTTTTGCCGGATTTGGATCGAACTAATTGCACTTGTCAGGGGGCAACGGGCTGAGGCAGGATCGGGACGATTCCGACCCTGACCCGATCGCACGGCCCGACCCCCACCGGACCGGCATCGCCCCTTTCCACTGCCCCCTGGGCGGCGGGCGCGATGCTGTCCGTGGTGCGTGCCGATGCGGGTTCTGCCTGCCGCCTGCCCTACCGGGAGACCCTGCATGACCCTGTCCGATCCGCGCCGCGCCCTGCTTCCGCTTGCCCTCGCCCTGGCCTGCGCCACCCCCGCCCTGCCCGCACTGGCGCAGGGCCTGCAGACCTCGTTCGAAGCGGGTGAGCCGGCACCGGCCAAGGCTGGCGGCACCCTGCAGGTGCAGATCGGCAACGGCCCGGCCAAGCCCTATGCCGCCAAGCCCAACGTCGGCTACAGCGGCCTGCGCGCCCTGCACTACCAGGCCGCCGGTGGCAGCGCGCGGCGCGAGCTGTTCAGCACCGACCTGGCCATCGATGCCGATACCACTCTGTCCTGGCTGGTGCTGCCGGAGATCGTCGGCAAGGACACCGTGGCCTCCACCCATGTCTCGCTGGACCTGCGCCTGGACGATGGCAGCCGCGTTTCCGCCAGCAGCGCGCGCGACCAGCACGGCATCGCGCTGGGCGCACGCGCGCAGGGCGAATCGAAGACGCTGTACCCGCAGCAGTGGGCACGCAAGGCGGTGCGCCTGGGCGATGTGCCGGCGCTGCGCGGCCGCCGCGTGGTCGCCATCGAACTGGAGGTGGCCAGCGCCGACGGCGCGCCGGTGTCCGGCTGGATCGACGACGTGCGCCTGGATGCACAACCGCGCACCGTGCCGCAGCGGGTTTCGGACTGGGTGTTGACCACCCGCGGCACCCAGGCCAACGGCACTTTCTCGCGCGGCAACAACTTCCCGGCCACCGCGGTACCGCACGGCTTCAACTTCTGGACGCCGGTGACCGATGCCGGTGCACTGAACTGGCTGTACCGCTGGAACGAGCAGAACGACGCGAAGAACCGCCCGCAGCTGCAGGCACTGGCACTGAGCCACCAGCCCAGCCCGTGGATGGGCGACCGCCAGACCTTCCAGGTGATGCCTTCGGCCAGCCGCGGCGTGCCCGAGGCCGACCGTGGCAAGCGCGCGCTGTCCTTCGACCGCGGCCATGAAAGCGCGCGGCCTTACCGCTACGACGTGCGCTTCGACAACGGCATCGCCGCATCCATCGCGCCGACCGACCATGCCGCACTGTTCCACTTCGCCTTCCCCGAGGGCGGTGATGCCAACCTGCTGTTCGACAACGTCGATGCACGTGGCGGCCTGACCCTGGATGCAGCCACGCAGACCCTCAGCGGCTACACCGACACCCGCAGCGGGCTGTCCAACGGTGCGACCCGCATGTACGTGGTCGCCCGCTTCGACAAGCCGTGGCGCAGCAGCGGCCGCATCGACACCGGCCGCCCCACCGGCTACATCAAGTTCGATGCAGGCAGCGACCGCCAGGTGACCATGCGCATCGCCACCTCGCTGATCTCGGTCGAGCAGGCGCGGCACAACCTGGACCTGGAAATCGCCGCCGCCGACACGCTCGACAGCGTGGCCGGCCGCGCGCAGGACGCCTGGGACGCACGCCTGGCCCGCTTCGACATCGGCAATGCCAGCGACGATGCCAAGACCACGCTGTATTCCAGCCTCTACCGCCTGTACCTGTACCCCAATTCCGGCCACGAGAATGCGGGCACCGCCGCCGCGCCCGACTGGCGCTATGCCAGCCAGGCCAGCGCCGAGGACAACAACACCGACGGCAGCGCCACCCGCAGCTTCGCGCCGGTGCGCGACGGCCAGGTGTACGTCAACAATGGCTTCTGGGACACCTTCCGCACCACGTGGCCGGCGTATGCGCTGTTCACCCCGGACGATGCCGGCAAGCTGGTGCAGGGCTTCATCGAGCAGTACCGCGCGGGCGGCTGGATCGCGCGCTGGTCCTCGCCGGGCTATGCGGACCTGATGGTCGGCACCAGCTCGGACGTGGCCTTCGCCGATGCCTGGCTGAAGGGCATCGGTGGCTTCGACCCGGCCGAGGCCTATGCCGCCGCGCTGAAGAACGCCACCGTGGTGCCGCCGGATCGCCATGTCGGCCGCAAGGGCATGGACCGTTCGACGTTCCGCGGCTACGCCAGCGCCGACGTGCATGAAGGCATGTCGTGGACGATGGAAGGCGCGTTGAACGACTTCGGCATCGCCAACATGGCCGAGGCCCTGGCCAAGCGCGCGACCAGCAAGGCCGCCCGCGAGCGCTACACCACCGAGGCCGAGTACTTCCGCTACCGCGCGGCCGGCTATTCGACCCTGTTCGACCCGGCCGCCGGTTTCTTCCAGGGCCGCAAGGCCGATGGCAGCTGGCGCCTGGATGCCAAGGCCTACGACCCGCGCGTGTGGGGCTACGACTACACCGAATCCAATGGCTGGACGTTCGCGTTCACCGCCGCGCACGACGGCGAAGGCCTGGCCGCGCTGTACGGCGGCCGCGACAAGCTGGCGGCCAAGCTGGACACCTTCTTCTCGACCCCGGAAACCGCCGACCCGGCGCTGGCCGGCTCCTACGGCGGCACCATCCACGAAATGACCGAGGCGCGTGATGTGCGCATGGGCATGTACGCGCACAGCAACCAGCCGGCGCACCACATCCCGTGGATGTACCTGTACGCCGGGCAGCCGTGGAAGACCCAGCAGCACGTGCGCGAGATCCTGTCGCGCCTCTATGTCGGCAGCGAGATCGGCCAGGGCTACCCGGGCGATGAAGACAACGGCGAGACCTCGGCCTGGTACGTGCTGGCCTCGCTGGGCCTGTACCCGCTGCGCATGGGCGCGCCGGAGTACGTGATCGGCTCGCCGGCGTTCGAGCACGCCCGGGTGGAACTGCAGGGCGGCGCGGTGCTGACCGTCAACGCGGCCAACAACTCGGCGCAGAACGTCTACGTGCAGTCGCTGAAGATCAACGGCAAGCCGTGGACGAAGACCTGGGTGCCGCACGAGGTGATCGCCAAGGGCGCGACGCTGGACTTCGTGATGGGCCCGCAGCCATCGCGCTGGGGCAGCGGTGCCGACGATGTGCCGCGTTCGTTGACCGCGCCCGGCCAGCGCCCGCAGATGCTGCATGACCTGCTCGGCAACGGTGCCCGTGCGGCGCTGGCCGATGGCCGTGCCGTGCCGGCGCTGCTGGACGACGATGCGACCACGGCCGTGCCGCTGGGCGCCGGTGCCACCATTGCACTGAGCGCGGTGGGCGATGGCGCGCCGACGATGTACACGCTGACCAGCGGCGACGGTGCGATCCGTGGCGGCAGCTGGACCCTGGAAGCGCGCAGCAATGGCGGCGCGTGGGTCGTGCTGGACGAACGCAGTGGCGAGACCTTCGACTCGCCCCGACAGACCCGTCCGTTCCGCATCGCCACGCCTGCCCGGCATGCCGAGTACCGCCTGCGCCTCGGCGCGCCGGGACGCCTGGCCCTGGCCGAGATCGAACTGCTCGCCCCCGCTTCCACCCTGGCCCGTTGAGGAAACCGATGACTGCGTTCCGACTGCTGCTGTCCGCCACCGCCCTGTCTGCCGCCCTCGCCAGCATGCCTGCGCATGCCCTGGAGACCACCGAGATGCGCCAGGGCGTGACCCTGCACTACACCGACGCCACCGATGCGCTGGATGCACCGATGCGCGCGCGCATCATCGAGACCTTCTTCTCGGCCTACCTGCGCGAGCGGGCGGATTTCCATCCGGCCGCGCCCAGCCGGGTCGGCATCGTCATCGACCCCGGCTACGACGGCGTGGCCTATGTGGGGGACAAGGAGAAAGCGGCCACCATCACCATCAACCCCGGCTGGCTGGCCAAGCATCCAGCTGACCTGGACCTGGTGACGCACGAAGCGATGCACATCGTGCAGGGCTATCCCAGCTACGGCGACCAGCAGGTGCCGGGCTGGCTGGTGGAAGGCATCGCTGATTACGCGCGCGACCACTACGGCATGGGCAATGCCGCCGCCGGCTGGGCGTTGCCGCAGAAGGTCGGCGCCGGCCAGACCGTGGAAAGCGGCTACCGGGTGACCGGCGCGTTCCTGAAGTGGGCCGAGGGTGGACACCCCGGCCTGGTGCTGGCGCTGGACAAGGCGCTGCGTGCCGGCCAGTACACCCCGGCGCTGTGGCAGACGCACACCGGCAAGGCACTGCCTGCGCTGTGGAGCGCGTACGCCGGGCCGCGAATGGATGCGCCGACGGCCCGGTAGAGCCGGCCGCTGGCCGGCTGCTGCGGATCATTTGAACGGCGCGGAATGCCGGCCAGCGGCCGGCTCTACCCTTTCCGCCAGGCGGAAACAGAAACGCGCCCCGTAGGGCGCGTTTCTGCTGCGGTCGCGGGAACGAGGGCTTACGCCTTCTTTTCCGCTTCCAGCTGCTTGCGGATCTGCGCATCCACCGCGGCGATCGCGGTCATGTTCAGTACGCGGCGCGAGGTCGCGCTGGTGGTGAGGATATGCACCGGCTTGTTCACGCCCATCAGGATCGGACCAATCGCCACGCCGTCGGTGAACACGCGCACCAGGTTGTAGGCGATGTTGGCCGCTTCCAGGTTCGGCAGCACGAACAGGTTGGCACGGCCCTGCAGGGTCGAGCCCGGCAGCAGCTTCTGGCGCAGGGCTTCATCCCATGCGGTGTCGCCCTGCATTTCGCCGTCCACGTTCAGGCGCGGGTTGCGCTTGAGCAACATCTCGCGCACCTGGCGCATCTTCAGCGCGTCCTTCGAATCGTGGCTGCCGAAGTTGGAGTGCGACAGCAGCGCCACCTTCGGCTCGATGCCGAACAGCTTCATGCGGTAGGCGGCCTGCAGGGTCGCCTCGCACAGCTGCTCGGCGGTCGGGTCTTCCTGCACGTGGGTGTCCACGAAGAAGAACACGCCCTGCTGGTTGATCACGCCGGTCATGGCCGAAGTCGAGGTGACCTTCGATTCCAGCGGCAGCACGCTGCGCACGTAGCCCAGCTTCTTGTGGAAGCGGCCGACGATGCCGGTCAGCATCGCATCGGCTTCGCCACGGGCCACCATCACGGCGGCGATCAGGGTCGGGCGCGAACGCATCAGGTTCTTCGCGGCGGCCACGGTCACGCCGCGGCGGCCGGTCAGGCCGTGGTAGTACTGCCAGTATTCGTTGAAGCGCGGGTCGTCATTGATGTTGGTGACTTCAATGTTCTCGCCCACCTTCAGTCGCAGGCCGAGACGCTCGATGCGCGATTCGATGACGTCCGGGCGGCCGATCAGGATCGGGTGCGCCAGGCCTTCGTCGACCACGTTCTGCACTGCCTGCAGCACCACTTCTTCTTCGCCCTCGGCGTAGACCACGCGCTGCTTGTCGCTGCGCGCGCGGTCGTAGACCGGCTTCATCATCAGGCTGGTGCGGTAGACGAACTGGGCCAGCTTGTCGCGGTAGGCGCCCATGTCGGCGATCGGACGGGCGGCCACGCCCGAATCCATCGCGGCCTGGGCCACGGCGGCCGACAGCTCCACCAGCAGGCGGCGGTCGAACGGACGCGGGATCAGGTATTCACGACCGAAGCTCGGGGTATCACCGCCATAGGCCGAGCCCATGTCGGTGGCCGCACGGCGGGCCAGCGCGGCGATGGCGCGCACGCAGGCGATCTTCATTTCCTCGTTGATCGCGGTGGCGCCGACGTCCAGCGCGCCGCGGAACAGGTACGGGAAGCACAGCACGTTGTTGACCTGGTTCGGGTAATCCGAACGGCCGGTGCCGATGATCGCGTCCGGACGGGCGGCGCGCGCCAGTTCCGGCATGATTTCCGGGGTCGGGTTGGCCAGGGCGAAGATCACCGGATCCGGTGCCATCGTCTTGACCATCTCGGCGGTCAGGATGCCCGGGGCCGACAGGCCCAGGAAGATGTCCGCGCCGTCGACGATCTCGGACAGGGTGCGCTTGTCGGTGTCGCGCGCATAGCGCTGCTTTTCCGGGTCAAGGTCGGTACGGCCGGTGTGGATGACACCCTCGCGGTCGAAGGCCAGGATGTTCTCCGGCTTCAGGCCCAGCTGCACCAGCATGTTCACGCAGGAAATGCCGGCGGCGCCCATGCCCGTGGTCGCCAGCTTCACTTCCTCGATCTTCTTGCCGGTGATGGCCATGGCGTTGAGCACCGCTGCGCCGACGATGATCGCCGTGCCGTGCTGGTCGTCATGGAACACCGGGATCTTCATGCGCTCGCGCAGCTTGCGCTCGACCACGAAGCATTCCGGGGCCTTGATGTCTTCCAGGTTGATGCCGCCGAAGGTCGGCTCCAGCGAGGCGATGATGTCGACCAGCTTGTCCGGGTCGGTCTCGTCCACTTCGATGTCGAACACATCGATGCCGGCGAACTTCTGGAACAGCACGCCCTTGCCTTCCATGACCGGCTTGCCGGCGAGCGCGCCGATGTTGCCCAGGCCCAGCACCGCGGTGCCGTTGGAAATGACCGCCACCAGGTTGCCGCGCGCGGTCAGCTCGCTGGCCTGCTGCGGGTCCGCCTTGATCGCTTCACAGGCGTACGCAACGCCCGGCGAATACGCCAGCGACAGGTCGCGCTGGGTCAGCATGGGCTTGGTTGCAGAGACCTTGATCTTGCCCGGCGGGGACATCCGGTGGTAATCGAGGGCGGCCTGTTTGAAATCTTCGTTGGACATCGACTTGGATTAATGAATGGGCAAGGGGGACAGGGGATGATACCCCCGTTGGAGGGCCTGGACCTGTCGCTATCCTGTCGCAACCATGCTGCGATCGCACAATTCCGTGCCGTATGCGACGGGTCCGGGGACCAGCTTCGGCGTTGCCCATGACAGCCATGGGTCGCCTTGAAACGTTGCGGGGCCGCGCCACTCACGTGACCGGCCCCGCGGTGCCACACACCTGTGTCAGCCCTTGGCGGGCAGTGCCTCCGGCACGGCATCGACCGGCGGCGGCAGCTCGCTCTCGCGGCCGTCCAGCGCCAGCTTCAGGCGGTCACGGTCCAGCGCGCCTTCCCAGCGCGAGACCACCACCGTGGCCACCGCATTGCCGATGAAGTTGGTCAGCGAGCGGCATTCGCTCATGAAGCGGTCCACGCCGAGGATCAGCGCCATGCCGGCCACCGGCACTTCCGGCACCACGGCCAGGGTGGCGGCCAGGGTGATGAAGCCGGCACCGGTGACACCGGCCGCGCCCTTGGAGCTGAGCATGGCGACCAGCAGCAGGGCGATCTGGTGGCCCAGGGTCAGTTCGGTGTTGGTGGCCTGGGCGATGAACAGCGCCGCCAGGGTCATGTAGATGTTGGTGCCGTCCAGGTTGAACGAGTAGCCGGTGGGGACCACCAGGCCGACCACCGACTTGCTGCAGCCGGCGCGTTCCATCTTCTCCATCAGCGACGGCAGCGCCGATTCGGAGGACGAGGTACCCAGCACCAGCAGCAGTTCGGCCTTCAGGTAGCGGGCCAGCTTGAACACCGAGAACCCGCACAGGCGGCAGACCACGCCCAGGATGACGGCCACGAACAGGAAGGCGGTGAGGTAGAACGAACCCACCAGCCAGGCCAGGTTGATCAGCGAGCCCACGCCATACTTGCCGATGGTGAAGGCGATGGCACCGAAGGCACCGATCGGGGCGGCCTTCATCAGGATGTGCACCAGCTTGAACACCGGGGCAACCAGCGCCTCCAGGAAGTTCACGATCGGCTTGCCCTTCTCACCCACCGAAGCCAGCGCGATGCCGAACAGCACGGCCACGAACAGCACCTGGAGGATGTTGCCATCGACGAAGGCGCTGATCAGCGTCTTCGGGATGACGTCCATCAGGAAGCCGACCAGGGTCAGGTCATGCGACTTCTCGACGTAGCTGTGGACCGCGGTCTGGTCCAGCTCGGCCGGGTTGATGTTCATGCCTGCGCCGGGCTGCACGACGTGCGCCACGATCATGCCCACGATCAGGGCCAGGGTGGAGAAGAACAGGAAGTACGCCATCGCCTTGGCGAAGACGCGGCCCACCGTGCGCAGGTGGGTCATGCCGGAGATGCCGGTGACGATGGTCAGGAAGATCACCGGCGCGATGATCATCTTCACCAGGTTGATGAAGGCATCGCCCAGCGGCTTCATCTTCTCGCCGATCAACGGCTCGTAGTGGCCGAGGACGGCGCCCAGGATGATCGCCACGATCACCTGGAAGTACAGCTGGCGGTAGAGCGGCAACGGCTTGCTGGGCACCGGTGCAGTGGTCGGGATGTGCATGACGGACTCCGGAAGGGGAGAGTTCTGGCGCGAACGGCCCCTGATGGCACAGGGACCGCCTCCGTGGATCTGGCCGCAGGCCCGGCACGGCGTGTGCGGAGGTGCGACCAATGGACGCCTTTGTACGCGCCGGGCACGCCAGCGCAGATAACCTATTGGTACTAGCCCCCCGGTTCAGGTGGCGCGGGTGCCTACACTGGCGCCATACCGCCTGTCCCGGGCACGGCCGCCGGCCCGACCTGAACGATCGGGCGCCCCCCTGCGAAAGTTCCGGCCATTGCGGCCGTTGTTGTCCTGTCCACACGCATTCCGAGAGAGAGAGCCGCACCACCATGCGCCCGATTCCGACCCTGCTGGCCCTGTCGCTGGCCACCCTGCCCGCCTTCGCTTCCGCCGCCGATTTCGACAACTGGCCGACCAAGTACGCCTTCAGCGACGGTACCGAGCTGGCTGCCACCGCCAACATCGCCTACGACTACAACGACTTTTCCTCGGCCAGCGGCATCGAAGACGATGACGCGGTGCGTCGCAAGGAATTCGGCGCGACCCTGAAGAAGAAGGGCGTGTACGACGCGATGGTCTACTACGATTTCCAGGCCGACACCTGGCTGGACGTGTTCGTGCGTTTCGAGAGCAAGGCCTTCTTCGGCCGTGACGTCGGCCGCTTCCGCTTCGGCTACATGAAGACCCCGGTCGGCCTGGACGCCAACACCTCCTCGCGCGCCGGCAGCTTCCTGGAAACCGCGCTGCCCGTGCAGGCCTTCTACGCAGGCCGCCGCACCGGCGTGGAATGGGTGCTGGAACGCCCGCAGTACCTGCTGCAGGCCGGCGCTTACGGCGGCAAGGACCTGCAGGGTGACAACCCGGGCACCACCCAGGCCGTGCGCGCGGTCTGGACCCCGGTGAAGGCACCGGGCGATGTGGTCCACCTGGGCCTGGCCTATTCGCAGGAAAACCCGCGCGGCTACAGCGACGGCCGCGACGTGCACCACGAAGCCAGCGCCCGCCTGCGCGCGCGCCCGGAAGCCGGCCTGACCGACATCCGCCTGGTCGACTCCGGCGCCTTGGTCACCGCCGACCAGATCCGCCGCACCGGCCTGGAAGGCATCTGGATCCGCGGCCCGTTCTCGCTGCAGGCCGAAGCCCTGCAGGCGACGGTGACCCGCAAGGGCCTGCCCGACTACACCGGCAATGGCGAGTACGCCATGGCCAGCTGGGTGCTGACCGGCGAATCGCGCCCGTACAACGCCGGCGCGGTGGCCAACATCAAGCCGGCCCACAGCTACGGCGCGGTCGAGCTGCTGGCCCGCTACAGCCGCCTGGACCTGGACGATGGCAGCATCCTCGGCGGCCGCCAGCACGACCTGACCGTGGGCGCCAACTGGTACCTGACCAGCCACTTCAAGTTCCAGGCGAACTACGTGAAGGTCGATGCCAGCCGCCGTGGCGTGCACAGCACCCCGGAAATCTTCGAACTGCGCGCGCAGATGCACTTCTGATCCCTTCCACGGACCAGAAACCGGCGGGCGTGCATGCCACGCCCGCCGGCCCTGCGTAGACTGCCGCCATGTACTGGCTCAGCCGCCACCGGATGCTGTTGCTGACCATCGCGGTGATGGTCGGTGGCACCGTGCTGTGCGCGATCGCCGCTGGCCACTTCGCCTGGCGGCGGGCACTGGCCGCTGAAAGCAACCAGGTGCAGCGCCAGCTGCAGCTGTACGGCCAGGGCCTGCAACAGCGCATTGACCGCTTCGGCACCCTGCCGCAGGTGATGGCGCTGGACCCGGACCTGCTGCAGGCGCTGCGCGCGCCGTTGACACCGGCCGCAACGCAGCGCCTGAACCTCAAGCTGCAGCGCGCCAACCAGGTCACCCGCACCTCGACCCTCACCCTGGTCGGCCGCAATGGCGTGGCCGTGGCGGCCAGCAATTTCGACCAGCCCTCGACCAACGTCGGCGAGGACTACGCCTACCGCCCCTACTACCAGCAGGCACTGGCGCACGGCCGCGGCCGCTTCTACGGCATCGGCATGACCACCGGCGTGCCGGGCTACTTCATGTCCGAGGCGATCGTCGATGGCGATGGCCAGCGCATCGGCGTGATCGTCATCAAGATCGAGCTGTCCGCGTTGGAACAGGAATGGCTGGGCAGCCCCGACGTGGTACTGGCCAGCGACAACCATGATGTGGTGTTCCTGGCCAACCGCGATGAATGGCGCTACCGCCTGCTGCGCCCGCTGGGCGCAGACGAGCGCCGCGAGATGCTCGACGCCCGCCAGTACGCCGACCGTTCGCTGCAGCCGCTGCGCGTGCGCACCGAGGACGTGCTGGCCGATGGCGGGCGCATGGTGCGCCTGCTCGACCCGGCCCTGCCGCAGGCGATGCTGTGGCAGACACTGCCGCTGCCCGACGAGGACTGGAGCCTGCACCTGCTGCACGATGCCAGCGGTGCGGCCAGCGCGGGCCGCGCCGCCGCGATGGCCGGTGCCGCCGTCTGGCTGGCGCTGGGCTTCCTGGTGTTGTTCGTGCAGCAGCGCCGGCGCCTGTCGCGGCACCGCCAGCGCAGCCGCAGCGAGCTGGAAACCCTGCTCAAGCAGCACGCGCAGGAACTGCGCACCGCCCAGGATGGCCTGCTGCAGGCCGCCACCGATGCCGACAGTGGCCTCAGCCGCAGCCTGGAACACCTGCCGCAGGGCGTGGTCATCATCGACCGCGAACTGCGCCTGGTAGCATGGAATTCGCGCTACATCGAGCTGTTCCGCTTCCCGCAGGGGCTGGTCCGCGTGGGCCGGCCGATTGAAGAGCTGTTCCGCTTCAACGCCCGCCGCGGCCTGCTCGGCCCCGGTCCCATCGACGATGCCATCGAGCGCCGCCTGAACCACCTGCGCAGCGGCCGCCCGCACATGCGCGAAAGCGAGAAGGACGACGGCACGGTGCTGGAAATCCGCGGCAACCCCCTGCCCGACGGCGGCTTCGTCACCAGCTACGCGGACATCACCAGCTACAAGAACGCTGCGCGCGAACTGCGCTCGCTGGCCGATGCGCTGGAACACCGCGTGGCCGAGCGCACCCATGACCTGGACGAAGCACGCCGCGAAGCCGTGCAGGCCAACCGCTACAAGACCCGCTTCGTCGCCTCGGCGGTACACGACCTGCTGCAGCCGCTCAACGCCGCCCGCATGTTCGTCTCCGTGCTGCGCGCCCGCCTGAGCGGTGAGGCACGCGAACTGAGCGAGCACGTCGATGCCGCCCTGGCCGCGCAGGACGCCATCCTCAACAGCCTGCTGGACATCTCGCGGCTGGAATCAGGCTCGCTGCAGACCCGCGTGCGCACGTTCGCGCTGTCACCGCTGCTGGAAACCCTGGCCCGCGAGTTCGGCATCGCCGCACAGAGCCGCGGCCTGCAGCTGCACTGGGTCGACACGCGCGCGGTGGTGGTCAGCGACGAAGCCCTGCTGCGCCGCATCCTGCAGAACTTCCTGTCCAATGCGCTGCGCTACACGCCGCGCGGGCGCGTGCTGATCGGCTGCCGACGCGTGGGCGACCAGCTGCGCATCGAAGTGCACGACCAGGGGCCGGGCATTCCGGAAAGCCTGCAGGGCGAGATCTTCGAGGAATTCCGCCGCCTGAACGATGGCGTCGAACAGGAACGTGGCGCCGGCCTGGGCCTGGCCATCGTCGAACGCATCGGCCGCCTGCTCGGCCACCGCATCAGCCTGCGTTCCACCCTGGGCAAGGGCAGCGTGTTTGCAGTGAGCGTGGCGCTGGGCCATGCCGACGATGTGGCCGCGCCGGCACCGCCCCCCATGCTGGCGGCCGAACCGTCCGACGACAGCCCGCTGCGCCAGTGCCGGGTGTGGAGCATCGACGATGACCCGCGCGTGTGTGCGGCCACGCGTGCCCTGCTGGAGCGCTGGGGCTGCAACGTGGAGCTGGCCGATGGCCCGCAGGGCGCGCTGGAGATTGCCAGCGCACTGAACGTGCCGCAGTTGCTGCTGCTGGACGTGCGCATGGGCCAGTGGCACGGCCCGGATCTCTACGAAGCGTTGTGCACGCTGTGGCAGGCACGGCCGCCGGTGATCTTGGTGACTGCCGAGCGCGATGACGCGCTGAAAGCCCATGCGACCGAGCAGGGCTGGGGCTTCCTGCCCAAGCCGGTGCGACCGCCGGCGCTGCGCGCGTTGATGACGCAGATGCTGTTGCGGCATCGCGGGTAACGGAAATTGACGTTGCTCGTTGTAGCGCCGAGCCCACGCTCGGCTGCGTTGGCTACAATCGGCAGCCCTCCCTGAGCCAGGACGGCCGACCATGCCGAAATCCCCGAAGGCGGACGTTCCCGTTGATCTGTTTGCCGCTGCGTGCGCTGCCAACGCACGGGCAACGGCTGCTTTTCTTGCTGCAGGCGCGGATGTACACGCAGTGGATGCCTTTGGCTTCACCGCGCTGGAAAGGGCTGCATCCAGCCAGGACTGTGCGCCGATGGAAGACACCCTCGCGACCCTGCGCCTGCTGATCGATGCCGGCAGCCCGCTGGAGCACGTCGGCGCTGGCGGTCGCACCGCGTTGTATCTGGCGGCAGAGTTCTCGCCTGACAGTCCCGAAGCAGTGCAGCTGCTGATTGATGCCGGCGCTCGGCCGGATGTCTGCGATGGACACGGCAACCACATCGTGGAGAACGCCTGGTCTGCGCAGGTGAAGGCCTTGCTGTCCGCGCTGACCGGCCACGCCCTTCCCGAGGTCATCGTGCGCAAGCCGGACCGGAAGATGTCTGCCGCTGCATGGAAACTGGCACGGGCAAAGATCGATGCGGCGTTCGCTGTTCTGGAATCGGCTGGGATCGTCACCACCGGCGGCCGCGGCGATACCCGCGACGACGCTGCCGACGACACCAACGAGCTGTTCTGGCAACGCGGCGGCACGGACGCGGGCCTGCAAGGGTTCTGCTTCTATTCCGGCGATGACATGAAGCGCGCCAAGCGCACCAGCGATCTTTCCATTGGCTTCTGGGGCCCGCCCGACAGCGCTGCCATGGAGCGGATCGGCCAGGCCATCGTCGATGCCTTCGCCAGCGTGGGCCTGCCTGCCGAGTGGGACGGCACGGAGCGCATGCGCCCCTGTATCGACCTGCGTTCGATCAGCGCCTGACAGGAATCAGCCGAGCGTGGGCTCGGCGCTACACGGCTCAGCGTCAGCCGAGCGTGGGCTCGGCGCTGCAGGGAGCGGGTCAGATCCCGCCTGCGTCGCCTTCCGGCTCCAGTGCCTTCACCAGCACTGCGGCCTGGGTGCGGCTGTGGCACTCGAGCTTCTTCAGGATGGCGGTCACGTGTACCTTCACCGTGTTTTCGGCCAGGCCCAGTTCGTAGGCGATCTGCTTGTTGAGCAGGCCATCGGCCAGGCACAGCAGCACGCGGAACTGCTGCGGGGTGAGCTGGGCCAGCCGCGCGGCCAGCAGCGCATCGGACTCGCTGCGCTCCGGTGCCATCGCCGGGAACCACAGGCTGCCGTCGAGCACGGCCTGTACCGCCTGGCCGATGGTTTCGGCCGGGGCGGACTTGGGGATGAAGCCGGCCGCGCCGAACTGCTGGGCACGGCGGATCACCCGCGGGTGGTCGTTGGAGGAAAGGATCACCACCGGGATGTCCGGATGCGAGCCACGCACGTGCAGCAGCGCGGAGAAACCGTGCGCGCCGGGCATGGTCAGGTCCAGCAGCACCAGGTCCACCTCGGGCTGGGCGTCGAGGGCTTCGGCCAGGGCATCGGCGCTGGCCACCTCGCGCACCTGTGCCAGCGGCAGGCTCTGCCGCAGCGACTGCACCACCGCCGAACGCAGCAGCGGGTGGTCATCGGCGATCAGGATGGTGTATTCGCTCATGGCGCCATTGTACGTGCAGGCCGGCGGGTCAGCGCCCGGCCGGCTCCACGCTGCTGCGCCAGGCATCGAGGAACTGCCGGCGCTTCAGCGCGTCCAGGTACACCAGCAGCCCCGGGCCGAGCTGGATCGGGCGGCGGCTGCGGCCCGGTGCGTCGTCGCTGCGCGCATTGCCGGTGACGATCGGCATCAACCGCGCCTCGCGTGAAAGCACCTGCTGGCCACGCGGCGACAGCAGGTAATCGAGGAAACGCCGCGCTTCCTCCGGGTGCGGCCCGGTACGCGGAATCACCGCCGTGCGCAGCACCACCAGGGTGTAGTCCTCCGGCTCGACGATGGCCAGCGGCGCACCGCCATCGATGCGCGCCTGTGCGTACGAACCCAGCACGTTGTACACCAGCGACAGTTCGCCACTGGCGACCTTGTCCAGCAGCACGCCGGTGCGCTCCTCGCGCAGCACCGCGTTGTCGCCCAGCGCGCCCAGCAGCGCACCGGCGATGCTGCCGCGCTGCGCGTCCTGGGTGGCCAGCAGGTAGCCCACGCTGCTGCGCTCGATATCGTAGGTGCCGACCCTGCCGCGCAGCGGCGTACCCTCGGCGCGCAGCAGGTCCAGCAGCTGGCGGCGCGTATGCGGGGCCTTCGCGGCGGGCAGCCGCCGGGTGTTGTAGACCATCACCACCGGCTCGTAGCTGATGCCGAACGCCTCGCTGCGCCACTGCGCCCAGGCCGGCAGTGCGGCGGTCTGCGCCGAGCGGTGCGGCTGCGCGTGGCCGTCGTTCACCAGCTTGGTCTGCAGGTCCATGCCGCTGGAAATCAGCAAGTCCGGCGAGTCCGGCCCGGCACGGTCGTGCAGGTAACGCGCGTACAGATCCTGGGTGATGATGTCCTCGTACACCACTTCGGTGCCGGGGTGCAGGCGCTGGTAATCGGCGATGACCACGGCGAACACCTCGATATCGGTGCTGCCGTGGATGCGCAGCTGCGCGGTGGCCGGGCCCTGCGCGGCGAAGCGGCGTACATCGCCCGGTGCGGCCACGGCCGGCACGGCCAGCAGCAGGGCGAAGGCGGCGACGATCAGGCGGATCATGGGCTGCTCCGGGGCAGGCGGATGGTGGCGACCAGGCCGCCCTGTGGACGGTTGCTCAGGTCGATGTGGCCGCCATGGCTGTCGACCACGCGCTTGACGATGGCCAGGCCCAGACCGGCACCACCGGCGGGCGCGCCCTCGCCACGGGCGAAGCGCTCGAACACGCGCCCGGCATCGGCCGCGGCAATGCCGGCGCCATGGTCGGCAATGGTCAGCACGGCCTGCCCGCCTTCCACGGTCAGCGCAATCTGCAGCGCGCCGTCGCCGCCGTACTTCAATGCGTTGTCGACCAGGTTCTTGATCGCCTCGCGCAGCAGCAGCGCATCACCATGCACCTGCACCGGCTCGGCGGTCATCGCCAGCTGCACGCGCGGCGCAGGCCCCGCCTGTGGCAATGCTTCATGCAGGGCCTGGTGCACGGTCTCGGCCAGGTCCACCGCAGCAAACCGCTGCAGGTTGGAACGGTGGATCACGCTGGCATCGCTGAGCAGCTGGTTGAGCAGGCGGCTCATGTGGGTGGCATTGCGCTCGATGGCCTGCAGGCTGCGCCGCATGTCATCCGGGTCGTCATCGTCCAGTGCCAGCTGCGCCTGCGCACGCAGCGCGGCCAGCGGCGTGCGCATCTGGTGGGCGGCCTCGGCCATGAACGCACGCAGCGTCTCGTTGCTGCTGGACAGGCGTTCCATGAAGCGGTTCAGTGCGGCCACCATCTGGTCCATCTCGCGCGGCACGCGCGCATCCAGCGGCTTCAGGTCGGACGGCTCGCGGCGCGACAGCTCGCGTTCCACCCGCACCAGCGGCCGGAAGGCACGGTGCACGCCGAAGGCGACCAGGGCCAGCAGCAACAGCGACAGCACGCCGATGGCCAGCAGCGCGCGGTTGACCATGTCCTGCGCCAGCGCCTCGCGCGCACGGCGGGTCTGCCCGACCTGCACCTGCACCTCGCCCTGTGCGGAGGCTGCGGCGAAGCTGCGGCTGACCATCACGAAGCGCACGGTCTCGCCGCTGTAGCCTGCGTCGAACAGCTGCGGCTGCGTGCCGGGCCGGCGCGGTGGCGCGGGCAGATCGCCGTAGCCGGTGATGAGGTTGCCGCGGCTGTCGGCCACCCGGTAGAACACGCGGTCTTCCGGTGCCATCGCCAGCAGGTCCAGCGCGGCGTACGGCAGGTCCACCTGCCACTGGCCATCGACCAGCGCCACCGAATCGGCGATGGACAGGGCCGAGGACACCAGCAGGTGGTCGTAGGAACGGTTGGCGGCGCGCTGGCCGTAGTCGCGCGCAGCAAACAGCAGGGCCACCGCGAATACCGCCAGCAGCGTGCCGAGGTACAGCAGCAGGGTGCGCCGCAGCGATCCTGGCGCGGCCGCTGCGCTGCGCGCCTCAGCCATCGCCGTCACTGCTGCCGTCGCCGGCTTCTTCCAGCAGGTAGCCGACGCCCCGCACGGTGGTGATGCGCAGCGGTGCACCGGCCAGTTTTTTTCTCAGCCGCCCCACATACAGCTCGATGGCGTTCGGCCCCGCCTCGTCATCGAAGCCGAACAGGCCATTGCCGATCTCGTCCTTGCCCACCACCTGGCCCAGGCGGCCGACCAGGATTTCCAGCAGGCGGTATTCGCGGTTGGGCAGCTCGATCGGTTCGCCGTCGACGCTGACGCGGTGCGCAGCGTTGTCGAACTGGAAGCCGCCCACCTGCACCACTTCGCTGGCCTGGCCGCGCGCACGGCGCAGCAGCACGCGGCAGCGCGCTTCGAATTCGCGGAAGTCGAAGGGTTTCCCCAGGTAATCGTCTGCACCGACATCCAGTGCCTGCACGCGGTCCTCGATGCCATCACGCGCGGTCAGCATCAGCACCGGCGTGCTGTCGCCGCGCTCGCGCATGCCGGCCAGCACGCGCAGGCCATCCAGCTTGGGCAGGCCGATATCCAGCACCACCAGGTCGAAGCTCTGGTAGCGCAGCACGCTGGCGGCGGCCAGGCCGTCGGCCTGCCAGTCCACTGCGTGCCCGCTGCGGCGCATGCGGCGGATGATGGCATCGGCCAGATCCGGATTGTCTTCGACCAGCAGCAGGCGCATCGGCAGGCAATGGAGGAGATCGGGGGAAGCGAATGCTACCGCGTGCGGCGCGGTGGCGTGTGGCGGGCAAACCGCCAGGCATGGCCCGGCGCTACCGGGGCAGCGTCGCGGCGGTAGCGCCGGGCCGTGCCCGGCGAGCGCAGCGGCCCGTTTTACGCTGCACCGCACAAACCGCTGACAGGACGATGACAGCTACGGCAACCCAGACTGCGGCCGCGCACCATCCGGTGCCCACGATTGCCGCGCGCCCGGCGCGCACCTGGGAGGGTTTGTGGAACTGAAGTTTGCCTGGCAGCGCCCCGCCGCCATGATGGCCCTGGCTGCGCTGGCCGCGCCGGCCTTTGCGGAAGACGACCGGCCGGTCACCGCCACCGTCGGCGGCCGCCTGCACCTGGATTTCGCCACGTTCGACAACGACGACCGCGGCACCCCGAACAAGGACGACACCGAGATCCGCCGCGCCTGGCTGGACGTGTCGGGCAAGTTCTTCGTGGTCGATTACAAGGCCGAGGCGGACTTTTCCGGTGACCGCGTCGAGGCCAAGGATGTCTACCTCAGCCGCAGCTTCGGCAAGGCCGGCAAGCTGACGGTGGGCCAGTTCAAGCAGTACTTCTCGCTGGACGACCGCACCAGTTCCAACTACGGCAGCTTCCTGGAGCGCGGCAACGCCGGCACCACGCTGGCGCCGCTGTACCGCCTGGGCGCGTCCTGGCAGGCCAATCCGGGTGATTTCACCTGGGCCGCCAGCCTCTACAGCCTGGAGAGCATCGATGCCTGGCAGGTGAAGGGCCGCGCCGCCGGTGGCCGCGTCACCTGGGCCCCCTCGCCCAGCGATGGCGACGTGCTGCACCTGGGCCTGTCGCTGGCCCATGAGGCCTACGACAACCCCGGCAGCAACGGCACCCCGGGCCTGAAGATCCGCCCGCGCCCGGCCGGCCACCTGTCCGACGAAAGCCGCCTGACCCTGGTCGACTTCTCTGCCGGCCGCGATACCGACGTCAACAAGTGGTCGCTGGAATACGCGCAGGTGCGCGGCCCGCTGTCCTGGCAGGGTGAATTCAGCGGTGCCACCTTCGACGACGGCGCCCAGCGCGGCGATGTGATGGCCGCCTACGGCATGCTCAGCTGGTTCGTCACCGGCGAAAGCAAGGCCTACGACCGCAAGACCGGCCGCTTCGCCCGGGTGAAGGACATCCGCCACAAGGCCGGTGCCTTCGAAGTGGCGCTGCGCTACGACCAGATGTGGGGCGCCCAGCACCTCGACGGCGCGCCCGACCTGCGCCGCGGCAGCACCGCCGCCTGGACGCTGGGCGGCAACTGGTACCTGCGCGACAACCTGCGCTTCATGCTCGACCTGATCGAAAGCCGCAACCGTGACCGCCTGGCCGGGGTAACGCTGGACCGCACCCGCGCGGTCACCGGCCGCCTGCAGTTCGACTTCTGAGCCGCGCACTCCCTCCCCCCCTCTTCAACCGCAGTACGCAAGGAGTCCGCAGATGATGCTGAGCATCCTCGGCTTTGGCATGGTCATTACGTTCATGTACTTGATCATGAGCAAACGGCTGTCGCCGCTGGTCGCCCTGATCACCATCCCGATCATCTTCGCCCTGCTGGGCGGGTTTGGCGCCGACATCGACGAAATGATGCTGGAAGGCATCAAGAAGATCGCGCCGACCGGCGTGATGCTGATGTTCGCCATCCTCTACTTCGGCGTGATGATCGACGCGGGCCTGTTCGACCCGCTGGTGCGCATCATCCTGCGCTTCGTCAAGGGCGATCCGATGAAGATCGTGCTCGGCACCGCCGTGCTGGCGATGCTGATCTCGCTCGACGGCGATGGCTCCACCACCTACATGATCACCGTCTCGGCGATGCTGCCGCTGTACCAGCGCCTGGGCATGAACGCGCTGAACATGACCTGCGTGACCATCCTCGCCGGCGGCGTGATGAACCTGACCCCGTGGGGCGGCCCGACCGCACGCGCGGCCACCGCGCTGCACGTGGACCCGGCCGATGTGTTCGTGCCGTTGATCCCGTCGATGGTGATCGCCTGTGCCGGCGTGCTGCTGCTGGCCTGGTACCTGGGCATGAAGGAACGCCGCCGCCTGGGCGTGGTGACCCTGCCGCAGGGTGGCAGCTGGATGGACAACAGCGTGTCTGATGACAACAACGCGCTGCCGTCGGTGGAAGACGCCGAGGACATCAAGCGCCCGAAGCTGCTGTGGGTGAACCTGGCACTGACCCTGGCCCTGATGGGCGCGCTGATCGCCGGCGTGCTGCCGATGCCGGTGCTGTTCATGGTCGGCTTTGCCATCGCCCTGGTCATCAACTACCCGAACCTGGCCGAACAGCGCCGCCGCGTGGTCAACCACGCCGGCAACGTGCTGTCGGTGGTGGCGCTGATCTTCGCCGCGGGCATCTTCACCGGCATCCTCAACAACACCGGCATGGTCGAGGCGATGTCGCACAGCTTCCTGGCGATCATCCCCGAGTCGTGGGGCCCGTACCTGGCCGTCATCACCGCCATCGCGTCGATGCCGTTCACCTTCTTCATGTCCAACGACGCCTTCTACTTCGGCGTGCTGCCGATCCTGTCCGAGGCCGCCGGCAACTACGGCATCACCCCGGTGGAAATGGCCCGTGCCTCGCTGGCCGGGCAGCCGGTGCACCTGCTCAGTCCGCTGGTGCCGTCCACCTACCTATTGGTGGGCCTGGCCAAGGTCGAGTTCGCCGACCACCAGAAATTCACCCTGAAGTGGGCGATCGCCATCTCGCTGCTGTTGATGGTCGGCGGCCTGCTGTTCGGCCTGTATCCCTTCGCATCCTGATCCGGACACCAAGGAGCCTTCTGCAATGACGCTTCGAATCGCTTACGTCACCAGCGGCATGGGCAGTGTCGGCACTGCCATCTGCCAGAGCCTGGCCCGTTCGGGCCATACCGTGGTCGCCGGCTGCGCCCCCAACTCGCCGCGCAAGGCCAACTGGCTGCGCGAGCAGCGCGAACAGGGTTTCGACTTCATCGCCTCCGAAGGCAACGCCACCGACTGGGCATCCACCTCGGCGGCCTTCGCCAAGGTGCGCGCCGAAGTGGGCGAAGTGGACGTGCTGGTCAACAACTCCGGCGGCAGCCGCGACCTGCTGTTCCGGCAGATGACGGTGGAGGACTGGAATGCGGTGATCGCCTCCAACCTCAACGCGCTGTTCAACCTGACCAAGCAGGTGGTCGATGGCATGGCCACGCGCGGCTGGGGCCGCATCGTCAACATCGGTTCGGTCAGCGCCCACAAGGGCCAGATCGGCCAGGTGAACTACGCGACGGCCAAGGCGGCAATGCACGGTTTCAGCCGTGCCCTCGCTGCTGAAGTCGCTTCGCGCGGGGTCACCGTGAACACCTTGTCGCCCGGCTACATCGCCAGCCAGGCCATCAGCAGCTTCCCGCCGGACGTGCTGGACCGGCTGGCCGCCTCGGTGCCGGTACGCCGCCTGGGCCGGCCGGAGGAAGTGGCCGGCCTGGTGGCCTGGCTGGCCTCGGATGAAGCCTCGTATGTGACCGGTGCGGATTACCCGGTCAATGGTGGGTTGTACATGGGGTGAGGCGCCCATCCAAGGACGGCGTGGATCTACTGCTTCTACCCGCGGGCGTTCGCCAGCGCATCGGCGATGTCTTCGGGCAGGCCGCTGATGAAATCCACGTCGTCCGATTCCTGCACGATCTGGCCCGGGCGCGGCAGCCACATCAGGGCGGGAATCGCGCGCAGCACTTCCCGGCCCGGCCAGCGTGTAGGGAACCGTGGCCGGTTCCACTCCAGGTCGAAACCCAGCCCGTGATCCGCGTAGGCGCCTTCAGCCAGGCGCTGCTCGATCTGTCGCAACACCGCAGCGGTGTAGCGGTGCGACTCCGGCACATCCTCGATCGTGACGAACGGGACGTACCACGACGCGCCCAGGTTCCAGTAGAGCGCCAGTGCACTGGATGCCGCCAATGTCGGCTGGTCCAGCAGCCACTGCAGCGTATCTGACAGTGAGCTGGCCTCGGCGAACAGCATCACCTGGTGGCGTTGCTGCGGCGATGCCTGGCGCAGGAAGGACTCAAGTACCGGCCAGCCCGCATCCGATGCCGTCGCCAGCGGCGACAGCGTCGGTGGCACCGTTTCAGCATAGATGTCGACGTCGCCGGCCACTTCGTCGCCCAGGGCCGGGCCGCGATCAGGCTGCATCGCAGCGGCCAGGTCCTGCAGTTGTGCAGCCACGTCCAATGGCAGGCCGTCATCGAAGGTTTGGTCAATCACCTCCGCGAAAGGATCGACCGCCCGCGCGCCCACGACGGCGGCCAGCATGGCGTCCGGCACGGCACGGCACGGCGCATCGTCAGCCCGGGATGATGGCCCGCCGATGGGCCAGGCCAGTTGCACGGATCGAAGGCGAGCCCATGATCGGCATAGAAGCCAGCCAGATAGCGCTGCTCGATGCCCTGGACGATCGCGTAGGCATCGCGCTCATGCTCGGGCACGTCGCCATCGCTGGCGTACTGGGCAAACCAGGCTGCGCCCAGCGACCAGTACATCAGCAGGGCCGTCGCGCGATCAAGCTCGCTGCGCCCTGCCAGCCAGGCCAGCACCTCGGGGCTGTCGTCATGGTTGCGGCGCGCAACATAGATGTGACGCTGCGCTGGTGATGCCTGCAGCAGGTACTCCTGCAGCAGCGTGCGCGAGGCGCGTTCGTATTCGTCGGGGGGCAAGGGGAGGCTTCTCATGACTCAAGGGGCCTCTGCAGTCTAGCCGCCCCTGCCATCGGCGGACTGAGGCGCATCCACGCATGGCGTGGATCTACCGGGCAAACAACATCCACGCGCGGCGTGGATCTACCGGTCCGGCACCATCGGCGCGCGACGTGGAGGCACCAAGACCCGGTAGATCCACGCCACGCGTGGATGCGTTATCCCTGCCCGATTCAGAACTCCGCAGCCACCGTCATGAACACCTGGCGCGGTGCACTGGCATGGATGGCATAACGCGTGCCGGTCGGATCGGTCGGTGCGAACGAACTCAATTGGCCGGCGTAGCGCTTGTTGGTCAGGTTGGTCGCGTTCAACGACACGCGGATGTTACGCAGGCCCATGCCCGGGCCGAAGTCATAGCCGGCACCGGCATCGAAGGTGGTCACGCCCGGCACCGACTGGTCGTTGGTGTAGGTGTAGTAGCGCTTGCCGGTGTACTTGGCGCGCAGGCTGGCGAAGAAGCCATCGCGGTTCCAGCTGATCTCGCTGGACGCCATGCGCTGCGGCGTGTCCACGGTGATCTTGCCGGCCACCGGCACGATCGCACCGCCGGAGGTGTAGTCATCCTCGTAGGTGGTCTTGTTCCAGGACAGCGCGTTGTACCACTGCAGGCCGTCGACCGGCTTGAGAATGAATGTCAGCTCGGCGCCATGGCTCTTCACCGAACCCACGTTGATGAAGCGGGTGACGCACTCCGGGCGCGTACCGACTTCGATGCTCGAGCACGGGTTGAGCGACAGCAGGCGGTTGTCGAATTTCACGTTGTACGCGGCAATGGAGGCCTGGTACTTTTCGCCGAAGGTACGGAAGCCGGCTTCCAGACTCTTCGACTTTTCCGGTTCCAGCCCGGCGCTGGCCGCGAACGATTCCGGCGAGACCTGCAGCGGGCCGCCGCTGCCGCCGCCAACGAAGGCCGCGATGTTCTCGGCATACGAAGCAAACAGCTCATTGTTGGCGTTGAGCTTGAAGCCCAGGCCGACCTGCGGCAGCACCGATTCCTTGGCGGTCAGCGTGCCCGAGGCGATGCTGGTTTCCACGCCGGACTTTGCGGTGGCGCGCATGCGCGTGTTCGGGCTCTTGATGCCCACGTCCACGGTCAGGCGCTGGTCGAGGAAGCGCATGCGGTCCTGCACGTAGAACTGCTGCGTGCGGATGTCGAAGTCCTGGTTGAACAGCAGGCGGTCCGGGTTCTTCAGGTACAGATCATCCAGGAACGGGCCACTGATGTAGTAGAAATTACGCGACACGTTGTGGTCGTTCTGCTCGTACCACAGGCCGGCTTCCAGCTCGTGGATGCCCACCTGCCACGACAGCGCAGCGGTCAGGCCATCGCGGTTGATGGTGTAGTTGGTGCTGCGGATGGAGATCGGCAGCATCTGGTCGGTGCCCGGATAGGACGGCTGGCCCGGCGCCCACCAGTGGCCCTGGCCACGATTGTCATGGTGGTAGGCCACCAGTTTCAGGCGGCCCTGCTCACCCAGGCGCAGGTCGGCATCGACCGAGTACAGATTGTCATCGCGCAGCGCTCGGCTCTGGTAGTAGGCATCGTCGATGCTGTTGACGCCGCCACTGAACTGGCACTTGGCCGGATCGCGCGTACCGGGGGCGCACCAGGCGGCCGCGACGGCACGGTCCCAGTCCGGTGCGTAGATGTTCCAGTCCCAGCCCAAGCCGCGGTCCAGCATGTCCTTGGACAGGTAGGCGTAGTTGGCCTGGCTGGCGCGCGAGGTGGCGACGAACGCGCCGAAGCGGTGGTCGCCCACATTCCACACGGCCTTGGCGTTGAACTGGCGGGTGGTCTGGTTCTGGTACGGCGCGGCCCACATGTCCTGGTCCTGGTGCACGCCGGAGACATAGGCCGAGAAGCCGTTGATGTCGCCGGTATCCACGCGCAGGTAGCCGCGGCGCTGGTTGTCATCGCCCACGGTGACGCTGGCACGGCCGCCGAATTCGGTGGACGGGTCCATCGAGAAATACTGGATGGTGCCGCCGAGGTTGCTGGTGGAGGCGACGCCCAGTGAACCGATGCCCTGCGACAGTTCAGCACCGGCGAGGTTTTCGGCGATCAGTGCGCGGGCGATGCTCAGGCCGTTGTAGTTGCCGTAGCTGTTGTCGCCCAGCGGGATGCCATCGAGCGTGTAGCCGAGGCGGCTCTTGTCGAAGCCGCGCAGGCTGATGGTCTGCGATTCTTCGTTCGCACCGAAGGCATCGTTGGACTGCACCGAAACGCCCGGCAGGCGGTCGAGGATCTTCTGGCCGCTGGTGCCCGGCGGCAGCACCTGCTTGTCCACGGCGGTGATGCGCTGCACCTGGCGGGTTTCGCCCTGGCCGATGACGGACACGGTGTCGAGCGTCTGTGCGCTCAGCGCGGCGTCGGCGGTGGCATCGGTGGTTTCAGCGGCATGCGCGCTGGCGGCGGAAAGCGCGATCGCCACGGCGATCGTGAGGTGTCGGGTCTGCATGTGGATCCATTGCATGGGGGGAGTCCGCCGCGACTCGGCACGGCGCGCCGCCACTATGCGAATGGAAGATGAAATGTTTTTTACGAAGTGGCGCGGGTGTTGCGGGCAGTGACGCGCGTCTCGTTCGTGGGGTTTTTCGGCAGGGCTGCGCCCTGCACCCGCAGAAGCGGTAGTGCCGGCCGCTGGCCGGCAACTTCAGAAGCAAAAGCCTGCACTCCGTGGGATGGCGGGGTGGGTCCGGTTGCGGGGGACGCTGCAAGTACGTCCATGTAAGCTCGGTCGCCGCATCCATGCGGCTCACGCCCCCGCAACC
>NZ_JBYSZR010000014.1:0-104470 GCF_058787375.1 Stenotrophomonas sp. FW305-3-2-15-E-LB1
CGATCCAGCCCTGTTGAAGGTGGGCCAAGCCCGCTTCCTGCAGGCTTGACTGCGAACATAGGATCTCGACTCTACCGGGCCGCCGGCGATGCCGTAGACTGCGCCCACTTCCAGGTGACCTGCGGCCGCGGCCGGCAGGTTGAAACGGGAAGCCGGTGACGCGTGGCAACACGCCAGGCCGGCGCTGCCCCCGCAACGGTAAGCACGTCTGTTCCAGGCAATACCGCCACTGTGCCACCGGCATGGGAAGGCGCCTGGACGGTGGCCTCGCGCCACCTGGCGGCAAGCCCGGAGACCGGCCCGGAAGCCTCAGGTCGCGATGCGGTGGGCATGGCGCTGGATGATCGCGGCCTCTGCCGCGGCTTCGGCGCGTGCCTGCCTTCGTGGCTCCTCCCCTTCGCCACGCGGGCGTGCGTGGCACCCGGAGTCCTCCCGATGAAGCTGCAGTTCCGAATGCTGTCCCTGGCCGTGCTGGCCGCCCTGCCCGCCCTGGCCCATGCCCAGGCGAGCGATGACACCGCTGCGCTGGACCAGGTGCTGGTGACCGCCACGCGCACCCCCATCGCCCTGCAGGACAGCATCGCACCGGCGCAGGTGATCGACCGCGCACATATCGAATCCAGCCAGGCCACCTCGCTGCAGGAACTGCTGGCGGGCCGCGCCGGCATCAACCTGACCAACAGCGGTGGCCTCGGCAAGCAGAGCTCGCTGTTCCTGCGCGGCACCAATTCCTCGCACACCGTGGTGCTGGTCGATGGCGTGCGCATCAACAGTGCCGACCTTGGCCTGGCGATGTACCAGGACCTGCCGCTGGCGCAGATCGAGCGCGTGGAAATCGTGCGCGGGCCGCAGTCCAGCCTGTACGGCGCCGATGCCATTGGTGGCGTCATCCAGATCTTCACCCGCCGCAACCAGGGCGGGTTTGCGCCGCACTTCCAGCTGGGCGGCGGCAGCAATGGCCTGCGCGAAGCCAGCGGTGGCATCGGTGGCAGCGGCGAGCACGGCTGGTTCGGCGCCGATATCGCCTACCAGCACACCGACGGCATCAACGCCTGCCGCGGCTCGGCCACGCTGTTCACCGGCTGCTTCGCCGATGAGCCCGACCGCGATGGCTACCGCAACCTGTCCAAGAGCCTGCGCGGTGGCTACACCTTCAACGAGCAGTGGAGCGTGGAAGGCAGCGCCCTGCGTGCCGAAGGCGAGAACCACTACGACGGCTACTACAACTACTCGGAAACGCTGCAGCAGGTGATGTCCGGCAAGGTGCGCTACACCCCGTCCGAGCGACTGGCCTTCACCGCCAGCGTCGGCCGCAGCGACAACGAGTCGGACAACGTCGGCGACTTCGGTGTGTCCGGCAGCGCGCAGACGCACCGCGACAACGCCTCGCTGCAGGCCGATATCGGCCTGGCCGAGGGCCAGCTGCTGAGTACCGGCGTGGACTGGAGCGAGGACAACCTGGATGGCAGCAGCGCGGGCTATCTCGTGGACAGCCGCCGCAACACCGGCGTGTTCGTGCAGTACCAGGGCCGTTTCGGCCACCACCAGCTGCAGGTGAGCGCGCGCAACGACGACAACGCGCAGTTCGGCAACCACGCCACCGGCAGCCTCGGCTGGGCGATGGACCTGGGCCACGGCCTGCGCGTGAATGCCAGTTATGGCACGGCGTTCAAGGCACCGACCTTCAGCGACCTGTACGACCCGTGGAGCGGCGTACCGACGCTGGATCCGGAGACGTCGAAGAGCGCCAACATCGGCCTGTCGCAGCAAGGCCAGGGCTGGCACTGGGGCGTGGACGTGTACGAGACCCGCATCGATGACCTGATCACCTACGATGCGACGACCTTCATGATGCAGCAGATCGAGAAGGCGCGTATCCGTGGTGCCGAACTGACCGCAGGCGTGGTGCTGGCCGGCTTCGACATCAATGGCCAGCTGAGCTACACCGACCCGCGCAACCGCACCGCTGGCAGCGCGCAGTTCGACAACTGGCTGCCGCGCCGCGCGCAGCAGACCGCGCGCCTGGACGTGGACCGCCGCTTCGGCGATTTCCGCGCCGGACTGACCGTGCAGGGTGCGGGCAAGCGCTTCGACGACGCCAGCAACGCAGTGAAGGTGGGCGGCTACGGCACGCTGGACCTGCGCGCGGAGTACGCACTGACGCCGTCGTGGTCGCTGCTGGCCCGCGCAGCCAATGTGTTCGACCGCCGCTACGAGACCGTGGCGTGGTTCAACCAGCCGGGCCGCGAGTACCAGCTGAGCGTGCGGTACCAGCCGAAATAACCACGCCGGCCATGGTAGTGCCGGCCGCTGGCCGGCAACGTCATGGTCTATGGCAGCGTGCAACGGGTTGCCGGCCAGCGGCCGGCACTACCCAGTGCGTCAGCGCTGCAGGCCGGGCAGTTCACGCAGATCGTCGATGACCGACACGGCGTGCGCGGTGTCCAGGTCCAGGCCACGCGGATAGCCATAGCGCACCAGCGCGATCGGCATGCCGGCGTCTTCGGCGGCACGGTAATCGGTGAGCGAATCACCCACCATCAGGCAGGCGTCCACCGCCTGCCCGAAGTGCGCGGCGATGTGCCGCAGCGGCTCGCCACTGGGCTTGCGCTGCGGCAGCGAATCACCGCCCAGCACCAGCGAAAACGCATCCGCAATGCCCAGGTGCTGCAGCAACGGCGGTACCAGCGCGGCCGGCTTGTTGGTGCAGATGGCCAGCGGCACGCCGCGCGCGCGCAGCAGGGCCAAGGCTTCCGGCACGCCATCGAACAGGCGCGGGCTGCGCAGCAGGCATTCGCGGTAATGCACCATGAAGGTCGGCATCACCTCGGCCAGGTCCACGTCGCGACCGGCGGCGTGCACGGCCTGCTCGACCAGCCGCCGCACGCCATCACCGATCCAGCCCAGCACGGTGGTTTCCGGCACGCGCGCGACGCCGATGTCTTCCAGCGTGCGGTTCAGCGCTTCGGCAATGTCAGCCGCGCTGTCCACCAGCGTGCCGTCCAGATCAAACACAACCAACGGATAGGGATACGACAAGGGACGGTACCTGTACGACGTGGGCCGTCCATTGTACGCCCCGGCATTTCCGCGCCCGCCTCAGCCGATCCGGCGGGCACGGGTGGCCAGGAAGGTGGGCAGGTAGCGGTCGATCAGGAAACGCGGGCGCGGCTGCCAGTCTTCCATGAAGCGCTCGACCACGAAGCCGGCATCGAGCTGGCCACCGATCAGGTCGCCGAGGCTGTGGCCGAAGGTCAGTGCTTCACCACGGGCCAACTTGGCCTCGCGCTCTTCGGCCGGCAGGTCTTCCAGGTCCGAATACGGAATGGCGTACTGCGGGCGGATCAGGCCCTGTTCCTGCAGCTGCGGATCGCGCGCGCCCACGAACACCACCGGGTTGTAGAAGCTGGCCAGCAGCAGGCCATCCCGCGCCAGCACGCGCTGGCACTCGGCCCAGACCGGGCGCACATCCGGCACGTACAGGTTGGAAATGGGGTGGAACACCACATCGAAGCTGCCATCGGCGAAGGCATGCAGGTCACGCATGTCGCCCTGCACGGTGCGCAGTGACAGCCCATCGCGCTCGGCCACGCGGCGGTCCTGCGCCAGCTGCCCGTCGGACAGATCGAACACGGTGACCACCGCGCCAGCGGCGGCCAGCACCGGCGCCTGCTGGCCACCGGCCGATGCCAGGCAGAGGATGCGGCGGCCGCGTACATCGCCCAGCCAGTCCAGCGGCAGCGGGCGGGGCGTCAGGTGGACCTGCCAGCGTCCCTGGCGTGCGGCAGCGATGGTTTCGGCATCAACCGGGCGCGACCAGTCGCTGGCCTCGCGTGCCTGGCGGTCCCACGCCGCGCGGTTGTGCTCAAGCAATCCCTGTCCATGGCTCATGTGTCCTCCTTGACCGGTGGGCGCCAATCCAGATCCTGGAATGCCGGGCTGGCGAAACACTCGGCCAGGAAATCCAGGAACCGCCGCATGATAGCGGGCTGCTGTCGACGCGATGCGTACACGGCATGAATGCCCAGCTCGTCCAGCGCATAGGCCGGCAGCAGCTGCACCAGTTCGCCCGAACGCAGCAGCGGTGCCACCTGGTAGGTCGGCAGCATGGCGATGCCGGCACCGGCGCGCACCGCTTCCAGCAGCAGGGAGGCTTCGTTGGCGCTGATGTTGCCGCCCACCGCCACCGACAGCGAGCGACCGTCGCGATGCAGCTGCCACAGGCTCCTGCCGACGTAGTGGTGGGTGAGGCAGTTGTGCGCGGGCAGCTGCTCCGGCGCGCTGGGCGTGCCGTGTGCCTGCAGGTAGGCAGGCGTGGCGCACAGTACCGAACGGCAGGTGGCCAGCCGTCGCGCGATCAGGCTGGGATCGATCTGGCGGGCGATGCGCACGGCCAGGTCCACGCGCTCCTCCACCAGGTTGACCATGCGGTCGACCAGCAGCAGTTCGATGCGCGCGGCCGGGTGGCGCTGCACGAAGGCCGCCACGGCGCGCGCCAGGTGGCTCTGCCCGAACGACACGCTGGCGGTGATGCGCAGGGTGCCGTGCGGCTCGGGATCGTCGCTGGCCAGTTCGCCCTGCAGTTCCTCGCCGATGGCCAGCATCTGCCGGAAGCGCGCCAGCGCGGCTTCACCGGCGCCGGTCAGGCTGATCCGCCGCGTGGTCCGGTGCAGCAGGCGTGCGCCCAGCCAGCCCTCCACCTCGGCCAGGTAGCGGCTGACCATCGCGCGGGACATGTCCAGCACCTCGGCGGCAGCGGTCAGGCTGCCACGCTCGGCCACTTCGACGAACACGGTCATGGCTGTCAATCGGTCCATCTGCTCGATCCATGCAACAAACAAGCGCGTTATACGCTGTTTTTCGAGCAACTGCAGCGGCCTACAGTGGCCTCGTTCCCACCCCATTCCGCCCCAAGGAGTTCCGCCATGAAGATCGCCCTCGTCGGTGCCACCGGCAACATCGGCCGCCAGATCGCCCGCCACGCCCTCGCCCACGGCCACCAGGTGACGGCCGTGGTCCGCAGTGAAAAAGACCTGCCGTCCGAGCTGGCCGGTGCCCAGCTGGCCATCGCCGCGCTGGACGACACCGCCGCCCTGGCCGCCGTGATCGCCGGCCATGACGTGCTGGCCAGCGCCTATGGCCCGCGCCCGGGTGATGACATCGGCCAGATCGCCAGCGTGGCCGACCAGCTGGTCGCCGCCGCACGCCAGGCCAAGGTGCCGCGCGTGGTGGTGGTCGGTGGCGCCGGCAGCCTGGAGATCGCACCGGGCGTGCAGCTGGTCGACACCCCGGATTTCCCCGCCGCCTACAAGCCGTACGCACTTGCCGCGCGCGAAGCGCTGAAGCGCCTGCAGGCGGTGGAGGACCTGGACTGGACCTTCTTCTCGCCGGCCGCGGAAATCGGCCCCGGCGAAGAGCGCGGCCAGTACCGCGTGCAGGCCAAGACCTTCCTGGCCGATGCCAGCGGCCACAGCCGCATCAGCTACGCCGATTACGGTGCGGCATTCGTGGCCGAGCTGGAAGCGGGCAAGTACCCGAAGCAGATCATCACTGCGGCGTATTGATCGATACGTTTCCCCTGTAGAGCCGAGCCTGCGCTCGGCTTGAGGCAACCACTGCAGCCGAGCACGGGCTCGGCTCTACACGAGGAATCGTTGATGCGTACTGCTGCCCTGCTGCTTCCCCTCGCGCTGGCCGCGGGTTTCGCCAGTGCACCGCTGCGTGCCACCGCGGCGGCGCCTGCCACCGCCCCTGCGGCGCACTCACAACTGCACCTGCAGACCTTCCATCCCGGGCCGCAGGCGATGTTCTCCGTGTCCTCGGTGCTGATCGAAGGCCGCAATGAGGCGATCCTCGTCGATGCGCAGTTTGCCGCCAGCGATGCGGCTGCGCTGGCCGACAGGATCCGCGCCAGCGGCAAGCGGCTGACCACGATCTACATCAGCCATGGCGATCCGGACTACTACTTCGGCCTGGCCACGCTGCAGGATGCGTTCCCGCAGGCACGCATCGTCGCCACGGCGCAGACCGTTGCCCACATCACGCAGACCCAGGCCGGCAAGCTGGCCTACTGGGGCCCGAAGATGGGTGCCGATGTACCTGCGCGCATCGTGCTGCCGCAGGTGCTGGACGGCGATGCACTGCAGCTGGAAGGCCAGCGCCTGCCGCTGATCGGGCTGGACGGGCCGACACCCGACCGCACGGTGCTGTGGGTGCCGTCGCTGCGTGCGATCGTCGGTGGCATTCCGGTGGTGGCCGGTGAGCACGTGTGGATGGCCGATACACAGACGCCGCAGTCGCATGCCGATTGGCTGCAGACGCTGCAGCACCTGCAGGCGCTGAAGCCGAAGGTGGTGGTGCCGGGCCATTACGCGCCGGGTGCGGCACTGGATGCGAGCGCGCTGCGTTTCACTGCAGGCTACATCCGTGCGTTCGATGCGGAGGCGGGCCAGGCGAAGGACAGTGCGGCGCTGGTGAAGGCGATGCAGGCGCGCTATCCGGCGCTGGAGGGCGTTGCGTCGCTGGAGCTGAGTGCGAAGGTGGCCAAGGGCGAGATGCAGTGGCCGTGAGGTAGGTAGTTTCTTTTTGCAGGGCTGCGCCCTGCACCTGCTCAATGCAACGGCAACGGCAACAGCTGGGTATCCGTGGGTTGCCGGGGTGGGTGCCGACAGCTTCCCGCTGCTGTTGGTAGGTGCCGACCGTTGGTCGGCACGGGGTTGATCAGTGCCCGAACAGTTCGCCCTGCACCACCGGTTCTTTATCGCGGAATCCCCCCAGGCCAACGCCTACGAGGCGGTAGCGGGTGTCGGCAGGCAGGTCGACGCGGGCGCGCAGGGACAGGGCGATGTCGCGCAGTTCCTGCATCGATTCCGGTGGACGGTCCGGAGTGAAGCTGCGGGTGAGGATGCGGAACTGGGCGGTCTTCAGTTTCAGCACGACGGTGTGGCCGATGCGTTCGGTCTTGCGCGTGGCATTCCAGGTCTTCTCGGCCAGCTGCACGATGGCCTCGCCCAGGTCTTCCAGCAGCAGGTCTTCGGCAAAGGTGTCCTCGGAGGAGATCGACTGCACCTGCTGGTCCGGCTCCACCGGGCGTTCATCGATGCCGCGGGCGCGGTTGTACAGGCTGCGGCCGAAGCTGCCGAAGTTTTCTTCCAGGTCCGGCAGCGTCCAGTTGCGCAGGTCACCGCAGGTGACGATGCCGCGCTCGGCCAGCTTGCCTTCCATCACCTTGCCCACGCCCGGCACGCTTTTCACCGGCAGCGTCAGCAGGAACGCGTCCACGCGTTGCGGCGGGATGACGAACTGGCCGTCAGGCTTGCGCCAGTCCGAGGCGATCTTGGCCAGGAACTTGTTCGGCGCGATGCCGGCTGAAGCAGTCAGGTTCGTCTCTTCGCGGATCTGCGCGCGGATGGTGCGGGCGATCTCGGTGGCCAGTTCGATGCCGCTCTTCGGCGCGGTCACGTCCAGGTAGGCCTCGTCCAGCGACAGCGGCTCGACCAGGTCGGTATGGCGCAGGAATATCTCGCGCACCTGGCGTGACACGGCTTTGTAACGCGCGAAATCCGGCGGCACGAAGATCGCATCCGGGCACAGGCGCTCGGCGCGCAGGGCGGGCATTGCCGAGCGCACGCCGAACACACGGGCCTCGTAGGAGGCCGCGCACACCACCGAGCGTGCACCGCGCCAGGCCACGACCACCGGCTTGCCGCGCAGTGACGGATCGTCGCGCTGCTCCACCGACGCGTAGAAGGCGTCCATGTCGACGTGGATGATCTTGCGCAGTGCGTTCATGGTTGGCGGACATCATACCCGCACCGTACCGCTCCAGACGGCCAAGTATGGTCGTTGTGCATCAACGGGATGCGTGATTCCCAGGGAAAACACTACGCACGCGTACGGTGCGGCGGTTTGATTCCCGTTGCAACCGTCGTGCATTCTCGGGGACTTGTTGCCTTGTTTTCGCTTCCAGGAATGCGCTTTCCATGACTCGTCTCCACGCGTTCAACCGTGACCAGCTGCTGGCCAGCGCCCGCGGTGAACTGTTCGGCGCCGCCGCCGGCCGTCTGCCCAACGACCCGATGCTGATGTTCGACCGCATCACCGAAATCCGCGAGGACGGCGGACCGCATGGCAAGGGCATGGTACGTGCCGAACTGGATATCCGCCCGGACCTGTGGTTCTTCGGCTGCCACTTCATCGGCGACCCGGTGATGCCTGGCTGCCTGGGCCTGGATGCCATGTGGCAGCTGACCGGTTTCTACCTGACCTGGCTGGGTGCGCCCGGCAAGGGCCGCGCCCTGGGCTGCGGCGAGGTGAAGTTCACCGGCCAGGTGCTGCCGGAAGCCAAGCGGGTGCGCTACGAGATCGACATCACCCGCGTCATCAACCGCAAGCTGGTGATGGCCCAGGCCGATGCCCGCATGTACGTGGACGACCGCGAGATCTACAACGCCCGCGACCTGCGCGTGGGCCTGTTCACTGAAACCGGGAGCTTCTGATGCGTCGCGTCGTCATCACCGGCATGGGCATCACCTCGTGCCTGGGCAATGATCTGGATACCGTTTCCTCGGCGCTGCGGGAAGGCAGCGCCGGCATCACCGCGCTGCCCGACCACGCCGAAGCCGGCCTGCGCAGCCAGATCGGTGGCCGCGTCGACCTCGACCTGGATGCGCAGATCGACCGCAAGCAGAAGCGCTTCATGAGCGATGCGGCGGCCTTCGCCTACATTGCCATGCGCGATGCCATCGCCGATGCCGGCCTGTCGCCGGAACAGGTGAGCGCGCTGCGTACCGGCCTGATCGCCGGTTCCGGCGGTGGTTCCAGCGAATGGCAGGTGGGTGCCGTGGACCTGCTGCGCGCCCGTGGCGTGCGCAAGGTCGGCCCGTACATGGTGCCGCGCACGATGTGCTCCACCGTGTCGGCCTGCCTGGCCACCGCCTTCCAGATCAAGGGCGTCAGCTACTCGCTGTCGGCTGCCTGCGCGACCTCGGCGCACTGCATCGGCGCGGCCGCGGACATGATCCGCCACGGCGCGCAGGACATCATGTTCGCCGGTGGTGGTGAAGACCTGCACTGGTCGATGAGCGTGATGTTCGATGCGATGGGCGCACTGTCGACCAGCTTCAACGACACCCCGGCCAGCGCCTCGCGCCCGTATGACAAGGACCGCGACGGCTTCGTCATCGCCGGTGGCGGCGGCATGCTGGTGCTGGAGGACTACGACCACGCCGTCGCCCGCGGCGCGCGCATCCATGCCGAGCTGATCGGTTATGGCGTGACCTCCGACGGTGCCGACATGGTCGCCCCGTCCGGCGAAGGTGCCGTGCGCTGCATGAAGATGGCGCTGCAGAACGTCGATCGCCCGCTGGATTACCTCAACACCCACGGCACCTCGACGCCGCTGGGCGACGTGACCGAGCTGGGGGCGATCCGCGAAGTGTTCGGCGATGCCGTGCCGCCGCTGTCGTCGACCAAGGCGCTGTCGGGCCACTCGCTGGGCGCCGCCAGCGTGCACGAGGCGATCTACTGCCTGCTGATGATGCGCGATGGTTTCGTGGCCGGTTCGGCCAACATCACCGAGCTGGACCCGGCGGTGGAAGGTTTCCCGATCCTGCGCGAAAGCCGCGAGCAGAAGCTGGATACGGTGATGTCCAACAGCTTCGGCTTTGGTGGCACCAACGCAGCGCTGGTGTTCGGCCGGGTGTGATTGAAAGGCGTGCCGACCAACGGTCGGCACCCACCAGAGCGGTGGTGGTGGATGTGTAGAGCCGAGCCCATGCTCGGCTCAGTGCCAACCAAGGTTGGCATCTACCAGAGCGGTGAGGCGTGCCGACCAACGGTCGGCACCCACCGGAGCGGTGGTGGTGGAGGTGTAGAGCCGAGCCCATGCTCGGCTCAGTGCCAACCAAGGTTGGCATCTACCAGAGCGGTGAAGCGTGCCGACCAACGGTCGGCACCCACCGGAGCGGTGGTCCCACCGTCAGGTTGGCAGCAGCGGCACCAGCAGGGCGTGGGCATCCACCAGCGAGCCGACGATGCGGTGGCCCAGCGCGCGCAGTTCTTCATCCGGATGCACCAGGTCCGGCACCTGGATCACGGTCATGCCTGCCGCAACGGCGGCGCGCGTGCCGGCCGGTGAATCCTCCAGCGCCAGGCAGCGCTCCGGCGCCTTGCCCAGCCGCTGCGCGGCCAGCAGGTAGCTGTCCGGCGCCGGCTTCGGGTGGGCGACGTCGCCGCTGGTGATGACCGCATCGAAATACGGCAGCAGGCCGGCGGCGGCCAGCTTGCGGTTGGCCCGCGGCTGCCGCGTGGTGGTCGCCACCGCGCGCGGAATGCCGTGCGTCTTCAGCAGTTCCAGCAGTTCCACGATACCCGGCCGCAGCGGCAGGCCGGTCTGCGTGCGCGCTTCGTACAGGTCGTGGCAGCGCGCGGCCATCGCCGCGATCACCGCGTCCGACACCCCCTGCCCGCGCAGCAGCGCCTGGCTGTCTCGGTCACCCAGGCCAACCATGCGCACGAAGAACGTTTCGTCCAGGGGCAGCCCGGATTCGGCGGCCGCCTGGCTCCAGCACGCGATCGACACCCGCTCGCTGTCGATCATCAGGCCGTCCATGTCGAAGATGACGGCATCCGGAAGGAACGGCAGCGCTGCGAGTGAAGTCATGGAGCGAACAGGGTGTCCAGGTCGGTGGGGGTCAACATCCGCCATTGGCCTTCGTCCAGCCCCTGCAGGTCCAGGCCGCCGACGCGGCTGCGGTGCAGGGCCTGCACGTGGTTGCCGACGGCGGCGAACATGCGGCGTACCTGATGGTAGCGGCCTTCGTGCAGCACCAGGCGCGCCTTGCGCGGGCCCAGCACCTCGAGTTCAGCCGGCAGCAGGGGCGTCTTCTCCGCTTCCAGCATCAGCGTGCCGCTGGCGAACTGCGCCACTTCGTCGCCACGCAGGTCTTCGGCCAGTTCCACTTCGTAGACCTTGGGCAGCTTCGACTTGGGCGAGATGATCCGGTGCAGCAGGCCGCCATCGTCGGTCAGCAGCAGCAGGCCACTGGTCTCGCGGTCCAGGCGGCCGACCGTGGACAGCACCGGGTCGCGGTCGCGGAAGCGCGGCGGCAGCAGGTCGTAGATCAGGCGGCCGGTGTCCTTGGTCGAGCAGGTGTAGCCGGCCGGCTTGTACAGGGCCAGCGACAGGCCCACCGGCGGATCCAGCGGCTCGCCGTCGACCCGGATCGCCTCGTGCGGCACCTGGTCATCGGCGTACAGCACTTCGCCATCGGCATCGGTGACGCGGCCCTCGCGGAACATCCACTGCACCTGCTTGCGGCTGCCATAGCCGAGGTTGGCGATCAGCTTGACCAGCTTCACTTGCCCTTCCCCTGCGCCTTCACCGCTTCCACCAGCTTGAAGCCATCGCGCTCGGCCACCACGCGCACCGCGCCGAAGCTCTCGTTGAGCGTGTACTCGTAAGGCAGGTGGCGGTTGGCCACCACGTACAGGCGGCCACCCGGGCGCAGCGCCTGCGCGGCCACGGCGATGAAGCGCTGGCCGATGTCGGGGCGGTCGGCACGCGAGGGCGTGTGGAACGGCGGGTTGCTGATGATGACGTCGTAGCCCGGCTCGATGCCGGCGGTGACGTCGCGCCACAGGAAGCGCAGCGGCAGCGCGCGCGGCGGCGGTGCCAGGTTCAGTTCGGCCAGGGACAGCGCACGCTGCTCGGCTTCATACAGGTCCAGCGCGGTGATCTTCGGGCAGCGTTCCAGCAGCTCGCGCGACAGGTAGCCATAGCCCGCACCGAGGTCGGCGGCACGGCCGGCCAGATCCGCCGGCAGGTGTTCGGCCAGCAGCGCGGAGGCCGGGTCGATGCGGTCCCAGGCAAACACGCCCGGGCGGCTGAGGAAGCGGCCGCCGACGATCGGACGCACCGCGTCCAGCGCGCTCCAGCGCTTGGCCAGGTCGGCATCGTGCTGGCCCTGCAGCGGGGCGGTCCAGTACACGCGGCAGTGGTTCTTGGTCAGGCAGCCGCCGAGGCCGGTCAACTGCTTGAGGTCGCCTTCGCCGGAGCGGGCGCCCTCGTTGTTGGACTGGCAGGCGACGATGCGGCCGCCCTCGGCCACCAGGGCCAGGGCGCGGGCGAACAGCGCGCGGGCCTCTTCACGCTGGCGCGGCGGCAGCACCAGCACCAGCGGGTAGCGGCCCTTGCCAGCGGCATCGTCGATCTGGCCGCTGACGGTCCAGCCGGCGGCCTGCTGCAGCGGCTCGGCAAACGGGGCGAAGCTCTGCTCGCAATGCACTTCGCGGTTGCCGGCGATCTCGCGCAGCGGCCAGCCATCACGGGCACGGAGGAAGGCCACCGGGCCGTCGGGCCAGTGCAGGGCGCCGTTGCTGAACGGCAGGAGCAGGGTCTGCAGGGGGGCGTCGTTGCTGGAGGCCATCGGCGCGGGTACTTCAAGCGTAGGGCCGTCCATTGTACCGGCTTGGCCGTGCCGGCCCCGGCGCGCCGCTTTGCGAAACTTCAACGGGCTGTTGATGTGCCGACAACATCGAAGCGTTCAGGGTAGGGACTCACCCCCAGCAACCCCAGGAGAACCTGCATGCGCGCCTTGTTCGTCGGTGGAGTGGTCGACAACAGTGAAATGGACCTGGAAGGCAGCCATCCGCCCGTGCATTACCCCGAGGACACCGGTGGTGGGCATTCGCGCTACCGCCTGCACCAAGTCGGCCATGGCGCCGATGGCAGCGTGGCCTACGCGGTATACGGCGCACCGGACTTGGCCGACGAGGAGGTGGCCCGGGTGGCCGACGAGCGTGCGTATGCGCGCCGGTTCGAAGCGACGCCGACCGTGTTCGAGCATTGATCGACCGGTGATCAACCGAGCATGGGCTCGGCTCTACAGTAGCGCCCGAGCCCATGCTCGGGCGGCGGCGTAGCCGCGGCGCCACATCGGATCAGGGCGCCTTGGGCGGCAGGCGGCTGACGCTGGCGATCTCGTCCAGCCAGAGGTGGTGCTGCTGCACCGGGTTGTCGTAGTCGTCCAGGCGCAGCTGGCCGTTGCTGCCTTCATCGCCCGCTTCGTTGCGGTACTGCTGCAGCGTCGGGCGCACGGCGACGGTGCCCAGCAGGCGCTGGCCATCGTGCAGGGTCACCTGCACCTGCCATTCGCCATCAAGCTGCGGCAACAGGGCTTCCAGGCGCGCGATCTGCGCCGGGTCGGTATGGATGCGGGGAGCAATACGGGACATCGGTGAACCTCCTTGCAGGCAGGTTCGCCGATCCGCCGTGAATGCTCAGTGCAATGCGCTGCCTGCGCGCAGGGGCTGCACGCTGCGCACCGCCGAGACCAGCTGGGCTACCGAATACGGCTTGGCCACGTGCTCCTGGAAGCCGGACGCCAGCGCGCGGCGGCGGTCATCGGCGCGGGCCAGCGCGGTCACCGCGACGGCCGGCAGCTCTGCCGCCTCCACGCCCATGTCCTCGCGCAGCGTACGCACCAGGCCATAGCCGTCCATGCCCGGCATGCCGATGTCGGTGAGCATCACGTGGTACTGCAGGTGGCCGCTGTCGGCCAGCAGCGCCAGCGCTTCACCGGCCGAACTGACCGCCGAGACACTGGCGCCCTGCTCCTCCAGCATGCGCCGCAGGTACTCCAGCACTTCGGGCTGGTCTTCCACGGCCAGCACATGCAGGCCACGCAGCGGATACGGCTCGACCACCATCGGTTCCAGGATCGGCCCGCTGAACACTTCGCGCAGCGGCCGGCGGTCGGCATCGGGGATGTACTGCGGCAGGCGCACGGTGAACGTGGAGCCATGGCCATGGCCTTCGCTGGCCGCGCTGACCGTGCCGCCATGCAGTTCAACCAGCTGCTGCACGATGGCCAGGCCCAGGCCCAGGCCGCCATGGCGGCGGGTGGTGGTGCCATCGGCCTGGCGGAAGCGGCTGAACAGGTGATGCAGGAATTCAGGCGCGATGCCGTCGCCGGTATCGCGCAGGGTGATCGTCCAGTAGCCACCATCGGCGCGCAGCTGCGCCTCGATGCGGCCTTCGGCGGGGGTGAACTTGATGGCGTTGGACAGCAGGTTCCAGAGCACCTGCTGCAGGCGCGTGGCATCGCCCAGCACCAGGCAGGGCTGTTCGGGCAGCTGCAGGGTGACGTCCAGCGCCTTGCCCTCGGCCACCGGTTCCTGTGCGCCGAGCGCTTCGCCCAGCTGCAGGCGCAGGTCCAGCACCTCCACTTCCAGCTGCACCTTGCCCAGCAGCATGCTGCTCAGGTCCAGCATGTCCGAGATCAGGCGCTTCTGTGCCGTCGCGCTGCTGGCGATCACGTTCAGGCCCTTGAACAGCGGGCTGGTGTTGTCCACGCGCTGCAGCAGCAGTTCGCTCCAGCCAAGGATGGTGGTCAGCGGCGTGCGCAGCTCGTGCGACAGCGTGGCCAGGAATTCGTCCTTCAGCCGCGCCATGTTTTCCGCGGCACTGCGCGCGGCACGCTCGGACTGCAGCAGCTCCTCGCGTGCCAGCTCGATCTCGCGGCGCTCGGTCACGTCGGGGCTGCTGCCGGCCAGGCCGATGAAGCGGCCCATGCGCGAGAAGCGCGGCCGTGCGTTCATTTCCAGCCAGCGCCACTGGCCATCGGCACGCCGCGCACGCACCAGCGCGTGCATCGAACGCTGTGCCTTCAGCGCTTCCTGCAGTTCGTACTCGAACACCGAGGCGTCGTCCGGATGCACCAGGCCGCGCCAGACATCTTCCGGCACGCGGGTTTCGTCGCCACCGAAGAATTCACTGAAGGCACTGTTGACGAAACGGGCATGGCCGCGCTCGTCCAGCACCCAGACCGGCATCGGCAGGCCGTCGGCCAGCGCACTGAAGCGCGCCTCGCTCTCGCCCAGCTCCACTTCGATCTGCCTGCGCGCGGTCACGTCGAAGAACAGGATGCCGACCTTGTCCTCGCCCGGCTCGCCCACGCGCACCGCGTCCACGGCGAACGAGCGGCCCAGCGCGCGCGCATCCATCTCGAACTGCGCCGGCTGCCCGGTGCGCGCGACTTCGCCATAGATGCGGAACCAGTCGCTCTCGTGCTGCGGTTCCAGCGTGCTCATGCGCTTGCCCTGCGCGCCCTTCAGGCCGGTATGGCGCTCGAAGGCCTCGTTGACCTCCAGGAAGCGGTAGTCCACCGCCAGGTCGCCTTCGAACAGCACCTGGATCACGCAGAAGCCGGCATTGATGTGCTCGAGCACGCGATGATGCAGGTCGGGTTCGGGCGCCGGCGCCATCAAGGGCGGGCGCTCGGCGAGGGGCGGCAGTGTGGACAAGGGCGTGGGAGGCGGACCGGGTGGAGGTACAGCATCTTCCAGAGCGCGTATTCACAGCGTCAAGCGCCGTCAGTCACGCTTGACGACCATGAATTGGCGACAACTAGTGACGCATTTGACGCAATCGGCCATTGCTGGCGGCCATGCGCAGGATCACACTCGGCCTGTAGCCCCAGACCGTCCCGATCACGGGACGCAGGAGACCGTCATGAACCGTTCGCTCTGCGCCGCCCTGCTGATGGCCGGCGCCCTGGCCGTGGGCAGCGCCACCGCTGCGCCGCGCACTGTCACCGATCCGCAGGCACCGCGGGCCCTGCAGGCCAATGGCCCGGTCAGCGTGAAGTGGGACGACCCGGCCACCTTCACCGAGATCCGCCAGAGCACCAACCGCTTCGAGGCGCAGCGGGGTGACTGGGTGCAGCAGCTGGCCCGCTACCTGCAGACCGCAGCGGCCAAGCCGCTGCAGCCCGGGCAGACCCTCGATGTGACCCTGGTGGACATCAAGCGCGCCGGCGACTACGAGCCGTGGCACGGCCCGCGTGGCGACGACATCCGGATCATGCGCGACATCTACCCGCCGCGCATCACCCTGCGGTACACGCTGAAGGACGCCAGCGGCGGCATCATCAATGAAGGCGAAGCCAAGCTGAGCGACAGCGGCTACCTGCACAACATCGGGGTGCGCAGCGACAACGATCCGCTGCGTTTCGAGAAGCGCCTGATCGATGACTGGGTGAAGCGCCAGCTGGCCACGCAGGCGACTGCCGCGCGTTGATCAAAAGCCGCCGGGCATGGCCCGGCGAACGGCAGGCATGCATTCCGGTAGTGCCGGCCGCTGGCCGGCATTCCCTCACCCCTGGTAGACCCGCGCCACGCGCTTGACCGCGCACGGCAGCTGGTAAGCGCTGACGCCGCAGCGCGGTGCGAGTTCGGCCAGGGTCGGCGCCGTGCCCCACAGCTCCACCACGCTGCCGATGCCGGCCTGCGCATGGGCGGTCAGGTCCACGGTCAGCATGTCCATCGAGACGCGGCCGATCAGCCCGCCGGGCTGGCCGTCGATCAGCACCGGGGTACCGTTCGGCGCGAACTGCGGGTAGCCGTCGGCATAGCCCAGCGCGACCACGCCCACGCGCGTACGCGCCTTGGCCACGAAGCGTGCGCCGTACCCCACCGGTTCGCCGGCGTCGATCCAGCGCTCGGCAATCACTTTCGACTGCATGGTCATCACCGGGCGCAGGCGCTCGGTCAGCGCGGTGTCGTCCGGCAACGGGTTGGCCCCGTACAGCATCAGGCCCGGCCGCACCCAGTCGCTGCGCACGTCCGGCCAGCCCAGCAGCGCCGGCGAGTTGCACACGCTGGTCTCGCCCTGCAGGCCTTCGACGGCGGCCTTGAAGGTCGCGGCCTGTTCGTGGGTGCGCTCGCTGTCCAGCTCATCGGCGCGCGCCAGGTGGGTCATCATCACGATGCGCTCGACCTGCGGCAGCGCCGACAGCCGTGCGTGCGCGGCGCGGAAGCCGGCCACGTCCAGCCCCAGCCGGTGCATGCCGCTGTCCAGCTTCAGCCACACCGTCAGCGGGCGCGGGCTGTCGAAGGCGGCCAGCGCCTCCAGCTGCCACGCCGAGCCCACCGAGAACCACAGGTCGTGCTCGGCCACCAGCGGCAGTTCGCTGGCCTCGAAGATGCCTTCCAGCAGCAGGATCGGCGCACGGATGCCGGCCTGGCGCAGTTCCAGCGCTTCCTCGATCGTGGCCACGGCAAAGCCATCGGCCTCGCCTTCCAGCGCCTGTGCACAGCGCACGGCGCCATGGCCGTAGGCATCGGCCTTGACCACCGCCAGCGCCTTGCCGCCGCCCAGCTCGCGGGCCAGCCGGTAGTTGCTGCGCAGCGCGCCCAGGTCGATCAGCGCGCGGGCAGGACGCATGCGCGGCTCTCCTGCTGCGGGGCGTGGCCGTACTGGCCATAGCGGAAGATATCCAGGCCCTCGGTGCTGATCTGCGGCTGGCGCGCGCTCATCAGGTCGGCCAGGTAGCGGCCCGAGCCGCAGGCCATGGTCCAGCCCAGGGTGCCGTGGCCGGTATTGAGGTACAGGTTGCGGAACGGGGTGGCGCCGATGACCGGCGTGCCGTCCGGGGTGGCCGGGCGCAGGCCGGTCCAGAAGTCGGCCTTGGCCAGGTCGCCGCCCTTCGGGTACAAGTCGCGCACCACCAGTTCCAGGGTTTCGCGGCGACGCTGCGACAGCGACAGGTCGAAACCGGCCACTTCGGCCATGCCGCCGACGCGGATGCGGTTGTCGAAGCGGGTGACGGCCACCTTGTAGCTTTCGTCCAGGATGGTCGAGGTCGGTGCCATCGCCGGGTCGGTGATCGGCAGGGTCAGCGAATAGCCCTTCAGCGGGTACACCGGCAGGCGCATGCCCAGCGGCGCCACCATCTGCGGCGAATAGCTGCCCAGCGCGACGACGAAGCGGTCGGCGGTTTCCAGCCGGCCGCCGATGCGCACGCCGGTGATGCGGTCGCCATCGAACTCCAGGCCACTGATGTCCTGGTCGTAGCGGAATTCAACGCCTGCGTCGGCCGCCATCTGCGCCAGGCGGCGGGTGAACAGCTGGCAATCGCCGGTCTGGTCACGCGGCAGGCGCAGCGCACCCACCAGGCCATCGACGTGGGCCAGGGCCGGTTCGGCCTGGATGATGCCGGCGCGGTCCAGCACTTCGTAGGGCACCCCGTACTGGGCCAGGATCTCGATATCCTGCGCCGAGGCGTCCAGCTGCTGCTGGGTGCGGAACAGCTGGGTGGTGCCCAGGTCGCGGCCTTCGAACTCGATGCCGATCTGCGCGCGCAGCTCGTTCAGGCAGTCGCGGCTGTATTCGGACATGCGCACCATGCGCGCCTTGTTGATGGCGTAGCGCTCGTGGGTGCAGTTGCGCAGCATCTGCCACAGCCAGCGGTACTGGGCCAGGTCCATGCCCGGCTTGATGGCCAGCGGCGCATGCTTCTCGAACAGCCAGCCGATCGCCTTCTTCGGCACGCCCGGGGCCGCCCACGGCGAGGTGTAGCCGAACGACAGCTGCCCGGCATTGGCAAAGCTGGTTTCCAGCGCGGGGCCGGGCTGGCGGTCGATGACCGTGACTTCAAAGCCGGCCTGCCGCAGGTACCAGGCACTGGTGGTGCCGATCACGCCGCTGCCGAGAACGAGGACTCGCATGGAAACTCTCCAACCCGATGATTCCCTGCGTTTGAGCACGCCGGGAGCATAATCGGGGAAGTATATTCCCCCGTTCCCAGACGATTTGCCTGATTTAGCGATCACAGGCAGGATGTTTTCCTGTGATTCACCCCCAGAGGTTGACGGCCATGGCCACACGCCCCCGCGAGCTGGACAAGATCGACCGCAGGATCCTGCGCATCCTGCAGGCCGAGGGCCGCATTTCCTTCACCGAACTGGGTGAACGGGTCGGCCTGTCGACCACCCCCTGCACCGAACGCGTGCGCCGGCTGGAACGCGAAGGAATCATCACCGGCTACCACGCGCACCTGGACCCGGCCGCGCTGAAGGCCAGCCTGCTGGTGTTCGTGGAGATCAGCCTGGCCTACAAGTCCGGCGACATCTTCGAGGAATTCCGCCGCGCGGCGCTGAAGCTGCCCAACGTGCTGGAGTGCCACCTGGTCTCGGGCGATTTCGATTACCTGCTGAAGGCGCGCATCAGCGAGATGGCCAGCTACCGCAAGCTGCTGGGCAGCACCCTGCTGACCCTGCCGCATGTGCGCGAATCGAAGAGCTACATCGTGATGGAAGAAGTGAAGGAAACCTGGGCCCTGCCGATCGCGGACTGAGCGGCCGCGCCGGGATGGGGTCAGAGCCCGCTGCGCGGGATCCGACCCCTTGGGCGTCGGGGTCAGATCCCGCGCAGCGGGCTCTGACCCACGCGTCGGTCAACGCTGCTGCGGGTGCTTCTGCGACCCCTGCTGGCGCTGCTCCTGCTGCTTGCCGCCCTTCTGCGGCTGCTGCGCATCCATCTGCTGCTGTTGCTGCTGCGGGCTGCGGCTCTGGCTCTGCTGCTCCTTGCCGGGATGACGGTTCTGCTGGTTTTTCATGATCGCGATCCAATGGACGAAGGACATGCAACGGCGGTTGCCGGTGCAGGGCCACGGTGGTCCCGGAGCGGTTAATCGCAGGCGAAAAAACAGTGATCGGCAAGGCGTCGTTTTCGTGGGTTCAGGCCCGGGCGCGCGCGCCTTACGGTTTGATCTGCTGCCCGTCACCGGCCGGCACGCTGTCGTAGTAACGGCCGGTGCGCGAATCGAACACGCGGTTGGGGCCGGCCGGCTTCACCCCGGGCACGATGCGGCCGTTGCGGTCATACACCTTGTCCGGCGCCCGCGTGGCCGGTGCCGGTGCCACCTGTGCCGGGCCGGTTGAACGGATCGGCTGTGCCTGCTGGCGCGGCACCTGCACCGGCAGCGCCGGGTTGGCCGGTGGCGGCGGCGACTGCGGCGCGACCGGGGGCGGGTTCACGCTGTTCGCGCTGCGCGTAGCGGTCGGGCTGGAGGACGTCGGCACCTGCGCCTGCGCGGCCAGGGGCAGCAGGACGGACAACAGAAGGACGAGACGCGGTTTCATGGCACGCTCCATCGTGTGAGAGGTCCACCATGCGCCGGGGGCCGTGTGCCGGCCATGAATGGCCATCACACTTGCAACGGCGGGCCCGCACCCCCACGTTTGCCGGCATCCCCAGGCCACTGACCCCACGGAGAGCCGGCATGAGCGCTTTCGACCTGACGCCCCCCACCGCCCCCCAGGCCGACGCCCTGGTGGCCGGCCTGAGTACCGAAGAGCGCCGCGTGCTGCTGCAGCACGGTACCGAAGCCCCGTTCTGCGGCGTGTTCCTGGACAACAAGCGCGAGGGCGTCTACTGCTGCCGCATGTGCGGGCTGCCGTTGTTCCGCTCCAGCACCAAGTTCGATTCGGGCACGGGCTGGCCCAGCTTCTTCGCGCCCTACGACCCGGCGCACGTCACCGAGATCCGCGATACCAGCCACGGCATGGTCCGCACCGAGATCACCTGCGCCCGCTGCGGCAGCCACCTGGGCCACGTGTTCCCGGACGGCCCGCCGCCCACCTTCGAGCGCCACTGCCTGAACTCCGTCTCACTTTCCTTCGCCGGCAACGGCGAGCCGTGGCCCAATCCCCTGCAGCGTGAAGGCGCCGAGGCCGGCACGGCGGGCTGATCACCCCCGCTGACCGACTTCACAGAATTCCCTCTTCAGAAACACCGGTGTCAGGCCGACAAGGAGATATCCCCTCTCCTTGCGTCGCGCCATGCTCATCATCGTTGGATTCCTGGTCGTCATCATCAGCGTCCTCGGCGGCTACCTGGGCGCCCACGGCCGCCTGGGTGCCCTCTGGCAGCCTTACGAACTGGTCATCATCGGCGGCGCCGCACTCGGCGCCTTCCTGGTCGGCACCCCGGCCAAGACGGTCAAGCAGACCCTGCAGGCCATGGTGGGCGTGTTCAAGGGCCCGCGCTACAAGCAGCAGGACTACATCGACGTCCTCAGCCTGCTGTACGAACTGCTCAACAAGGCCCGCCGCGAAGGCTTCATGGCGCTGGAAGACCACGTCGAGCGCCCGGCCGAAAGCGCGCTGTTCGCCAACTACCCCAAGGTGCAGGCCGACCACCACCTGATCGACTTCATCACCGATTGCCTGCGCCTGATGATCGGCAGCAACATCGAGCCGCACGAGCTGGAACCGCTGCTGGAGCTGGAGCTGGAAAAGCACCACGCCGAGGCGATGGCCCCCTCGCAGGTGATGAACAAGGTGGCCGACGGCCTGCCCGGTTTCGGCATCGTGGCGGCCGTGCTGGGCATCGTCATCACCATGGGCTCGATCGGCGGCGACATCGTCGAGGTCGGCGGCCACGTGGCCGGCGCGCTGGTGGGCACCTTCCTCGGCATCCTGCTGGGCTACGGCTTCGTCGGCCCGATGGCCTCGGCGATGGAAGCCCGCGCCGAGCAGGACAGCCGCATCTACGAATCGGTGAAGACTGCCCTGCTGGCCTGCCTGCGCGGCTACAACCCGAAGATCGCGCTGGAATTCGCCCGCAAGACCCTGCCGTCGAACGTGCGCCCGGCGTTCTCCGATTTCGAGCAGCACCTGAAGACGGTCAAGTAAGCCATGGCCGAGAACAAGCCCACCGTCATCGTCCGCCGGGTCAGGAAGGGCGGCCATGCCGCCCATCATGGCGGTTCGTGGAAAGTGGCCTACGCCGACTTCGTGACCGCGATGATGGCCTTCTTCCTGGTGCTGTGGCTGATGGCCAGCACCAGCAAGCCTGAGCGCGCGGCGATCTCCGAGTACTTCCGCAACCCCAGCCCGCTGGCCGGGCAGAGCCCCACGCCCGCACCGGGCATGGCCGGGCCCGGTGGCGCCAGCACCTCGATGATCAAGCTGGGCGGCGCCACCGATGTGTCCCGCGGCAACAGCAACGACCCCTTCCAGAACCAGAAGGAAGCCGTGCCGCAGCCGGTGGACCAGCAGCAGCGCGACAAGCAGCAGCTGGAAGCGCTGATGAAGGAACTGCAGGAAGCGATCAGCCGCAGCCAGGCGCTGGAACCGTTCAAGGACCAGCTGCTGCTGGACCTGACCCCGGAAGGCCTGCGCATCCAGATCGTGGACAAGCAGAACCGGCCGATGTTCGACCTCGGCAGCGCCACGCTGAAGCCGTATACCCAGCAGATCCTGCACGAGCTGTCCGAGTACCTGAACCACGTGCCGAACCGGATCAGCCTCACCGGCCATACCGATATCACCGCGTATTCGGCCGCACGCGGCTATGGCAACTGGGAACTGAGCGCCGATCGCGCCAATGCCGCACGCCGTGCGCTGGTGGACGGCGGCATGGAGGACAGCAAGATCACCCGTGTGGTCGGCCTGTCCTCCTCGGTGCTGTTCGACAAGACCGACCCGCAGAACCCGATCAACCGCCGCATCAGCATCGTGGTGATGACCAAGGCCGCCGAAGAAGCCGCCCTGGCCGGTGCCGGCCCGCAGGTGGGGCTGTCGGCAGCCGTGGCCGACCCCGATGTGCAGGCCGCGCAGGGCGAAGCCGCCACACCGGCCGTGGCGCCCTGACGCTACGCCGGGGCGCGGCACCCCGGTAGCGCCGGGCCATGCCCGGCGAGCGCGCAGCGCGGCACCCAGTACAATGGCGGTCTTTCCCTTTCCAGGTGACCCCACCCATGTCCCAGAACTCCAAGGCCAAGCGCGACAAGCGCAAGAAGCAGCAGGCCAAGCGTCCGTTCCTGCGCCTGAATGCCCAGCAGCAGGTGCAGAACCACGCCGTGCTGACCAACGAAGACGGCCAGGCCGTGGCCGCCATCGGCCTGCAGGGCCGCGAGTGGCTGCTGGCCATCGGCGGCCAGACCATGGGCAACGCCGACAACCCGGTGCCGATGCTGGCCATGCTCAAGCACCTGTCCAACGTGCAGGAAAAGGAAGGCCGCAAGGTCAACCTCGAGTATTCCGAGCTGATGCAGAAGCTGCTGGACACCCTGGCGGCCGAAGCCGGCCAGACCGCTGACGAGTACCTGGACAAGCTGGTGTCCGAGTTCGAGACCGTGGAGGCCGAGGAAGGCGAAGAAGCCGCTGAAGCCGCTGAAGGCGACGTGGTTGAAGCCGCTGCCGACGCCGAGGCCGCTCCGGCCGACGCCGCCGACACCGACGGCAAGCCGCAGGCCTGAACCGGCCGCGACGGTGGCGGTCTACGTCGATGACGCGGTGCATCCCTGGCGCGGACAGCGCTGGGCGCACCTGATGGCCGACACCCTGGCCGAGCTGCACGCGATGGCGGCGCAGCTCGGCATTCCGCCACGGGCCTTCCAGAACAAGGCCAGTGGCGCTCACTACGATGTCACCGCGGACCTGCGCGCGCAGGCGATCGCACTCGGCGCCCGCGCCATTTCCCGGCATACCGACCGCGACCTGGTGAAGGCCGTGATCGCCAACGCGCGGGCACAGTACCGGCCGTAGGCCGGTACGGGTAGCGCCGGGCCATGCCCGGCGAGCGCGCAGCGCGGTGAGGAAGCCGCCGGGCATGGCCCGGCGCTACCGGGTGCATGCAGTAGATCCACGCCATGCGTGGACTGGGTTCGGGCCCGGCGCTACCGCTCAGAACGGGTCGCTGCCCAGCCGCACTTCCACGTTCAGCAGCGAACACAGCGCCAGCAGCGCGTCGTCGTCGCGGGTCAACGCCATCCAGCCGGTGAAGCCATCGCTGCCCGCGTCCACGCTCCACAACGTGTAGTTGTGCTCGCGCAGGCGGTCGAAGGCGGTGGACATCAGCTGCACGCCGTCCAGGTCGGCAGCGAAATCCTCGTCGTCCAGGTCACCGCCCCAGTCCAGCTGCAGGTTGAAGCGCGCCGACAGCTCGTTCACCGCCGACTGCAGCGATTCCAGGTCGTCACGCTCCACCTCGAAGCCGGACTGCCAGGCGATGGCCGTGAACAGCGCCGGCACCCAGTCACTGTCCGCTTCCAGCGGCTGACCATCCTCGGACAGGTACTCGCGCCAGCGGTTGAACTGCTGCAGCGCCAGCTCCTCGTCGCCCGGGTTGATGAGAACCAGCAGGTTCCAGACCCGTGCCTCGAAGTCGTCTTCGTCGAAATCGTGGGCGTCTTCTTCGAAGTCGAAATAATCGCTGTTGTCAGGCATGGCGGGCACTCCTTGGGGCAGGCCGGCATTCTACGGTTTATCCTGTGCCGCTGAAGCCGGCCTTGTTGGCCGTCACTGTGAATGAAGCGATGAGCGATACCCCTCCCGACCACCTGGCGATCAACCCGGCCAGCCCCTTCCATGATGCCCAGGCCCTGGAGCGCGGCGTGGGCGTGCGTTTCAACGACATCGAGCGCGACAACGTCGAGGAATACTCGATCAGCGAAGGCTGGATCCGCGTGCAGGCCGGCAAGGCCCGCGACCGCCGCGGCAACCCGATGACCATGAAGGTCAACGGCAAGGTCGAGGCGTATTTCCTGGACCAGAAGCCGGAATAAACCGCTGTTGTAGAGCCGAGCCCGTGCTCGGCTGCTCTTCTGGCGCAAAGAGCAGCCGAGCACGGGCTCGGCTCTACAGGGCAGGGTCAATCGCGCTTGCGCGATTCCAGCAGGTCCAGGTTGCGGATCAGGCGCCGCGAGATCTCATCGGAGATCACCCCGCGCCGGGTCAGGCGGAACAGCTCCTCGCGCTCGGCGTTCAGGCCGGCACTGCGCAGCTGGCGGTAGCCCTGCTCCATCCGGTTGACCTTCTCCGGGTCCACGTCGGGGCCATCGCTGTCCTTTTCCAGATGGCGCTGGTACAGCAGGCTGACCCGCGAGGCAGCATCGTTGTACAGCTGCACGTTCTCGGTGTTCTGGTTCATCACCAGCTGCTGGCGCATGCGCTCCACCCCGGCCAGCGCGGCCTTGGAGGAGAGCTTGCGGGCCAGGTCCTCTTCCTTGCGTTCGCCCGAATCGGCCGGCAGCTGCAGGCCCTTCAGCAGCTGGGGCAGCGCCACGCTGGCGCCGACCAGCGAGAACAGGATGACCGCCGCCGCCAGGAAGATGACCAGGTCACGCGCCGGGAAGGCGCTGCCATCGGGCAGGAACAGCGGCAGGGTCAGCACGCCGGCCAGGGTGATGGCACCGCGCACGCCGGCCACCGAGGTCGCCACCACGATGCGCCAGTTCGGCGCCTCGCCCCGCTCCAGGCCACGGCGACGGGCGCGCAGCAGGTTCCAGCGCAGCGACAGCCACACCCACAGCAGGCGCAGCGCGATCAACGTGGCGTTGATGACCAGCACGTACACCAGCAGCCACCAGGCGCTCTGGTGGCCGGTCTCGTTCATGGTGGTGGTGGCGCGCTCGACGATGCCCGGCAGCTGCTCGCCCAGCAGCACGAACATGATGCCGTTGAAGCTGAACTGCAGCATGTTCCAGACCCCGGCGCGCTGCACGCGCATGCTGCCCGACACGCGGCCGGTCAGCTCGACGTAGCTCATCGCGATGCCGGCGGCGACCGCAGCAAGAATGCCCGAGGCATGGATCTCTTCGGCCAGCAGGTAGGCCGCGAACGGGATCAGCAGGTTGACCAGCATCGCCGCGCCGGGCTCTTCGCCGAAGCGGCGCCACAGCCAGCGCTGGAACGTGGACACGCCCAGGGTGACCGCCACGCCCACTGCCAGGCCGGCCACGGCCACCCACAGGAAGGTGAGCGAGGCGGTGGCCAGCGAGAAGCTGCCGGTCATCACCGCGGCCACGGCGAAGCGGAAGCAGACCAGGCCGGACGCATCGTTGAGCAGCGATTCGCCTTCCAGGATGTGCATCAGGCGCTTGGGAATGGGCGCCTTGGCAGCGATCGCCCCCACTGCCACCGGGTCGGTGGGCGAGACGATGGCGGCCAGCGCGAAGCACACGGCCAGCGGCATCACCGGAATCATCCAATGGATCAGCAGGCCGGCGCCGATGACGGTGAACACCACCAGGCCGAAGGCCAGCTCGAGGATCGCGCCTTTATCGCGGAACAGGCCCTGCTTGGGAATGCGCCAGCCATCGAGGAACAGCAGCGGCGGCAGGAACAGCAGGAAGAACACTTCCGGTTCCAGTGCGTGGCCGCGGTTGAACACGCCGGCAATAACCGCGCCAAGCGCGATCTGCACCAGCGGCAGGGGCAACGAGAATGGCAGGACGCGAACCAGGTAACCGCTGGCGACAACGGCTACCAGCATCGCCAGGACGACTTCGATGGTGTGCATGCTTCTTCCAGGAAGCGGCGCGTGGGGCCGGAAAAAACCGGTGTGCGCCGGAGACTGGAAAAAAAGTTAACACAGCAGGCCGTCGCTGCGGCCCGCTGTGTGAATGCGCGTCAGGGCAGCGACAGCAAACGCTGCTGGATCCAGCCGTTGATGTCCCGCTGCATGTCCGCCGACAGCGTGTGGCCAACCGGGTAGCCACGCAGCTGGTGGGCCACGCCCAGCGCCTGCAGGCGCTGCGCGGCCGACTCGGCCAGTGCATACGGCAGCTTGTCATCGGCATGGCCGTGCACCAGCAATCCGTCCAGCCCGGCAGCGGCGATATCGGCCGGCACGTGCGGCGCGATCTCCGGCAGGATGCGCCCGCACAGCACGCCGAACGACTTCACCCGCTGCGGCTGGGTCAGGGCGACGCTGGCACTCATGATGCCGCCCTGGCTGAAGCCGGCCAGCACGGTCTGCCGCGCGCCGACACCCAGCCGCTGCTGCTGCGCCGCCAGCCACTCGCCCAGCAGCAGGCGCGACTGCTCGGCCTGGGCCGGGTCGATCACTGGCCCCTGCGCGCCGAAGCGCACAGTGAACCAGCCGAACGCCTGCGGCCCGAACACCAGCGGCGCGCGCGGCAGCAGCACGTGCAGGCGCGGGTCCAGCGCCTGCGCCAGGCCGGCCAGCGACTGCTCGTTGCTGCCCACGCCATGCAGCAGCACGACCAGCCCCTGGGCCGCGCCCTGCGCGGGCCGCTCCAGCATCGGCAGCACCGCGCTCATGCGGCCACCGCGGCGGCGCTGCCATCGAAACGATAGATGTCCATCGCCAGCATGCCGGCGTCGATGCCGGCATCGATGCGCTGCGCGCCGAAGCCACCCTCGCCCGCCGCGCCCATCGCGAAGTACAGCGGCAGCAGGTGTTCATCGGTGGGATGCGCGCGCTCGGCAAACGGCGCCTGGCGGCGGTAGTCGAACAGCGCGTCGCGGTCATCGGCGGCCAGGCGCTGCTCCACCCATTCGATGAAGGGGCGCACGTACGGCGCTTCCTTGCCGTCCTGGTAATCACGCCAGTCATGCAGGTTGTGGGTGATGCTGCCCGAACCGATCAGCAGCACGCCCTGCTCGCGCAGCGGCGCCAGCGCGCGGCCCAGCGCGTACTGGTGCTGCGGGCCGAGCATTGGCTGGATCGACACCGGAACCACCGGGAGGTCGGCCTGCGGGCGCAGCAGGCGCAACGGCACCCACGCACCGTGGTCGAGGCCGCGCTGCGGATCGATGGCCACCGGCAGGCCAGCGGCGGCGATGCGGCCGGCCACTTCTTCGGCCAGCGCCGGGTCACCCGGGGCCGGGTACTGCAGCTCGAACAGTTCGCGCGGGAAGCCGCCGAAATCGTGGATGGTGGGCGGCTGCGGATGCGTGCCCACCAGCGGCTGGCGGGCCAGCCAGTGCGCCGAGGCGATGACGATCGCGCGCGGCGTCGGCAGGTCGCGGGCCAGCTCGGCCAGGCGCACGCCGACCTGGCCCGGATGCAGGGCGGTCATCGGCGAACCATGGGAGATGTACAGCGAAGGCAGGCGGGACATGGGAACCTCCAGGAGTTCTTTCAGGGGGCGATCAGCGCGAACGCAGGGTCCAGCGGCCATCGCCCAGCAGGAACAGCACGACCAGAGCCAATGCCCAGAACGCCGGGTATTCCCAGCCGCCGCCACTGTTGGCGAAGCTGAAACCGTTGGCGCCGTGCACGCTGGCGATGGTGCCCAGCAGCAGCGGCACGCCCAGCAGGCCGATCCAGCGCGCGTAGATGCCCAGCAGCAGGGCAGTGGCCAAGCCGAGTTCGGCAACAATCGTGAAATAGCCCAGCGCACCGGGCAGGCCCAGCGACTGGAAATAGGCCGCCGTGCCAGCCGGGGTGAACACCAGCAGCTTGGTCAGGCCGTGGGCCAGGAACAGGCCGCCCAGCGCCAGCCGCAGCAGGGTGGCGGCATAGGGAGCGAGCGGTGACAACGAGCGGGAAGGGGCAGACATGGCGGGCACCTCGGAAGGAGTGAGCACAGCTTATTGCGCTCACCACCGTCGATAAATACGATGATCCGACCGTATTTGTTTCAAAAGGCGAAACAATGGACACCCTGGATGCGATGCGTGTGTTCGTGGCGGTGGTCGAGCGCAACGGCTTCAGTGCCGCCGCGCAGGCCTTGGACATGTCCACGGCCGGGGTGACCCGGCAGGTGGCCGCGCTGGAAAAGCGCCTGTCCACCCGCCTGCTCCATCGCACGACGCGGCGGGTCAGCCCCACCAGCGCGGGCGCGGCCTACTACGCGCAGTGCGTGCGCCTGCTGGCCGAGTTCGATGCGCTGGAAGCGAGCATCGGCGCCCAGGCGCTGGAGCCGTCAGGGATGCTGCGCATCAATGCGCCGGTCAGCTGGGGCATCGCCCGCCTCGGCCCGCTGCTGGCCGGCTACCGCCAGCGCTTCCCGCAGGTGGAGCTGGACCTGGCGCTGTCCGACCGCCTGGTGGACATGGTGGAAGAAGGCTACGACGTGGCCATCCGCATCACCCGCGAACCGAGCCCGGCGCTGATCGCGCGGCGGCTGGGCCAGGCCCGCATCACCCTGTGTGCTGCGCCGTCCTACCTGGCCGCACGTGGCACGCCGCGCACCCCGCAGGATCTGGAACAGCACGACTGCCTCGGCTACAGCTACTGGGCCTCGGGCAACCAGTGGCCGCTGCAGGGGCCCGGCGGCGAAACGCGGGTGACGGTGAACAGCATCCTGCAGGCCAACAACGGCGATGTGCTGCGCGAAGCGGCCATCGCCGGGATGGGCGTGATCCTGCAGCCGGATTTCCTGCTGGAGGACGCGCTGGCCGACGGCCGCCTGGTGCGCGTGCTGCCCGAGTGGGACGTGCCCGCCATCGGCATCTTCGCCGTGTACACCAGCCGCAGCCACCTGGCGCCTAAGGTGCGCAGCTTCATCGATTACCTGGTGGATGCGGGGGTGTAGCGAGGCGTGGCGTCTGCCGGCCAGCGGCCGGCACTACCGTCATGTTCCGGCCTGGTAGTGCCGGCCGCTGGCCGGCAGATACGAATCCCGATCAGGCGACGACTTCATCCAGCGAATCGATGATCTTTTCCAGCGGCGCCGGCCGCCCCAGCAGGTAGCCCTGCACCTGGTCGCAGCCGTGCGCGGCCAGCCAGTTCAGCTGCCCCGGTGTTTCCACGCCCTCGGCGATGATGGTCAGCCCCATGCTGTGGCCCAGCGACAGCAGCGCGCGGCAGATCGAGGCGTTGCGCGGATTGGTTTCCACATCGGCGACGAAGCTGCGGTCGATCTTCAGGATGTCCAGCGGCAGGTGCTGCAGGTAGGACATGCTGGAATAGCCGGTGCCGAAATCATCCAGCGACACGCAGATGCCCTGCTCGTGCAGGCGCTGCATGGTCTGCATCGCCTGCGCCGGCTTGCGCATCAGGCTGCTCTCGGTCAGCTCCACGTGCAGTGCGCCGCGGGCCAGGCCGAACTCCTTCTGCGCGCGGGTGAACTCGGCCACCAGGTCGCTGTTGAAGAACTGCACCGCCGAGACATTCACTGCGATCGACAGCTCGCCCCAGCCCGCGTCCACCAGGCGCCGCTGCGCCTGTGCGGCCGCGCGGATCACCCAGCGCCCCAGCGCCAGGATCAGCCCGGTGTCCTCGCACAGCTGGATGAACTCGCTGGGCGGAATGAAGCTGCCGTCGGCCTGCGGCCAGCGCAGCAGGGCCTCCAGTGCCGCCGGGCTGCCATCGCTGGCATGGCGGATCGGCTGGAAATACAGCTGGAATTCGTTGTCGATGGCGGCATGGATGCGCGCGGCCAGGCGCAGGCGGTCGGCCAGGCGGGTGGTCACCGCGGTGTCGAACCACGCCACCACGTTGCCTTCGGCGCGCGCGGCATGCGCGGCCTGCGCGGCCATGCCGATCATCTGTTCGGCACTGTGGCCATCGCCCACCGCATGCACGGCCACGCCGATGCGCGGCTCGAACTGGTGCAGGGAATCCTTGCCGCGCATCGGCGCCGAGACGATCTGCAGCAGGTCGTCCAGCGCACGCTGTGCGGTGTGCTCGCCGCCGATGGCCAGCACGAAATCTTCGGCCGGCTGGAAGGCCAGCGTGCCGAAGCGCGCGCCCAGCCCGCCCAGGCGCAGGGCCATCGACTGCAGCACCGCATCGCCGATCTCGCGGCCCAGCGTATCGGCCACCAGCTGCAGGCCGCGCAGCTGCACGTAGGCGATGGTGTAGGCGCCTTCCTGCGCGTCCAGCTGCTCGGTCAGCGCGCGCACGGTCAGCAGGCCGGTATCCGGGTTGTGCCGCGCGCGGTAGGCCAGGTCGCGCTCGTAGGCCAGCCGCTCGCTGACATCCTCGGCCAGCACCAGGCAGGCCGGCTGGCCGTCGAAATCCAGCTTGGACAGGTGCGTGCGCACTTCGAACACGCTGCCGTCGCGGCGCCGGTGCATGCGCACGGTGGCATCCTGCATTTCGCCCACGCGGGCCCGCGCGATCGCACCCTTCACCTCGTCCCAGCCTTCGCGCGGGCGGATGTCGAGGATGCTCATCGCCAGGAATTCCTCACGGCTGTAGCCGTACTGCAGCACCGCCGCGTGGTTGACCTCGAGGAAGCGCAGGGTGTCCGGGTCGAACACCCAGAACGGTGCCGGGTTGCGGTCGAACAACAGGCGGAAGCGGCGCTCGGCCTGGCTCATCTGTTCGCGCGCGCGGTAGCGCTCGGTCTGGTCGGTCAGCGCGCCGATCATGCGGCGCTGGCGGTCGGCCACTTCCACCCGCTGGCCGCGCGCCGCCACCCAGCGCACCTGGCCACCGGGCAGCACCAGGCGGAATTCCTCGTCCAGCACTTCATCGCCGGCAAACGCCTGGTTGAATGCGCGCTGCAGGCGCTCGCTGTCCTCGTGGTGCACGCGGTTGAAGAACTCGGCCACCGGCATGGCGTCGGTGTGCAGGCCGAAAATCTCGCGGGCCAGCGGCGACCAGTGCAGCAGCGCCGCATCCTCGTCCACGTGCCAGGTGCAGACCCGTCCGGCGTGGTGGGCCAGGCCCAGTTCGGCGTGGCCGGTACGCAGTTCCTCGGCCATCGATTGATGGCTGCGGGTACTGCGGCGTATTGCATACAGCAGCACCAGCAGCACGCCGGTGTAGGCCAGCATGATGGCCACCGCCGCCTGCAGGTACGGCCACCACGGCGCCAGCACGTCCTGGTCGGCCAGGCCCACCTGCACCGCCAGCGGGCTGCGTTCCAGCGTGCTGATGGTGGAAATCCGCGCAATGCCATCCACCACGCCGGGGATGCTGCCCAGTTCGACCACCGCCTGGTGGCCGACAAGATCGCGGCTGGGCAGCACGTAGCGATGGCCCACGGTGGAGGCCGGCTCGGGCACCCGCGCAAGCATGAAGCCCTGGCCGTCGCTGATCGACACCAGGCCGCGCGGGCCGACGTCCAGGCCGCCGACGATGCGCTGCAGCTCCTCGCAGCGCAGGCGCGCCAGCAACCAGCGGTCGCCCGCCATCGGCAGGGCCAGCGGCACCACCCAGCTGCCATCGATGGCCTGCTGCGGCGGGCCGAGATACAGCGCGCTGCCCTGCCCGCGCCGCTGCGGGTCGATCCACAGCGGCAGCTGCAGGTCGCCCTTGCCGGCGGTCAGCGCGCGGCCGTAGGTATCGAGCACGACGATGCTGTGCAGTTCGGCGTGGCGGCCCAGTACACCGTCGATGGACGCATCCAGCAGTGCGGGCGCCTGCGCCGGCACGCGGCGGAACAGTTCGGCGGCATCGGCGGCGATACCGCTCATGGCCCGTTCCAGGTTGCGCAGTTCCATCGCCAGCAGCCGCTCGGTGCCCACGGCCATGGCCCGGCTCTGCCGCTGCGCGGCTTCCAGCCGGCGCTGGTAATCGTTGGCCAGCATCACCCCCAGCACCACTGCCAGCAGCACGCCCACGGCAATGCCGCCCCAGGTGATGGCACGCAGTGGCCGAGCCAGGGCGCGCTTCAACGCTGGCATCGGTCGATGTTCCCTGTGCAGACGACTGGCTTCATGCGCGAACGATTCCTCCACATCCCCGACCAGAGCGGCCGCAGATCGGCATTCTTGACGCCTGGGTCTGTCCGGCACGCCATCTTCCCCATGGCTGCGCCGGTATCCAGCCTGCAGCATGCACCACGCCGATGACGGCGTGAAGATCGGCGGCGCGTGTTCAGCCAGATCGGGCACAGCACGGCCCCCGCAGCAGAGCGTCCAGCACGCGCGCAGGGGATTAGACTTGGGGTTTTCCCGCCGCAAGAGAAGTCCATGTCCAAGCTGCGCCGTCCCACCCTGGCGCTGGCCATCGTCGCCAGCCTGTCCCTGGCCGCCTGCGACCGCCCGGCCGAACCGGCCGCCGGCACCCCCGCACCGGCCGATGCCACCCCTGCCCCGGCCAAGCCGATGCTGGGCAGCTTCGGCTTCGATGCCAGCGGCATGGACCGCAGCATCGCCGCCGGCGACGACTTCTTCGGCTTCGCCAACGGCACCTGGGTGAAGAACACCGAGATTCCGGCCGACCGCTCGCGCTTTGGCAGCTTCAACGTCATCGCCGAAAAGACCCAGGCCGATACCCGCGCGATCCTCGAGGGCGCGGCCGGCAATGCGCAGGCCAGCGGCGACGACAAGCTGATCGGCGATTACTACGCCGCGTTCATGGATGAGGCCGGCATCGAGAAGCGCGGCCTGGCCCCGGTGCAGCCGCAGCTGGCAGCGATCAGCGGCATCACCGACAAGGCGGGCCTGGCACGTGCGCTGGGCGGCGACATGCGCGCCGACGTCGACCTGCTCAACGCCACCAACTTCTACACCGACCGCCTGTTCGGCCTGTGGGTGTCGGTGGACATGCTGCAGCCGGACCGCAACGCGCCGTACCTGGTGCAGGGCGGCCTGGGCATGCCCGACCGTGATTTCTACCTGGGCGATGGCCGCATGGCCGAACTGCGCAAGCAGTACCAGGCCTATATCGCGCAGGTGCTGCAGCTGGCCGGCGTGGCCGATCCGGCCGGCAAGGCGCAGCGCATCCTCGCGCTGGAAACGAAGATCGCCCAGGCCCACGCCAGCCAGGAAGAAACCAACAACGTGACCCTGGGCGCCAACCCGTGGACCCAGGCGGACTTCAACGCCAAGGCACCGGGCATGGACTGGGCGGCGTTCCTAGACGCGGCCAAGCTGGGCCAGCAGCAGGACTTCATCGTGTGGCAGCCCAAGGCCGTGGCCGGCCTGTCGCGGCTGGTGGCCACCGAGCCGCTGGACGCTTGGAAGGACTACATGGCCTTCCACGCGCTCGACCGCGCCGCCGCCTACCTGCCGAAGACGTTCGCCGATGCCCGCTTCGCCTTCCATGGCACTGCACTGAGCGGCACCCCGCAGCAGAGCGACCGCTGGAAGCGTGCGGTGGACGATGCCAACCACGCCGTCGGCGAAGCCATCGGCAAGCGTTACGTGGAAAAGCACTTCGACGCCAAGACCAAGGAACGCGCGGACGAAATGGCGAAGAACATCATCGCCGCCTTCGCCAAGCGCATCGACGCCCTGGCCTGGATGTCGCCGCAGACCAAGGCACACGCCAAGGCCAAGGTGGCCGGCCTGACCGTGGGCATGGGCTACCCGGACACGTGGCGCGACTACACCGGCCTGGAGATCCGTCGTGACGACCCGCTGGGCAATGCGCAGCGCGCCGAGCAGTTCGAGTACGCGCGCAACGTCGCCAAGCTGGGCAAGCCGGTCGACCACAACGAGTGGGCGATGCTGCCGCAGACCATCAACGCGATGAACGTGCCGCTGGAAAACCGCCTGGTGTTCCCGGCCGCGATCCTGCAGCCGCCGTTCTTCGATGGCGCCGCCGACGACGCGGTGAACTACGGTGCCATCGGCGCGGTGATCGGCCACGAGATCAGCCATGGCTTCGACAACGCCGGCGCGCTGTTCGATGAAACCGGCAAGCTGCACAACTGGTGGACGGCCGAAGACCTCAAGCAGTTCAACGCTGCCGGTGATGCACTGGCCGCGCAGTTCAGCAGCTACGAGCCGTTCCCCGGCGTGCACGTCAACGGCAAGCTGACCCTGGGCGAGAACATCGCCGACGTGGCCGGCCTGGGCACCGCCTACGACGCTTACCAGATGTCGCTGCAGGGCAAGCCGGGCCAGACCCTGGAAGGCTTCACCCCCGACCAGCGTTTCTTCCTCGGCTTCGCCCAGGCATGGCGCAGCAAGAGCCGCGAACAGGCCCTGCGCAACGGCCTGCTGACCGACGTGCACGCCCCCGGCCAGTACCGTACGCTGACCGTGCGCAACATCGATGCGTGGTACCCGGCCTTTGAAGTGAAGGAAGGCCAGAAGCTGTACCTGGCCCCGGACAAGCGGGTCAAGGTGTGGTGATGTAACGCGAACGGGCGCCGCAAGGCGCCCGTTTTTTCATGGGATGCGGCGTGCCATCCACGCATGGCGTGGATCTACGGTAGAGGCCAACCTTGGTTGGCGCTTTCCGCCATCCACGCATGGCGTGGATCTACTGCTGCGCGGCATGGATCCGTAGATCCACGCCATGCGTGGATACGCAGCATCGATCGTGCCAGTAGATCCACGCCATGCGTGGATGCGCGCGATGGATCACCCCCCGGCCGGCCACTCGCGCAGCACGTCCACCGACACACCCACGCGTGCGCACGCGCGCGTGGACAGGCCATCGGGCAGTGCGCGGCGGAACAGCGGCGCCATGCCCTGCATCAGCCTGGCCGAGGCTGCCGCCTGCGTGCGCTGCCCCGCGCTGCGTTCCAGCATCGCCTCGGCCCAATCGGGCAGCAGCGCGGCCCCGGCCCCCAGGAACACCGCGCGTGACAGGCCCGGAATCGGCACCGGCAGATTGACCGTCGACAGCACCGCCAGCACTTCGCGCGAACGCGCATCGGCCAGCAGCTCCGGTTGCCGCGCGCAGAAGTAAGCCGCCACTTCCGCCTCGCTGCGCGGCACGTCCACCGCACCCAGGGCCTCCGCAACGCAGCGGTATTCGTCGTAGTAGCGGTCGGCGATCGCCTCCGGCACGTCGCGCCCGTAGCGGCGATAGCCCTGCAGGAAGCCGAACGCCTCGGTCACGTGCACCCATGTCAGCAGCTGCGGATCGTCGGCGGCATAGGGCTCGCCCTGCGCCGTGCGGCCGCGGATCTGCGCATGGATGCGACGCACCTTGGCCACCAGTTTTTCCACTTCCCCTGCAGGTGCGTAGCTGGTGCCGGCGACGAAGGCCGTAGTGCGGCGCAGGCGGCCGACCAGGTCCTGGCGGAAGTTGGAATGGTCGTACACGCCGGCCAGCGCGCGCGGGTGCAGGGTCTGCAGCATCAACGCGCACAGGCCGCCGGCCAGCATCGAGGGCAGCTCGGCGTGCATGCGCCAGGTCACGCTGTCCGGGCCGAACCAGCCCGGGTCGCCCAGCGGGTGGTCGTAGTCGATGCCGCTCTGGCCGCGCGGGAAGGCATCAAGCACCCAGCGCCGGATCGGCGCGGTGACGGGGCGGGAAAGGCGGTGCAGCAGCGGCGGCATCTTCGGTCCAGGCGGTGGTGGAATCGGCCGCGGTCTGCGCGGTCAGCCTCGATTCTGGGCGATCACGGCGGATGCGGCGAGCCTGGCGGGTCAGCCGGAGTTTCATGTGCGGCCGCAGCACATTTCACCCTGCGACATCTTGACGCAGGCGCCGAGCGCGATGATGCGCCGCAGCAACATTCACCCATTCAGACAGAACCCTTACGCCCCTAGGCATTTCACCCATTGCACGGCCCGCTGGAAGTGCTAGAACTGAATCCGCCACACCGTCCAATGCTGATCGACGCACGTTCCACAAGGGAGCCAGCCATGATTGCTTTGTTCAAGGGTTTGGGACTACTGCTTCGCGACAACGAGCTCTACCACAGCCCGTTCGACAAACAGGTCGCGCACTGGCGCAACCTGAGCGAGCAGCAGATCCGCGATGAAGTGGCGGTGCTGGCCCAGGCCAAGTGCCAATGGCTGATTGCCTCGATCATCGGCTGGCAGGCGGCGTCCCTGCTCATCCTCGGCCTGATCGCCAACTACCTCTGGCGCGACGATTACCACATCACCTTCACCCGCGTGGTCGTCGTGTTCGGGTCGTGGGTGTCGATCCTGTTCGTGATCTGGTTCATGGCCAACATGTTCGACCAGCAGGCCGGTTTCGAGCGCTGGATGAAGGCATTCAACAGCCGCGCGCGCATCACGTCCAAGGCCGACAGCGTCGAGTGCGTGGCCGAGGCGCTGGACCTGGCCGAGCACTACCCGGAAGTGCTGGACTACAAGCAGGCCGTCACCTCCAGGCGCGAGCTGCGCCACGAGGACATCCGCATCATGACCGAGATCGGGCGCATGCGGCAGCACTCCGAGCTGGTCGGCCGGCTCAACCATGTCGGCGAGACCGAACACCACCACGATCTGACCCTGCAGCCAGCGTACTGATACCGGCGCACCGATCCAGGGAAGTGGGGGGAGCCACAATGCCACCGTGCACAGTCACGGTGGCATTGTTCTTTCTACATGCCGCGGAACAGGCTCATGAACGGCTGGCTGACCACCAGCGTCTCCGGCCGCTGGCGCAGGCGCAGCACGCCGCGGCCAGTGTCATCGCGGCTGACCGCCGCCACCGCCTTCATGTTGACGATGGTCGAACGGTGCACCTGGCGGAAGTGCTGCGGGTCGAGCACTTCCAGCAGTTCGCGCAGCGGCGTGCGCAGCAGGCTTTCGCCGGCGCTGGTGACCACCGTGGTGTACTTGTTGTCGGCGCGGAAATAGACCACGTCCTCGAGCATGATCAGCTGCGTGTCGCGGCCGTTGCTGGCGGTGATCCAGGCCAGCGGCGGGCGGTCGGCCGCCCCCTGTGAGGGGCCCAGGCGCTGCAGCAGGCGTTCCAGCACCGCGTCGTCCTGGCGGGTGTTGGGCAGGCGCGAAAGGATGCGTTCGCGGGTGGCCAGCAGGCGCTCGTCGCTGACCGGCTTCAGCAGGTAATCCATCGCGCCCTGCTCGAACGCATCGATGGCGTACTGGTCATAGGCGGTGACGAACACCACCTGCGTGCGCGGGCTCAGTTCGGACAGCGCGCGGGCCACTTCGATGCCGCTGATGCCGGGCATGCGGATATCCAGGAAGGCAATGTCCGGCTGCTTTTCGGCGAGCTGTTCCAGCGCACTGGCGCCGTCCTCGCATTCGGCCACCAGCTTCAGTTCCGGCCACAACCGGCCCAGTTGTTCCACCAGCGACTGCCGCAGCAGTTCCTCGTCTTCGGCGATCAGGGCTTCAAGCGGCATGGCTGCGTTCCTTGGCCGGCTGCGGCAGGGTCATGGTGGCGGCCACGCCGCTGGGGAAATTGGCGACGATCGCCACGCCGGCCTGCTCACCGCAGGTCAGGCGCAGGCGCTCGCGCAGGTTCTTCAGGCCGATGCCGGTGCCGCTGGTGCCCTGGCCGAAGCCGAGGCCATCGTCGGCCACGGTCACCGTCACGTGGTCGTCGAAACCACGCGCCAGGATCCAGATCGTGCCGCCGCCGGGCTTGGGTTCCAGGCCATGCTTGATCGCGTTTTCCACCAGCGTCTGCAGGGCCATCGCGGGCATGTGCACGCCGTGCAGTTCGTTGGGCACCTGCACTTCCACCGCCAGCCGCGCCCCCATGCGGATGCGCAGGATTTCCAGGTAGGCGCGGGTGCGCTCCAGTTCCACGCCCAGCGTGGACACCGATTCATCCACCTGCGGCAGGGAACTGCGCAGGTACTGGATGAGGTGGCCGAGCATCTGTTCGGCACGGCCCGGATCGGTGCGCGTGAGCACCTGCGCGTTGGCCAAAGTGTTGTAGAGGAAGTGCGGTTCCACCTGCGCGTGCAGCAGGTTCAGGCGGGCCACCGACAGTTCCTTTTCCACCTGGGTCTGTTCGGCGGCGGCCTGCTCGTCGCGGCGCTGGTCGGCCACCCGGCGGGTGATCGCACGGGTGACCGCTTCGGCGTTCTCGAAGTTGCTGCCCTCATCCAGCGCCAGCAGATCGGCCCACCAGCCGGCATCGGGTTCGAACAGCAGGGTGACCGTGCTGGTGCCCTGCCCCGGGGTGACCGTGGCCTGCACGCTGTTGCGCTTGATGGCCAGCCGCGCCGGCAGGTTCCAGCGCGACGGCTGGCGGCCATTCCACGGATCGACGCGGCGCACGTAGGCGCGCACCTGCAGGCTGCCGGCGGCGCTTTCCACGTCTTCCACCCGCGGCAGTTCGGCCACGGCGGCCTCGACCAGGGCAAAGGCCGGGCCGGCATCCAGCGGCACTTCGATCTGGCGGCGCTGGTGTCCGGACAGGGTGCTGCCATCCAGGCGCCCGGCGATCAGCCATACCCGGCGCACATGGGTGATGGCACTGCCCAGTGCGCTGATCATCAGGAACATCGCCAGCAGGCCGAAGATCCAGCCCGGGCCGTCGTTCATGCCGCTGAAGATGCCGCTCCAGACCATGCCGGCCACCAGCAGTGCCACGGCCCAGGCCAACAGGTGACGGAGAATGAGAGTGAAGCTGGCGATCACGGCGGCGCCTTGGAGGAAGGGGGTGAGCCGAGCATAGGCCGGCCCACCGGGCAAACAAGCGGCCTGCGACGAAGCCCCGGAAAGCGGGGATGGAAGCTGTTACGGGAACGCCGGGCATGGCCCGGCGCTACCCGTGGGTGGCGGGGCAGCGCCCCGCAATCCCTTACTTGCGCTGGTCGGCGCTGCTGTCACGCACGGCGCGGAACGACTCGTCGGTGCTCCAGTTCGGCCAGCTGCGCGCGTTGGCCAGCTGGTTGCCCAGCGTATAGAGCACTTCCAGGTCGCGCGCGGCACCGGCAAACACCCAGTCCGGCTGCCACTCGTCGCCCTGCTGGTGGTAGCGCTTGGCGGTGTAGTCCTCCGAGGCCTTCCTGCCGGCGGCAACGCCACCGTCCACCCAGTCCTGGCCGGCCGACCAGGACAGCGCCGGCACGCCGCGCTTGGCGAACGAGAAGTGATCGGAGCGGAAGAACAGGCCCGCTTCCGGCTTCGGGTCGGGGGTGTAGCGGATGTCCCAGCCCTTGGCGACGTCCTTCAGCTGGTCCAGCAGTTCGAAGCGCGCGGTGCCGTAGATGCCGAAATCGCGCGACGGGCCGAACGGTGCCATGCCATCCATGTTGATCGCCGCCACCGTGGTTTCCAGCGGGTACAGCGGGTGGGTGGCGTAGTACTCCGAACCCAGCAGGCCCTTCTCCTCGGCGGTCACCGCCAGGAACAGCAGCGAGCGCTGCGGGCGCGGGCCCTTGGCGAAGCCCCGGGCCAGCTCGATCAGCGAGGCGGTGCCGCTGGCGTTGTCCAGCGCGCCGTTGAAGATGCGGTCGCCGCGTGCATCCGGTTCGCCCACGCCGATGTGGTCCCAGTGCGCGCTGTAGATGATGGTCTCGTCCGGGTGGCTGCTGCCCTCCAGGCGTGCGGCCACGTTGTGCGAAGTGATCACCTCGGTCTTCACTGCATACTTCGCATCCAGGCTGGCGCCGGTCAGCGCCACCGGGGTGAAGTCGCGCTGCTGCGCCTTCTTCTTCAGCGCCTCGAAATCCTGCCCGGCCGCGCGGAACAGCTCGACGGCCAGGTCACGCTGGATCCAGCCTTCCAGCAGCGGGTGGGTCTCGGCCGGGTTGTCACGCACCACGTCGAACATGGTGTTGGTGTTGGAGCCGGCCACGGTGGCCCAGCCGTAGGACGCCGGTGCGGTCTCGTGCACGATCAGCACGCCGAGTGCGCCCTGGCGTGCGCCCTCTTCGTACTTGTACGGCCAGCGCCCGTACCACGTCATGCCCTTGCCGTCGAAGTCGCCCTTGCCGGTCTCGAAATCAGGATCGTTGATCAGCACGACGGCGATCTTGCCCTTCAGGTCCACGCCCTTGAAGTCATCCCAGTTGCGCTCCGGCGCCTTCACGCCGTAGCCGAGGAAGACCAGCGGCGCCTTGCTGATGTCGACGTCGGTGGCGCCGTTCATGGCCGCGCGCACGGCGATCTGCTTGCCCTGGTCGAGGGTGAGGGTCTTGCCGCCCTGGTGCAGGGCCAGCTGCGGGGTGCCGACGATGTCGCCCTTGCGCAGCGGCACCGCCTGGGTCCACAGGCGCTGCCCGTCCTTCAGGTCACCGCCCGGCTGCAGGCCGGCGGCGGCAAACTGCTTGCTGAGGTAGGCAATGGTCTTCTCTTCGCCCGCGGTGGCCGGCGAGCGGCCTTCGTAGGCGTCGGAGGCCAGTTCCTTGACATCGGCGGAAATCCGCGCGCCGTCGAACTTCGGCGTGGCGGCCATCAGTGCGCTCGACACCGACAGGGCCAGGACGCCCAGTACTGCTCGTTTCATTGCTCTCTCCAGCAGGAAAATCCTTCCGGAGTGTAATGGGATTCGGCAGGGCTGCGCCCTGCACCTGCGGTCGTGCCGGCCTTGCTCGGCAACCCAACACGAAGGGGTCAGATCCCTTTCCCGCCGGGAAAGGGATCTGACCCCGATCGCTATCCTGGCCGCTGGGCACGCGCCAGCAGCAGCGCGCGCTCGCGGGCGTTGCCGGTCATCGCGGCCGCCTGATGGAAGGCGCTGGCGGCATCATCATGCCGGCCCAGCTGCTGCAGCAGGTCGCCACGCACCACCTGCAAGGGCGCATAGCCCTGCAACCGCACATCGACCAGCAACGGTTGCAGCAGCGCCCAGGCCGCAAACGCGCCGTCGCTGCGCGACACCGCCACCACCCGGTTGAGGGCCACGACGGGTGATGGCATCACCTGCAGCAACTGTGCATACAGTGCGGCGATGCGCGCCCAGTCGGTATCGTCGGCGCGGCGCGCAGTGGCATGGCAGGCCGCGATACGGGCCTGCAGCACGTAGGCGTCGTCGCCACCGCCGGCCTCCAGCGCACGCTGCAGCACCTGCTGCCCGCGCTCAATCTGCAGCCAGTCCCAACGCGCGCGGTTCTGCACGTCCAGCAATACCGGCTGGCCCTGCGCATCGACGCGCGCCGCGGCACGCGACGCCTGCAGTTCCATCAGTGCCAGCAGGCCCAGCACCGGCGGTGCAGGCAGCCGATGGGCCAGGATGCGGGCCAGCCGCAGCGCCTCCTCGCACAGCGCCGGGCGCATCCAGTCATCGCCGGCACTGGCCGCGTAGCCTTCGTTGAAGACCAGGTAGATCGCCTCCAGCACCGACGCCAGCCGCTCGGGCAACGCCTCGGCGCGCGGCACTTCATAGGGCACCTGCTTCTGCACCAGGGTGCGCTTGGCGCGCACGATGCGCTGGGCGATGGTGGGCTCGGGCTGCAGGAAGGCACGGGCGATCTCGGTGGTGGTCAGCCCACCCAGCAGGCGCAGGGTCAGCGCCACCCGTGCATCGGCCGGCAGCACCGGGTGGCAGGCCACGAACATCAACCGCAGCAGGTCATCGCCGAGGTCGTCTTCCAGGGCCTGGGTATCATCGGGCGCAGGCAACGCCGCCGGGTGCAGTTCATCGCCCCATTGCGCATGCTGCTGCGCCACGCGCTGGTGCTGGCGCAGCACATCGATGGCACGGTTGCGCGCAGTGGTCATCAGCCAGGCTCCGGGGTTGTCCGGGATGCCCTGCGCCGGCCAGCGCTCCAGCGCGGCCAGCCAGGTGTCCTGTGCCAGCTCCTCGGCGCGGCCGACATCACCGCCGAGCAGCCGCGCAAGGCGCGCGATCAATACCGGCGATTCCATCCGCCAGAGGGTTTCCAGGCGCTGGCTCAGGGCGGGCTCGGTCATGCGCCGATCACAGCACGCAGGCCGTGCCCGCACAAGCGCCAGCGGCAAGCAGCGGCCATCAACCCGGCTCGCCCTCCATGTGTGCGATTTCCCACAGGTGGCCATCCAGGTCCTGGAAGCCGCGCTGGTACATGAAACCGTAATCGCGCGCCGGTTGCGGTTCGCTGCCACCGGCGGCCACCGCCTTGTCCACCATCACGTCCACCGCCTTGCGGCTATCCGCCGACAGGCAGGTGATCACCTCGGTCTGCGCATGCGCATCGGCGATGGCCTTGTTGGTGAACTGCTGGAAGAACGGCTTGACCAGCAGCATCACGAAGATGCTCTCGCTGATGACCATGCAGGCGGCATCTTCGTTGGTGTACGCCGGGTTGAAGCTGTAGCCCAGCGCGCTGAAGAAGTCCTTGGACTGTTGCAGGTCCTGCACGGGCAGGTTGACGAAGATCATCTGCGGTTGCGGTGCGCTCATCGTTGCGGTTCCTGTGCGGGTGGTGGGTGATGGGGGGTGGAATGGATCAGGGCTGCTTCATGCAGTTGACCATCCACGGCTTGCCGTAGCGGTCGATCAGCATGCCCCAGCGATGGGCCCAGAAGGTTTCGGCAATGGGCATCTGCACCTGCCCGCCCTCGGCCAGCGCGGCAAACACGCGCTCGGCTTCCTCGATGCTGCCGACGTCGACATTGATCGTGGTCGACCCGCCCTCGCCGCCACCCGGGCCATCAGCCGCCATCAGGATCGCGCCGTCGATCTCCAGCTGGCTGTGCGCCACATGGTCGAGGGTCTCGGCGGGCATTTCATTGCAGCCTGGCGAGCCGTCGGAAGGCGGCATGTCGCGGTACTTCATTTCCGAGGTGACCTGGCCACCGAGAGCCTTGGCATAGAAGGCCATCGCATCGTGGGCCTGGCCGCTGAAGCCAAGGAAGGGAATCAGTTTCATGGCAGTGCTCCGTTGGGTGGAAGCGCCGGGTCATTCCCGGCGAAGGGTCGGGTCAATCCGATCAATCTGCGAGCTGTTCCCGCAGACGCTGTTCCTGCTGCTGTAATTCGGGAGTGAAGGCTTCGCCGAAATCCTCGGCGGTGATCAGCGGGCGCAGCTCGAGGGTGCCGCCGGCGCCGAACGGGGCGCGGCTGGCCCATTCGACGGCCTCGTCCAGCGAGCGCACGTTCCACAGCCAGAAGCCGGCGATCTGCTCGCTGGGCGGCCCGAACGGCCCGGCCTGCACCTGCGGGGCGGCGGCGCCAAAATGAATGCGGCGGCCGCGTGCGGTGGCGTGCAGGCCTTCGCCGGCGAGCATGATGCCGGCGGCGACGAGTTGTTCGTTGTAGGCGCCCATTTCGGCCAGTTCCGCTTCGCTGGGCAGGCGGCCGGCTTCGGAATCGGTGTTGGCTTTGACGATGACCATGACTTTCATGCGGGTCTCCCGTGGGCGGCGTTCTGCGTGCCCTTCATCTGGTACGACGAACCGGGGGGACGGGAATCGACAGGTCTGCAGGAATTTTTTTTCCTGCGCGGAAGGCGCGCCTGCGGCGGGGGATCGGCGAACGGCGGAGCCCCTCCGTGGTGGGGTTGGGTTGCTCGATTACCGGGGTTGGCCGGGTGGGTAGACGGGTCGGGGGACGCCGTGAACCCATCCCTGGGGGCTTGGCCGCGGCATCCATGCCGCGGACACCCCCGCCCCGCCTACCCACCCGGCCTCTGACAGTTTCCCGCGGCCTCCACCACGGAAAATCAAGAGAAGAAGGCAAAAGCAGAAGCAACGGCCAAAGCAGTGCGCTGGCGGCCTCGGCTGTGCGAGCGAAGCGACCCGCTTTTGCTCTTTTCTGTTGATTTTCCGTGGTGGGCGCGCGGGAACGTGTCCGTGGCCGGGAGGGTGGGTTGGCTGGGGGCGTGAGCCGCATGGATGCGGCGACCGAGCCTACAGGGACGTATTCACGGCGTCCCCCAGCCAACCCACCCTCCCGGCCAACCCTCAGTTTCCCCAGCTTTCAGCAACCCACCACGGAGGGGCCCCGCCGTTCGCCGATCCCCCGCCGCAGGCGGCCTTTCGCGCTGCAGCATGCCCGCAGGCAAACCTGCGCCATCATGTAACCCCTCCCCCGCCAGGACCGTGCCATGCAGCAGTACCTGCTCCTCATCTACATCGAACCCGCCCTGCTGCAGGCCCTGCCCAGCGAAGAATTCAATGCCCTGATGCGCGACTGCCTCGCCCACGCCGATCAACTGCAGGCCGAAGGCACCCTGCTCGCCGCGCAGAAGCTGCAACCCGTCGACACCGCCCAGACCCTGCGCGTGCGCGATGGCCACAGCCGCGTGCTCGATGGCCCCTTCGCCGAAACCCGCGAACTGCTGGCCGGCTTCAACCTCATCCGCGCACGCGACCGTGACGAAGCCATGCGAATCGCCCGTGATTTCCCGTGGGCGCGCTTCGGCAGCATCGAGGTGCGGCCACTGGAAGACATGGACGCCGAGCGCGAACGCTGCGGCGCACCGGCGGCTATGGCAGCAGCCGCACCCTGATCTCGCGCCTGCCGATGCCTTCATTGCCGCTGTAGTCGCGCGCACTGCCGCGGATGATGTACTCGCCCGGCGGCAAGGCAGCCGGCTGCCAGCGCCCGGTTTCCATCAACCCGTCGCGCACGGTGTTGGTGGCCAGGTAACGGAACCGCGTGACCGCACTGCCATGCACGGTGATGCCGCTGTCCGGCGCATAGGCCACCTTCACCGCCTGCTTCTGCGGCGGCATGCGGTTGAACACGATGTTCCAGCGCGGCTGCTCGTAGCCCTGCAGCGGCTGCCCGGCGGCATCGAGGATCTGGTAACCCACCTGGTACGGCCCCAGGCGGCGGCGCGGCAGGTTGTTGTCCACCTGGTCCCACGCTTCCACCACGATCTGCACGCCACGCCCCTGCCGGGCCAGCATCACCACGCCATCGCTGCCGGCGGCCAGCGGCTGGTCGTTGTCATCCAGCAGGCTGACATCGGTGATGCTCGGTGCGAAGTGATCGGCGTAACCGGTGAAGCCCAGCGCCACCGCATTGGTCTCGAAACCGCTGGTGCCCACCTGCAGGTGGACGTGCGCCTGGCTGTTGATGCTGCCCAGGCGGTCGCCGACGTGGATGCGCGTGCCACGGCGCACGCGGATGCGCTCCAGCTTGCCGTCCTCGCCGTACAGCGGCTGCCAGCGCGCGTCGAACGGCTGGCCGGCGGGCGTGCGGCCCACGCGCATGTGGATGTAGTTCAAGCGCCCCACCGCCAGCCCTTCGGCCTGGCCACCCAGGCTCCAGGCCGCGATCGGGCTGCTGATCTTGCCGTCGGCGATGGCCAGCACGGTCTGGCCGACGTCGCCGCGCACGTCGAAGCCGCCGTGCAGGTGGTGGCGGCTCTCGCCGGTGAAGGTGCCGCGCACTTCGCCCAGCGTGCCGACTACTTCATGCCAGCCCTCCTGCGGGGCCAGCGGCCAGCGACCGCCGGTGTCGGGCAGTGCGGCATCCGCAGCCGGGCCCACCAGCGCGGGCGCGGGCAGCGCGCCCACCGCCAGCGGGCGCACGCGGTGCACGCGATAGCCGGCGGCGTCGGCCACCAGCAGGCTGCCGTCGTCTTCCACGGCCAGCCCGCTGGGTCGCGCCAGGCGTGGCAGGCGGTCGTTGCCGATCAGCGTCACCTGGTGGCCCTGCGGGGTCACCTGCACCAGGCGCCCGGCAAAATCACCCACGTACAGCACGCCATCGTGGGTCGTGGCCAGCGACAGCGGTCCGTTGATCACCCCATCGTTGCCGACCACGGTGCTGACCGTGCCATCGGCACCGACGCGGCGCACCGCGTTGTTGAAGAAGTCGGCCACCAGCAGCGCACCGTGCGCATCGAAGGCCAGCGCCACCGGTGTGTCGAAGCGGGCCTCGCCCGCCACCGCATCGGCGAAGCCGGGGCGATCGCCACCGGCCAGGGTGCGCACGTTGCCATCGGTGCCGATCACCCGGATGCGGTCGTTCCAGGTATCGGCCACGAACACCTGGCCCTGCGCGTCCACGGCAATACCCATCGGGCCATCGAAGCGCGCCTGCGCCGCCGGGCCATCAGCGAAGCCCTGGGTGCCACCGGCCACGGTCGTCACCTGGCCATCGGTGCCGATGCGGCGGATCGCGTGATTGCCGGTGTCGGCCACGTACAGGTTGCCCTGCGCATCGGCGGCGATGCCCGACGGCGTATTGAAGCGGGCCTGCAGACCCGGCCCATCGGCCAGGCCCTCGGCCTGCCCGACCACCGTTTCAACGCGGCCATCGGCCAGCAGGCGGCGGATGCGGTTGTTGTCGCCGGCATCGGTGAAGTACACGCTGCCATCGGCGGTGCGCAGCAGCGCATAGGGTTCGGCGAAACGTGCCTGCGCCGAGGCGCCGTCGCGGTCGCCGGGGTGGCCATCACCGGCCAGTGGCTCGATCTGCGCAGTCCAGGCCAGCGGCGTGGGTTGCGGGCCAACGGGCGTGTCCGGTGCCTGTGCGGGGCGTTCCCACCAGGTCGCGGCCAGCGCAGCTGCCGTTGCCACCACCACACCCACCGCCATCCATTGCCGCCGTGCCATCGCTCGCGTTCGCCCTGCCCTGAAAGAGGCCACGACGATAGACGCTGCGCCCGAGTCCCGCCACACCCACAGGTCACGCGCAGGGATGCTACTTCGCCGGCACTTCGCTGCGGATGCCCATCGCTTCCCGGTAGCGCGCGTACAGCGCCATCACCTTGTCCACGTAGGCCAGGGTTTCGGCATACGGCGGCACGCCCTTGTAGCGGGTCACCGCACCGATGCCGGCGTTGTAGGCGGCCGCCGACAGCGCGCGATCGCCGTTGTAGCGCCGCAGCAGCGCACGCATGTAGCGGGCACCGCCGTCGATGGACTGCTGCGGCGAAAACGGATCACGCACGCCGTACTCCAGCGCGGTATCGGGCATCAGCTGCATCACCCCCTGCGCGCCCTTGCTGGACACGGCCAGCGCATCGAAGTTGCTCTCGGCATGGGCGATCGCGCGCAGCCAGGCGTCGTCGACACCGGTAGCCTTGGCGGCCGCCTTGAACTGTTTGGCATGCTGGGCCAGCTGCGGCTTGCCGACCCTGCCCAGGCCTTCGTGGGCCGGCTCACCGGGCGGGGTGGCGACGGTGAATTTCAGGAACACGCGCGAACCGGGCAGGTTGCGGGTGGAATAGACCAGTGCTCCGTCCTGCTCGCGTTCGTACAGCACGCCGCTGAACACGCCCATGTTGCCCCACAGGTTGGGGATCTGGATGGCGTTGTCGTCGATCTCCTTCGGCGTACAGCGCGAGCCTGGCTCCGGCGCGGTGGCCAGGCTGACCGTGTTGCCCTGCACGCAGCGGTAGACCGTGCGGGCGCTGGCCAGGCCCGGCAGCAGCAACAGCGCAATGAGGACGAGGCGGAGGGTCATGGCGGCCGGATGATCCGGCCGCGCCCGCTAATTCCGGGTGAATCCCGGTAGAGTCGACCGTTGGTCGACTGCTCTCCCGATCAGAACGCGAAAACCCCGCGCTGCGCGCGATAGTCGACCAACGGTCGACGCTACCCCGCCCGCCTCCGCAGCCAATACCCCACACCCAGCAGCACGAACCACACCGGGCTGGCCACCAAGGCCTGGCGGGTGTCGGCCTGCAGGCTCAGCAGCACCAGCACGCCAGCGAAGAACACCAGGCACGCCCAGCACATGGCGACGCCGCCGGGCATCTTGAAGATCGACGCCGCATGGCGTTCCGGGTAGCGGCGGCGGTAGACCATGTAGGCCACCAGGATCAGCGACCAGACGAAGATGAAGAGCACCGTCGCCAGCGTCGTCACCAGGGTGAAGGCGGTCACCAGGTTCGGGATCAGGTAGATCAGCAGGGTGCCGCCCAGCAGGCACAGGCACGAGAACAGCAGGCCGCGGGCCGGCACCGCCGCGCGCGACAGGCGCGACAGGCCGCGCGGGGCGTGGCCCTCTTCGGCCAGGCCGTACAGCATGCGGCTGGTGGAGAAGATGCCGCTGTTGGCCGACGAGGTGGCCGAGGTCAGCACCACGAAGTTGATCAGGCTGGCCGCGGCGGGAATGCCGGCCAGCACGAACAGCTGCACGAACGGGCTCTTGTCCGGCACCACCTGGCGCCACGGCGTCACCGCCATGATCGCCACCAGGGCCAGCACGTAGAAGATGATGATGCGCACCGGGATCGAGTTGATCGCCTTGGGCAGGTTGCGCTCCGGGTCAGCGGTTTCGGCGGCGGTGGTGCCCACCAGCTCGATGCCGACGAAGGCGAACACCGCGATCTGGAAACCGGCGAAGAAGCCGACCAGGCCCATCGGGAACATGCCGCCGTCATTCCACAGGTTGGACAGCGAAGCGGTATGCCCGCTGGGCGAGGTGAAGCCCCACGCGACCAGGCCGGCACCGGTGATGATCAGCGCGCAGATGGCCACGATCTTGATCAGCGCGAACCAGAATTCCATTTCGCCGAACAGCTTGACCGTCACCAGGTTCAGGCCCAGCAGCAGCATCACGCACAGCAGTGCGGGTATCCATGCCTGCAGTTCGGGGAACCAGAACTGCGCATAGGCGGCGATGGCGATGACATCGGCGATGGCGGTGACGATCCAGCAGAACCAGTACGTCCACCCGCAGAAGAACCCGGCCCAGGGGCCGAGCAGATCGGTGGAAAAATCGATGAAGGATTTGTACTGCAGGTTGGACAGCAGCAGCTCGCCCATCGCGCGCATCACGAAGAACAGCATCGCGCCGATGATGAGGTAGACGAACAGGATGGACGGGCCGGCCAGGCTGATGGTCTTGCCCGACCCCATGAACAGGCCGGTACCGATGGCACCGCCGATGGCGATCAGTTGCAGGTGGCGGTTGGACAGGCTGCGGCGCAGGTGTTCGGGGGGCGTGGCGGGCTCGGTCATGGGCGCGGGAAGGGGCGGGTGAAGTCCCCGACGGTAGCCCTCTGCGGCGCCGGGCGCCAGCGTCCCGCTGGGTGGACGCGTCAAATCGCAGCGCTTTCATCCCAATGCGCCCCCCTTCGTGGCCCTGCCCATTTCCCCCGGCGCTGCAACATGCTCAGATAGCGCATCCGACCAAGGACCGGCCCGCCATGCGCAGCGCCCTGCCCCGCCCGCTGGAAACCCTGCCATGAGCCGCCTGGGCGTCATCATCGGGGCGACCGTGCTGTCGATCCTGGTGGCCATCGTGCCGATCGCCGCGATGGTCTATGCCACCTGGAACAGCGCCGTCGGCCTGGAACAGCGGCGCCTGCACGAGATCGCCGAACGCACCCTGCGTCGCGCCGACGTCTCCTACCAGGAATCGCTGGCCGTGCTGAAGTCCGCCGAAGCGTCGCGCCTGCCCCCGTGCAGCGCCGCGCACGTGCGGCGCCTGCAGACGCTGGTGATGACCACGCCCTCGGTCGACCAGATGGGTTATTTCGAAGCGGGCAAGCTGCGGTGCACCTCGTGGGGTGCGTTCGAGGGGGATGTCGCCCAGCCCACCCCGGACCATGTCACCAGCGATGGGGCCGGCATCAAGGTGGACGTGCGCCCGCAGGCCACCGAGCAGCGCAAGGTGCTGTCCATCCTGTACGGCTCCTACGACACGCTGGTCGACCCGCGCCGTTTCGTTGATGTCATCGCCGACCCGCAGGTGCGCCTGGCCCTGGCCAGCCCCGACGGCCGCCTGCTGTCCAAGCAGAGCGGCATCGACGAGGCCCTGCTGGCGCGGCTGCTGCGCGAGCCCGGCGAGGGCCTCGACAACGACACCCTGTACGCCACCGCCCGCAACAACGAGTGGCTGGCCATCGCCACCGGGCCGCGCACCGCGCTGGCGGCCACCTTCCGCCAGCAGGCGTGGCTGTTCGTGCCGGTGGGGCTGCTGCTGGCCGGCATCGGCACCGGCGTGGTGATCTGGCTGTCGCGCCGCCGCCTCTCGCTGCGTGGCGAGCTGGCCATCGCCATCCGCCGCCGCGAGCTGTACCTGCACTACCAGCCCATCATCGAGCTGGAGACCGGCATCTGCGTCGGCGCCGAAGCCCTAGTGCGCTGGCAGCGCCCCGACGGCACCCAGGTGCGGCCGGACATCTTCGTGCCGCTGGCCGAGGAGCACGGCCTGATCACCGCGCTCACCGACCTGGTGATCGAGAACGTGGTGTCGGACATGCGCGATCTGCTGGTGCAGGACCGCAGCGCGCACATCGCCATCAACCTTGCGGCCGAGGACATCATCAGCGGCCGCGCGTTGAAGTCGATCACCCAGCGCATGGCCGGCAGCGGCATCCTGCCGCAGCAGATCTGGCTGGAAGCCACCGAACGCGGCTTCCTCGATGCCGACCGTGCACGCACCATGCTGGCCGCTGCGCGCCGCGCCGGCCACAGCATCGCCATCGACGATTTCGGCGTCGGCTATTCCAGCCTGCAGTACCTGGAACAGCTGCCGCTGGATGCGCTGAAGATCGACAAGTCGTTCGTCGATGCCATCGGCACCGAGAGCGCCACCAGCCCGGTCACCCCGCACATCATCGACATGGCCAGGGAACTGGGCCTGTGGGTGGTGGCCGAAGGCGTGGAAACCGAACCGCAGCTGGCCTACCTGCACAGCCAGCAGGTGCAGTTCGGGCAGGGCTGGCTGTTCTCGCGCCCGTTGCCGCGCGATGCGTTCATCGCCTTCCACCACCAGCGCCAGCAGCGCTACGGCGCAGCGCGCGAGGACATGCAGAACCCACGCAGCGTGCCGATCGAACAGGCCGGCGCGGAAGAATGACGGCCAACGGCGGAGCCCCTCGTGGCGGGGCGGCGTGCGCAATGATCGCGTGCTTGGCCGGGGCGGTGGGGCTCGCGGGGGACGCCGTGAATCCATCCATGGAGGCTTGTCCGCCGCATCCATGCGGCAGACACCCCCGCGAGCCCCACCGCCCCGTCCTCTGACACATTGCTGCGGCGTCACACCACGGAATCAACAGAAAGAGCAAAGAAAAACGCGGGTCGCTGCGCTCAGTAGATCCACGCCATGCGTGGATGACGCAGCCCTGGTAGTGCCGGCCGCTGGCCGGCAACGCCATGCAACCGCCGCTACGCCCAGGCCTTCGGCCGCGCCCACAACCACGCCGCGCACACGGCCAGCAACAGCAGCGGCAACCACGCCAGCTGCCCTGCGCCGACCGACTGCAGCACCACGCCACCCGCCACGCCGCCTGCGGCAATCGCCAGGTTCCAGCCGGTCACCAGCATCGACTGCGCCAGGTCGGCCGCGGCACCGGCACGGCGGGCCACGGCGGTCTGGAACAGCGTCGGCACCGCGCCAAACGCCACGCCCCACAGCACGCTCGCCACCAGCAGCACCTGCGGCACGCCCGGCCACAGCAGCAGCGCCGCCACCGCCAGCACGAAACCGGCCACCGCCGCCCACACCAGCGCGCGCAGGTGGCGATCCACGCCCCAGCCGGCAATGCCGATGCCTGCAACGGCGGCCACGCCAAAGGCCAGCAGCACGCGGTCCAGCCAGTGCTGCGCGTTGGCCAGGATCGCCAGCGGCTCGATGTAGGTGTACAGCACGTTGTGCGCCAGCACATACAGCGCCATCACCAGCAGGGTGCTGCGCACGCCGGGCAGGCGCCACACCGTGCCCAGCGGCACCCGCTGGCCGCCGCCCGCCGCCGGCAGTGCAGGCACCGCCCAGCGCACCCAGCCCAGCAGCAGCACCGCCAGCAGCGCCATCAGGCCGAACGCCCAGCGCCAGCCGATCTGCTGGCCCAGCAGCGTGCCCGCCGGCACGCCCAGCGACAACGCCAGCGGCGAACCCACCATCGCCACCGCAATCGCCCGTCCCTGCAGCGCCGGCACCACCATGCGCGCGGCATAGCCCGCCACCAGCGACCACAGCAGGCCCGCCCCCACGCCTGCCAGGAAGCGCACCACCAGCAGCAGCGTGTAGTTGCTGGTCAGCGCCGTCAGTGCGTTGACCACAACGAAGCCGGCAATCGCCGCCAGCAGCAACGGCCGGCGGGGCATCCGCTGGGTCAGCGCGGTCATGGGCAACGCCGCCAGCACCGACCCCAGTGCATACACGCTCACCAGCTGGCCCACGGCCGCATCGCTCACGCCCAGGCTCTGCCCCATCGGCCGCAGCACGCCAGCCGGCAGGGTCTCGGTCAGCAGGGTGATGAAGCTGCCCCCGGCCAGGGCCAGCAGGCCGTTCCACGGCAACCGCGTTGCTTCACCCGCAGGCGATGATGCGTCGATGGCATGGCCGCTCATCGCGCGGCCTCCAGATCGCGGTACACCGCATCGCGCAGGTCATCGACGAACGCGCCGTGCATGCCCTCGTACAGGGTATTGGTGAGCGCCACCACGCTGAGGCCGCGCGCCGGGTCGACGAACCAGCTGTGGCCGTAGGCACCGCCCCAGCGCCACGTGCCCACGCCCTGCGGCGTGCCTGATGCGGCCGGGTCGCGCAGCACCGCAAAGCCGAGGCCGAAGCCCCAGCCCGGCGGATCGGCTGGCCCCTGCCCGCCCACCTGCGGGCGGCCCATCTCGGCCACCAGCGCTGGCGGCAGCACGGCAGACGCCTGCACATCGCGCAGGGCCTCCAGCACGGTCATTACGTCATCGGCGCTGCCGATCAGGCCAGCGCCCGCCGAGGCATAACGGCTGGCATCGGTGGCGCGTGCCAGGCTGTACTCGATGCCCACGGTGCCATCGAACGGCGCGACGATCTCGCCCTCCTGCAGGCGATGCGGCTGCGGCACATCATTGGCATAGGCGGTGGCCAGACGCGCGCCCTGCGCGGTGCTGAAGCCGGTATCGCGCAGGCCCAGGGGCTGTGCCAGCAGGCGATCAAACAGCTGCTGCAGCGTCTGCCCGCTCGCCGCTTCGGCCACCGCACCGGCCACATCCACGCCCAGCGAATACAGCCACTGGCTGCCCGGTGCGAACAACAGCGGTACCTGGCCGATGCGCTGTACGTTGTCCTGCAGGCTCACCGGGTTGGCGTCCATGCCATCGCTGACGCCGGCACGCGCATAGGGCCCTGCGGCGTCGGCTTCGAGGAAGCGGTAGCCCAGGCCACTGCTATGGCTCAGCAGCTGCCGCAGGCTGATCGGCGGCACGCTGCCATCGCCAAGCGCCGGGCGGAACGTCGGCAGCCAACGCTGCACCGGCGCATCCAGATCGAGCACGCCGTCGGCCACCAGGCGCAGGATCACCGTGGTCAGCAGCGGCTTGCTCACCGAGGCCAGGCGGAACAGCTGGTCGCGCTGCATCGGCGTACCCGCCTCGCGGTCGGCCAGGCCGCTGGCGCTGGCATGGCGCAGCACGCCGTGTTCGCGCACCAGCACCACCGCACCCACCAGGCGCTGCGGGTGGGCCTGCTGCAGTACACGGTCCACGCCGGGCAGTGTGGACGTGGATGCGTCGACAGGAAGAGTATTCATGGGGCAATCCTTGGGGGGAGGGCCGCCACCTTAGGCAGCGCGCGCCGCTGCAAAAAGCGGGGCGGCGCTCCGCGCTTCGCGGACCGGCGGGTCCGCAATCGGCGCCCTGCACGGACAGCACGGGCGGGCTGCCAGCGCAGCGGTGTTGAACCGCAGTGTTGCAACGACCCGCTAGCCGCACGCTGCAACTGGCCCTACCCTGCGGTTTTCCCGCTGCGCCGCCCATGTCCGTCCTCGACAACCTCGCCAACCTGCAGACCTTCGTGCATGCCGCCGACACCCGCAGCTTCGTCGAGACCGGCCGCCTGCAGGGCATCTCCGCCTCGGCTGCCGGCAAATGCGTGGCACGGCTGGAGCACGCACTGGGCGTACGCCTGTTCCACCGCAGCACGCGCAGCATCACCCTCACCGCAGAAGGCCAGCTGTTCCTGGCGCGCTGCCGCCGCATCCTCGCCGAGCGCGATGCTGCACGCACCGAACTGGCCCAGCCGCACGCCGCACCCAGCGGCACGCTGCGCATCAGCCTGCCGCTGGTGGGCGACCTGACCCTGCCGTTGCTGGCCGATTTCATGGCCGCCTATCCGGACATCCGTCTCGACCTGGATTTCAGCGACCGCCTGGTCGATGTCATCGAGGAAGGCTTCGATGCCGTGCTGCGCGTCGGCGAACCCAGTGATTCGCGGATGAACGCCCGGCGCCTGGGCGTGTTTCCACGGCGCATCGTCGCCTCACCGTCCTACCTGCAGCGGCGCGGCGTGCCCAAGGCCCCGGCCGACCTGCTGCAGCACACCCTGCTGCATTACAAGTTCCCCAGCAGCGGCAAGCTCGAGCCGTGGCCGGTCCAGTGGCCGGACCAGCAGGCCGCGCAGGACCTGCCCGTGCACATGGTCGCCAATACCATCGAGGCACGGGTGGAGCTGGCCCTGCGCGATATCGGCCTGGCCTTCGTGCCGGTGCACTCGGTCCGCGATGCCCTCGCCGAGGGCCGCCTGGTCACCGTGCTCGATGGGCACGTGCATTCCCGCGGCACCTTCCACCTGCTGTGGCCCTCCGGCCGCCACGTGCTGCCGAAGCTGCGGGTGTTCATCGATTTCATCAGCGCGCGCCTGGATACCGTCCCGTAGCCCGGTAGATCCACGCCATGCGTGGATGACGGGGGCATCGCCACGACGATTCAGTAGATCCACGCCATGCGTGGATGAAGGGGCATCGCCACGACGTTTCAGTGGATCCACGCCATGCGTGGATGAAGGGGCATCGCCACCGCGACCATTCAGCCACCAGCGCTATAATCCCCCCTCATTCCTCCAAGAGGCTCGCGACCGATGCGCCAGTGATGCCGCCGTCTTTGCACTAGACGGCCCGACTCTTCCCGCCCCTGTGCGCAGGGGAGAACCAGGCATCCCATGGAGGTCGCATGACCACGCATTCCCTCGCGCTCGATCGCGTGTCCTATCGGTTGGCCGATGGCCGATCGCTGTTTTCCGAACTGTCGTTTTCCTTTGAACCGGTGGCCACCGGCCTCGTCGGCGCCAATGGCACCGGCAAGAGCGTGCTCGCGCGCCTGCTGGCCGGGCAACTTCTGCCCGACAGTGGGCAGGTACGCAGCAGCGGCCGGGTCTTCCTGCTGCCCACGCCCGGTTATCCGCCACGCGGCTCGGTCGGCGAACTGGCCGGCGTCGGTGATGCACTGGCAGCGCTGGCGCGCATCGAAGCCGGCAGCATCGACGAAGCGGACTTCGCCTGCGTCGGCGACCGCTGGGACCTGCGCGAACGCCTGCAGCAGCAGTGGCATGCCCTCGGCCTGCCCGATGACCTGCAGCCCACCCAGCCAGCCGCACGCCTCAGTGGCGGCCAGGCCATGCGCGTGGCCCTGTCCGGCGCATGGGCCAGCGGTGCCGACTGGCTCATCCTCGACGAGCCCAGCAATCATCTGGATGCGCGCAACCGCCAGCAGTTGTACCAGCAGCTGCAGCGCTGGCCGGGTGGACTGCTGGTCATCAGCCACGACCGCGAACTGCTGGCCAACATGCAGCAGATCGTGGAACTGGATGCACGCGGGCTGCACCGCTATGGCGGGCCCTGGCAGCACTATGCCGACGCGCGCGCGGCCGAGCGCGATGCCGCCGCCGCGCAGCTCGACCATGCCCGCGCGCAGCACCGCCAGCAGCAACGCAGCGCGCGCGAACAGCACGAACGCCAGCAGCAGCGGCAAGCGCGCGGCAACCGCGATGCCAAGCAGGCCAACCAGGCACCGATCCTGCTGGGCGGGCAGAAACAGCGTGCGGAGGCCACCCTGGGCCGCGCGCAGCAGATCCAGGCCGACCGCCTGCAGGCCAGCGCGCAGCAGCTGCGCAGCGCGGCGGCAGCCGTGCAGGCCGCCCCCGAACTTGCCCTGTTTGCCAGCGATGGCGAACGTGGCAGCGCGCGCCTGCTGCAGGCACACGATCTGGTGCTGCCGCACGGTTGCAGCGCACCGCTGCAGCTGGAGATCCGCCGTGGCCAGCGCATCGCCGTGGTGGGCGACAACGGCAGCGGCAAATCCACGCTGCTGCGCGTACTGGCCGGGCAGCTGCAGCCGCGTGCGGGCGAGGTGCAGCGGCACGCACCGCTGGCCCTGCTCGACCAGCAGCTGCTGGCCCTGGCTGGCGAACGCAGCATTCTGGAGACCGTACAGGCAGCCAACGCGGCCGCCGACCCGGCCGAGCTGCGCACACGGCTGGCCCTGCTCGGGCTGGATGCACACCGCATCCAGCGCCCCGCCAGCAGCCTCAGCGACGGCGAGCGGGTGAAGGGTGCCCTGGCCAGCGTGCTCTACGCGCAACCCGCGCCGCAGCTGTTGCTGCTGGACGAGCCCGGCAACGCGCTGGACCTGACGGCACTACAGGCACTGGAATCGCTGCTGGGTGCGTGGGAAGGCGGTTTGGTGATGGTCAGCCATGACACCCACCTGCTGCATGCGTTGCAGCCAACGCAGGTGCTGCAGGTGGGCAGCGATTGCTGGCAGTGGCGCGACGCGTTGTAGAGCCACGCCACGCGTGGATGGCACGGCCCAGTAGAGCCACGCCACGCGTGGCTGCTTCTGCCCTCAGCGCTTCCACACCGGAAACGCCTGCGGCAACTGCTGCCACAACAACGGCCCCGCGCGCAGTTCGCTGTCGTTGAGCAGGCACGCATCCAACGCCGCGCGCACCGCACGCTCATCCATGTGCACGCCGATCACCACCAGCTCCTGCCTGCGGTCGCCCCAGAGCGGGTGCCAAAGGCGGGCCATCGCCGCGTGTGCCTCGCCATCCGGAAATTCCTCCCGCCCCGGCAGCGGCGCGCTCCAGCAGTCGGCCTGCTGCCGCGCCCAGCCCAGGTCGCTGTACGGCAGCGGTGTCGGCGGCAACAGCGGCGTGGTGTCCTCATTGCCGGCACGCACGCGCTCGCGCGCCGCGTACCAGAAGCCAGCCGCCTGCGTACGCGTCGCCGCCCCCACGCTGCTCAACTCGCCCACCCAGTCCATGCGGTTGGCCAGCCAGAACCAGCCCTTGCTGCGGATCACCCCGGGCATGCCCTCCTGCAGTGCGCGGGCGAAACGCCCCGGGTGGAACGGCCGGCGCGAGCGATAGACGAAGCTGCCGATCCCGTACTCCTCGGTTTCCGGCGTGTGCTCGCCGCGCAGTTCCTTCACCCAGCCTGGTGCCTGCTGTGCACGGTCGAAGTCAAAGCGTCCGGTGTCCAGCAGCTCGCGCAGCGGTACATCGCCAAACGAGGACAGCAGCAGCTTCGCATCGCGGTTCAGCCCGCGCAGCACCGCCAGCGTGTCCTGCAGCACGTCCTCATCGGCCCGGTCGACCTTGCTCACCACGATCACATCGGCAAACTCCACCTGCTCGCACAGCAGGTCCACCACGCCGCGATCATCGTCCGGGCCGGCCTGCTGGCCGCGCTCGGCCAGGCGCAGGGTCGATCCGAAATCAGCGAGGAACGCGCTGCCATCGACCACGGTCACCATCGTGTCCAGGCGCGCGATGTCGCTCAGGCTGAAGCCCTGTTCGTCGCGTACGGCGAAGGTGGCAGCCACCGGCATGGGCTCGCCGATACCCGTGGATTCGATCAGCAGGTAGTCATAGCGCCCGGCATCGGCCAGGCGGCGTACTTCCTGCAGCAGGTCGTCGCGCAGGGTGCAGCAGATGCAGCCGTTGCTGAACTCCACCAGCGTTTCCTCGGTGCGGCGCAGCTCGGCACCACCGTCGCGCAGCAGCTGCGCATCGATGTTGACCTCGCTCATGTCGTTGACGATGACCGCCACGCGCAGGCCATCGCGGTTGCGCAGGATCTGGTTGAGCAACGTGGTCTTGCCGGCCCCCAGGAAGCCGGACAGCACGGTGACCGGCAGGCGGCGGTCGGCGCGGGAAACAGGGTTCATGCGGGGCGAAGGGCTGTGGATGGAAATGTTACTATATAACATTAAACGGCCACGACGCAGCGACGGACTGCCGGCCAGCGGCCGGCATTACCGAGGGGTGCGTAGAGTCGAGCTCGCTCGACTGCTCCGCTATTTGCCGTAGCGGCGCAGCAGTTCCACCAGTACTTCGGCTTCCGCCGCCCGCTGCTGCGGGTCTTCGGCAGCCACCACGTGTTCCTGCAGGTGCTCGTGCAGCAGCTCCATCAGCAGGCTGTGCGCCGCGCCACGCACGGCAGCCACCTGCACCAGCACGTCCGCGCAGTCGCCTGCCGCGCCCTCCGGGCGGTCCAGTGCCTGCTCCAGCGCCGCCACTTGGCCGCCGATGCGGCGCACCCGGGTCAGCAGTTGTTTCCGGTTCTTGTGTACATGTGCCATGGCCGTATCGTATACCCTATGGGGGTATCCTTCCACTCATGAATGCCCCCATGCACCTGGACGCCCTCGCCGCCTCCCGCCGCCACGACCATCGCTTCGACGACGGCAATCCACTGGCCGAACGCAATACCCGCCGTGCCATGTGGCTCACCGTCAGCATGATGTTCATCGAGATCTTCGGCGGCTGGTGGTTCAACTCCATGGCCGTGCTCGCCGATGGCTGGCACATGAGCTCGCACGCCCTGGCGCTCGGCCTCTCGGTGTTCGCCTACCGCTGCGCACGGCGCTACGCGCACGACCCGCGCTTTGCCTTCGGTACCTGGAAGATCGAGATCCTGGCCGGCTACACCAGCGCCATTGCCCTGCTCGGCGTGGCCGCGCTGATGGCCGTGCAGTCGCTGCAGCGCCTGTGGGTGCCTGCGCCCATCCACTACGACGAGGCCATCCTCATCGCCGTGGTCGGCCTGGGGGTGAACCTGCTGTGCGCGTGGTGGCTGCACGACAGCCCGGGCCATCCCCACCACCATCACGGCCACGCGCATGGTCACGCGCATGGACACGACCATGACCATGACCACCACGATCACGCGCACGGTCATGCCCATGGCCACGACCTCAACCTGCGCTCGGCCTACATGCATGTGCTGGCCGACGCCGCGACCTCGGTGCTGGCCATCGTTGCGCTGCTCGGCGGCAAGCTGTGGGGCGCCGCCTGGCTGGACCCGGTGATGGGCCTGATTGGCGCCGTGCTGGTGACGGTCTGGGCCGTCGGCCTGCTGCGCGACAGCGGCCGCGTGCTGCTCGATGCGCAGATGGACGCGCCGGTGGTCGCGGAAGTACGCGAAGTGATCGAACAGGGGCCCTGGCCGGCACGCCTGGCCGATCTGCATGTGTGGCAGGTGGGCCGTGGCAAGTACGCCGTGGCTGCCAGCGTGGTCACCAGCGATGTCGATCTGGATGCCGACCAGCTGCGCCAGGCGCTCGCCGTGCACGAAGAACTGGTGCACGTGACGCTGGAAATCCATCGCACGGCGTGATGCCGCGGTTCTTTCCTGTAGAGCCGAGCCCATGCTCGGCTGGTTCTGCCCAGAGCAGCCGAGCATGGGCTCGGCTCTACCAAAGCGGGCGCCTACAGCTTGAACAGCATCCGCAACAGGTAGAGCTTCAACGGCAGCGCGCTCAACAGCGCGCCGCCGATGCCCAGCCACGCATGGCGCTCATCCCGCGCCCGCGCCGCCACGGCCAGCCCCAGCCCAACCACTGCCGAGGCCAGCACCCCCACGCTCAGCCCGGCCGCCGGTGCGCTGCCGCCAAAGGCCAGCGCCGCCAGCCAACCCGCGCCCCACCCGGCCAGCAGCCCCAGCCAGCTTGCCAACCCACACCACGGTGCCTTGCCCTGTGCCATCGCAGTTCCCTGGTTCTTGCCGATTATCGGTACGGGCAGGCCCTGCCCTCGCCCTACACTAGCTGCACCTGCCCCGTCGGGACATCCCATGCGCGCGCTCCGCCTGCTGCTGCCCGGCACCTTCCTGCTGCTGGGCGCCTGTTCCGGCGATACCCAGCTGCCGTTCTCCTCCGATCCCCTGCAGGGCTGCTTCACCACCAGCACGCGCAAACCCGCCGAGTTCCGCATCGACAAGGAAGGCGGGCAGTACTTTGTCTCCTTCGAGCGCGACGGCCACTGGCAGCGCGAGCCCAACGCACTGACCCAGGCCAGCCGCACCGACATCGCCCGCTACTTCCGCGACGATGCCGAACAGATCGACAGCGCCCTGATCCGCCGCGCTGGCGGCTTCGGCCTGTTCCATACCAAGCGGGGCGCCTCGCTGAAGGCCAAGGCGGGCGACAGCGACTATATGGCCCTGCTGCTGATCGGTGCAGGGCCGGTGTATGCGGTGAAGTGCGAATGATCTGCAACTTTCCTGATGGTATTGCGCTGCTGCGGACCTGAGGCTGGCCACTTTTGGGGGCTACGCCATGCTGCTGCTGTCGCTGCTCTTTGCCGTCGTGCCGGTCACCACCACCGGCGCCTATGACGAGGTGCGCCTGACCGACGATGGCCCAGCTGCAGCAGCACGCCATAGCGCCGACCCCACCCGTCCCTGCAGGGCTCACGGCCGGTCGGGTACCATGCCCTCCCCCGCCCAGCCCCGGTACCCGCCGTGACCCATTACACCGGCCCCCTGCTCACCCGCGACAGCGCCGATGCCCTGCGCCGCGCGCACGACAAGGATGCTGCCGACTGGCAGGGCTCGCTCGACCTGGGCCGCAGCCAGGACACCGTCGGCCTGGACGCCGAGGGCTTCAATTTCCGCGGCCGGCCGTACCCGTGGCCGGGCAAGCTGAAGGACCGCACGCTGTACTACTGGGACGGCGAGGACTTCGCCTCGATCTCGCGCTTCAGCGGCTCGCTCATCAAGCTGGTGCCCACCGAATGGGGCGCGCCCACCTTCGAGATCGACGGCATCAAGATGCTGCCGACCTCCAAGCTGTCACCGTTCGAAGACGCGCGCCGCAAGGTCGAGCTGGTTGCGCCTGCCGGCAAGTCCATCCTCGATACCTGCGGTGGCCTCGGCTACTTCGCCGCCTGCGCGCTGGAAGCCGGCGTCGGCCAGATCCGTTCGTTCGAGAAAAACGCAGACGTCATGTGGCTGCGCACGCTCAATCCGTGGTCGCCCGATCCGGAGTCGGCTGCCGCCGGTGGCCGCCTGCACTTCGGCCAGGGCGATGTCTCGCAGCAGATCGAACAGGTGGCCAGCAACAGCGTCGATGCCATCCTGCACGACCCGCCGCGTTTCGGTATCGCCGGCGAACTGTACTCGCAGGCGTTCTACGATCACCTGGCCCGCGTCATCCGCAAGGGCGGGCGCCTATTCCACTACACCGGTGCGCCGAACAAGCTGACCAGCGGCCGCGACGTGCCGCGCGAAGTGGCCAAGCGCCTGGAGAAGGCCGGCTTCAAGGCCGAGCTGGCGCTGGATGGCGTGCTGGCCGTCAAGCGCTGACGGCTAGCAGCTGGCCGTCATTCGTAATCGACCTTGGCCAGCGTCTTCACCCACTGCGGCACTGCCGGCTCGTTGCCGTAGTACGCCTTCGGCTTCTTCTCGGCCATCGCCCAGCGGTGCAGCCAGCTGGGGCCATAGCGGCCATCGTAGCCCTCGGTGCCACGCGCATAGGCCGGGTCGCGCAGCGCCTCTTCCAGCGAAATGAAGCGATAGCCGCGGCGCTTGGTGGCAGCCACCAGTTCGGCAAACGTTGCTGCATTGAGTTCGTTGGCATGCATCAGCCACACCTGCGGCAGGGCATATCCCAGCAGCGCCTGCGACTGCTGCTCGTAGTAGTCCAGCTTGTTCAGCATGTAGGGCACGTAGCCCTTGCGCAGGCGCGCCAAGGTGGCCGCGCGCTCGGGTGAATCCGGCTGTTCGTTCATCACGTTGGCGTAAGCGAACGCCCAGACCCACTCACCGTTGTCGACGGTCACCGGCGCGATGCGGTAACCATGCTCAGCGAAGAAGGTATCCATCACCGCACGGTCCTTCGGCGTGCGGCCCGCCCGCAGGTACGGATGGCGCATCCACTGCGGCACCTGGCCGCGCTCGGCCAGCAACGGCTTCAGTACGTCCTCACCGCGCAGGAAATCCTGCTGGAACGCGGCCACGCCCTTGGCGTTCAGATCCATGTGCGACCAGGTGTGGTTGCCCAGCACGTAACCGGCATCGCGCCAGTCGCGCAGCATCTGCACCCGCGCCGGCTGCACCACGCCATCCACTTCCAGCTTGTTGCCGTTGACGAAGCCCACCACCGGCACGCCCGCCTGCTGCAGCTGCGCCATCAGCGCCTCATGACGCGCCTGCAGATCAGGCGGCACGATCTCGTCCAGGCGCGCCCACGGCAGGTCGTCGATGGTCACCGCGATACGGCGATCCACCTCAGCGGCCTGCGCCACCAGCGAAAGCAGCAACAACGGCACGGCACGCAGCAACGAACGCATCAGTACATCCGGTTTCCGGCGGGAACCGACACTCTACCTGCGCTCACCGCGCCACAGCCACACCCCCATCACCAGCGCGACCAGCAGCACTGCCGCCAGCACCATCGCCAACCGCCCGGGGTTGTGCAGCAGGCCCGCGCTGCTGCCCATGAACAGCGCGAAGGCCTGCTGCGGCACCTGCGCAAGGGGCACGTCCGGATTGGCCGGGTCCAGCGCGCAGACCACCGGCGCCAGCTTCACCATGCGTGCCCAGGCGGTTTCGGCGCGGTACAGCGCCCAACCGGCCAGGCCCAGCGCGCCCGCGTGCAGCAGCACGTAAGCGATGGCGACCCTGCGCACCCGGCCCGCTGCGTGGCGTACCGCAGACACGCCGGCCAGCACGGCCGCCAGCAAGGCCAGCAGCACACCCGCAATGGGAATCCAGCGCAGTTCCACCCAGGGCTGCAGCGCCCGGCCCCGCTCCACCATCGCCATCACCACGGCACTGCGCGAGGCCAGGTCCGGGTGCGCGCAGGCGCCCGCGGCGGGTTCCAGCAGGTACTGCACACGGAAGTGCAAGCCGCCCTCGGCCAGCGCCAGTGCACACAGGGCCAGCACCGGCAGCAGGAACAACGGCGGGCCCAGTCCACGGGCAACAGCGAGGCGCTTCATCCCGCGATGTACTTCGGCGGCACGTGCGCGGTCAGCCACACGCCGTTTTCCGACTGGTGGAACACATGGCCATCGCCGTGCATGCGCCCGGCATCGATGCTGAGCACCACCGGCGTACCCCGCCGCGCACCCACCTGCAAGGCGGTGTCGCGGTCCAGGGACAGGTGCACGTGCTGGCGTTCTCCGGGGCGCAGGCCCTCGGTGGCAATGGCCTCCAGGAAGCGCGGCACCGTGCCGTGGTACAGCCACGGCGGAGGCACGAGCGGCGCAAGCCCAAGGTCCACCGCAATCGAGTGCCCTTGGCTGGCGCGGATACGCAGGCCATCGTCACTGATGGCAAAGCGTCGCTTGTCGTTCTCCTGCACCAGCCGATCCAGGCTCGCACGGTCCAGCGGCAGCCCATGCCGGCCCAGCCGCTGCAACAGCTCATCAATGCCGGCCCAGCCCTGCGCATCCAGCTGCAGGCCGATCTTCTGCGGTTCGTGCCGCAGCACCAGGCTCAGGAATCTGCTGGCCCGGTCAAGGGAAATGTCCTTTTCCATGGGCATAGCCTGACGCACTGCAGCGGCGAATGCCAGCGCCCATCCGCCGCATCACTCCACCGCCGACAGCGGCAGCGTCCGCCACAGCCATATCCCCACCACCGTCGCTGCCAGCAGCAGCGCGCTTACCAGCATCGCCAGGGCATCCGGCAACTGTGGCACCGGCAGGCCAGCGCCGGCCAGCATCTGCGGCACGGTGCGATGTGCCCCGCTCGTTGCATCGTCTTCCAGGGCGGTGGGACCGACCATGCATGCCGCCGGCAGGCCGGTCACCATGCCCGTCCACACCTGTTCGTACAGCCGCAGCAACTGCATCGCCAGGCCCAGCACCAGCAGATGCAGGCCGAACAGCCCCCAGGCACCTTGCCGGCGCCCACCCCATGTCCGGCGCAGCAGGTTCACGCTCACCGCAAGCGCGCCCAGCAGCGATGACAGCAGGGCGCTCACTACCACCCAGTGCACGGGCTGCCAGTCATCCAGCGCACCCGCTCGTGCCAGCAGCAGATCCGCCACATGCAGGCGCGCCACCGGATCGTGGCCGCCACACGCTGGCAGCAGTGGCATCGGGAAGGGCTCCAGCAGCAGCTGCGTGCGGTGGTGGAAGTAGCTCACCGCCAGTCCCAGCGACGCCAGCGCCAGACCATGCAGCAGGAAGAGCATCAACCCGGCGCCACAGAGGCGTCGGAGGCGGGCAGTCATGAAGGCCACGCGGTGCATTCCAGCAAAGGTTGGGCATCCTAACGAAGCAGTGGGGCGCTGTCGGCTGGCAGAAGCGACACCGGCGTCCATCTCGGCCATCATGTACGTCCTGCACAGGACGGCAGTACGCACCACGCAATGAGCGACTCACAGATCTACGCGCTATACCTGCTTGCCTGCCTGGTCACCTGCGGCATTCCGTTCGCACTGGCCGCGTATGGCTTCATCAAGGTGGTCGATGCGCGGCTGGCCAAGCTGCCGCCCCGCGTACTGGTCTCCCCGCTCGGGCCACACAGCCCCACGCGCCGGCAGCGCAAACGGTACTGGCGCGCCATGCGCAGGAATCCGGAATCGCTGACCTACAAGGTTCAGGCGAAAGCGCCACGGTGGTGGTCATTCGTGGGCGCAGCCCTGTTCATCACCATCATCGCCGTGTGGGCGTGGCTGATGCCCAACCCGGCACGCTTCAACGTGATGGTTCGCAACGCCTTCGGTTACACCGCCAACGTGGCCGAGGTGCGCATCGTGCAGCACCAGCACGGCGAACTGCTGCTGCGCTGGGCGCCCGTTGTCGTGCGCACCCCTCAGTACATCGTCCTGCCGCGCTATTCACGCGGGCCCATGCCCTACATCAACGGCTACCACGCCGATGTCCTGCCTCCGCTGGTGCGCCAACAGGGTGATGTGCTGCAGGTCGCCATGCCCATCCGCGCCGATCCCGCCGTGCTGCGGCGCGAACTGGCCAGGGCCAGTGGCCTGCCCGAGGAGAACATCCACATGCAGCAGCGCACGTTGGTGCCTTGGCGGGAAGACGGCTGGGAACCCTGGCCGATGGAGGAAGACGAGCCCGCGCGCTAGCCCCGTGGCAGCTTGGCGGCCCACATGTTGTCCACCAGGTTCGGGTAGCGCCGGCCGTTCTCCTCGGCCCGCTGCCGCGCCGCCGCCTTCTGCGCGTCGGACAGCGGCTGCTTTTTCTGCCCCTTCGGGTTGGGCTTCTTCCAGGGGGGCGTGCGTGCTGTGGGCATGGTGGCAGTGTGGCGCACTCCCGCACCAACGGTTGTGAACGACGGTGGTTGTCAGCAAGGCGCGTCTGGCATCAGCTCACCGCCGATCCACGCCTCCCCGGCCGCGAATGCACGCATCAGGCGCCGCTCTCTGCCCCACACCGCATACTCGAGCCGTACACCGTCGATGACTTCAGGCAATGGCGGCATCACGGCCGGTGCGTAGTCCGTCGTGGGCAGGCGGACGAGCCTGTGCCATTGGTTCCCCAGCAGCATCCAGCGTTCGAGGTACGCGATGGATGCCCCACCCTTAGCGGGAAGCGGCCAACGGAAGTGCAGGACGCCCTGTGCCCTGCCCTCCAGAACCTCCATCTGCGGTGCCGCACCGCGACGCCTCCACAGCCGGGCGCCATGATGAAGCCCTTGGCCTCCTGCCCAGAAACCGCCACCGCCTGCAACAATGAGCAACAGCACGGCGAGATAGGGATGGGCGCCGGAAACCAAGGCCAAACACGCGGCGAGCGCGGCACCCAGCAACATCAGGGCAACCGCCACAAGAAACTCCGCCATGCTCCACTCCGTCGGCGGCAGCGGCCACCCGGCCATGGGCGCGGTGTACGCCGCGGGTGCAGGCTCATCGGGCTGATGCAGCGCGTACAGGACTTTTCGGGGACCACCCCACGGCGCAACATGGAACTGCATCGCAGACGCACGCGGCAGCATCATCAGGTGCTGAACGTGGGTTCCGAATATGGGGCCGAAGCGCTCCGGCAGCTCCAGCTGCACCACGTAGTCGCCTCCATCCTTCCCAATGCCGGCAAACCACACCTCTGCCGAGAAGGAAGCACGCGACTCCCGCACGGAGGTCGGCGGAAGCGCTGCCCGGAGTCCCTGCCCGCGCCAAAGGGCTTGCAGGTAGGGGCCAAATATCCGAAGCACCAGACGTGCCTGTGCAATCGTTACCGCCGCGCCCGCAAGGGCCCATATCCCAAGGCCGATTCGAAACGGTGCCTCGATTGGGAAGAGGTATACGGCGGCAGCAGGAAGGAGCGCGAGGATCACCCCCATCAAGCTGGTGAAGACCAGGTTCCCAACCATCACCCCACGGCGGGCACGCACAGCCTCCCACAACTGCTCCCGCGCAAAAGGCGTCAGCGGCTCGCGTGTAAAAGGTGTTGCGTGTGGGTCTGCAGGCATAACGCGTCCTTGCGTCTGAATGCCCGCATGCTGAGCGCCACATCCCTCCTGGTCAAGTCGGTCGCGGCGCTTCCGTACGTTTCACTTCTTCAGGAAGTTCAGCAGCGCCAGATTGAAGTCATCAGCATGGCTGGTGTTGCAGCCGTGCGGCGCATCCTTCAGCAGCACCAGCTCGCTGCCGGCCAGCGCCGCATGCGTGCGCTCGCCTGAGCCTTCGAACGGCACGGTCGCATCCGCGTCGCCGTGCAGGATCAGCGACGGCACTGTCACGCGCTTCAGGTCAGCCCTGAAATCGGTGGTGGCGAAGGCCTTCATGCATCCCAGTGCCGCCGTCTGGTCGGACTGGTGGCACAGCGCGATCGCTGCCTGGCGCTCCTCTTCGGTCACCTTCAACTTGCCGTTGGCACTGAAGAAATCGTGGGTGAAGCCGTCGAAGAATTCCTCGCGGTCCTTTTCCAGGCCTTGGCGCATTTCGTCGGCCTTTGCCTGCGGCAACGGGCCATCCGGATTGTCGTCCGTCTTCAGCAGGTACGGCGGCACCGCTGACGCGAAGACCACGCTGTGCAGGCGGTCCTCACCGTGGTTGTTGATGTAGCGCGCGACTTCGCCGCCGCCCATCGAAAAGCCGACCAGGCTGACATCCTTCAGGTCACGTTCTTCGATGAGGGCTGCTAGATCAGCGGCCAGAGTGTCGTAGTCGTAGCCTTCGGTGGGCTTCTCCGAGCGGCCGAAACCGCGCCGGTCGTAGCTGATCACGCGATAGCCGGCGTCGCGCAGGATCGGCACCTGTGCCTTCCAGGCCTCGGCCGAGAGCGGCCAGCCGTGGATGAGGATGACCGGGCGGCCGGTACCGCCGGTGTCTTCGATGTGGAGGCGGACGGAAGAAGCAGTCATGGGAGCTCCCAGGGGAAGGAAGGCCCCAGCCTAGGGAGCCGGAGCGTCAGGCCCCGTGAGAGATTTGGCAGGCGCGCTGACGCGGCCTACACGTGCGGCGGCGGGCGGATCGCGAGGTCAGTCCACGCCAGCTTGTCGCGTTCAGCCGGATTCCCAGCCAGATCCGGTATCGCCGATTGTCGCTATCCGCACCCTTGTGAGCGGCGATCTGCGCACCTGCACACACTTCGAACGGATTCAACAAGGCTCTCCCCGCAGCCCTACCGGACAGTGAGCGCCTGACCTTCGCTGACCCCTCATCATGGCAATGGACGCCATTCATGCACTGGCACGCGCCATTGCACTCAGCAGCCAACATCCTCGCCAGCTCACGCTTCATGGCCTACATGAAGCGTGGGTGGTCGAGCGCTTCGAAGGCACCGAATCGGTCTGCGGCGACAACCGCCTGCAGATCGACTGCCTGGCGACTGACGCCTTCCTCGACCTCGCACCCTGGCTGGAACAGCCGCTGACCCTGCAGCTGCGCCAGGCCGACGGCGCGCTGCGGCAGTGGCATGGCCTGTGCACCGAGGCCGCGCAGCTGGGCAGCGATGGCGGCCTGGCCCGCTATCGCCTGATCCTCGAACCCTGGACCGCCCTGCTGCGCCTGCGCCGCAATGCGGTGATCTTCCAGGATCAGGACACCCGGGCGATCTGCGAGCAGATCTTCGGCGACTACCCGCAGGCGGTGTTCCGCTTCGACGTGCAGGCCGAACTGCCCGTGCGTGCGATCACCACCCAGTACCGCGAAACCGACTGGGCCTTCGTCACCCGGCTGCTGGCCGAAGCCGGCCTGGCCTGGCGCATCGAGCAGGCGCAGGGCGATGAGGCCGCACACACCCTGGTGGTGTTCGAGCCGGGCGCGGAGCTGCCGGACAGCGGCACGTTCCGCTTCCACCGTGCCGACATGGCCGAGGCCAGCGACGGCATCACCGCCTTCGCCGAGCGCCAGCAGCTGGTGCCCAACGCCAGCACCGTGGCCAGCTGGCACAGCGAGCAGGTCAACGCCGTGGCCGCGCAGTCCAGCGCCGATGCCGGCACCCTGCCCGCACTGGAGGTCTACGTGCAGCCACGCGCCGGCCGTTTCGCCCAGCCCGGTTGGGCCGACGCCGAGGCGCAGGCGCGGCTGGATGCGCTGCGCGTGGGCCAGGTGCTCTACAGCGGCAGCGGCAGCGAGCGCCAGCTCGGTGCAGGCGCCACCTTTGCCCTGTCCCAGCACCCGCAGCATGCCGGCCAGACCTTCCAGCTGCTGGCCGTGCAGCACGTGGCGGTGAACAACCTGGACCAGGGCATCGCCGAACTGCTGGGCAACACCGCGCTGGAACGCGGTGCCTACCGCAACAGTTTCATCGCCACCGGCGCCAGCGTGCCGCTGCGCGCCCTGCCGCTGGACCGCCCCACCCTGCACGGCCCGCAGACCGCGCGCGTGGTGGGCGTGGCCGATGCCGCGCTCAGCCCCAACCGCGAACACCAGGTGCGCATCCAGTTCGGCTGGCAGCGCGGCAGCAAGCCCAACCCGGGCGGCCTGAACGACACCGGCAGCGCGCAGCCCGGCCATGCCCCCGGCGACCACACCAGCGGCAGCTGGGTGTCGGTGGCCGAATGGGTGGCCGGCCCCAACTGGGGCACTGCCTTCCTGCCGCGCGTGGGCGCCGAGGTGCTGGTGGAATTCCTGCACGGGGACATCGACCAGCCGCGCATCACCGGCCAGCTGTACAACGGCGAAGTCGCCCCGCCCTTCGGCGGCGGCATTGACGAGAACGCCCGCCATCCCGGCGTGCTCAGCGGCCTGCACACCCAGGCCCATGACGGCAGCGGCACCCAGCAGTGGGTGATCGACGACACGCCCGGCCAGCTGCGCACGCGCCTGCACAGCTCGCTGGCCGACAGCCGGCTGGAGCTGGGCTACCTCATCGCCCACCAGGACACCGCCCGCGGCGCCCTGCGCGGCGAAGGCTTCGAGCTGGCCACCCAGGGCTGGGGCAACGTGCACGCCGGCGAAGGCCTGCTGCTGTCGGCCAGCCTGCAGCAGCGCGCCGGCTCCACGGTGATGGACAACGCCAGCGTGGTGTCGCAGCTGAAGGGTGCCGAGCGCAGCCTGGAACAGATGCAGCAGACGCTGGGCCAGCAGCAGGTGCCCGGCCTGGCCGAGTTCGAGCGGACCAAGCAGCTGCGCGAGCAGATCGATCCGCAGGCGCAGGGCCGCTACAGCGGCGACGTGAACGGGCAGAACGCGATGAAGCCCGGCAGCGATGACCGCAGCCCCGGCGAGCAGCCGGTGGAACGGCTGGGCAAACCGCTGCTGCTGGCCGAAGCCCCGCACCATGTGGCCTGGACTACCCCGGCCAGCGCCGTGGCCTATGCCGGGCAGAACCTGCAGATGACCGTACAGCAGGACCTGCACGTCAGCGCCGGCGAGACCATCGCCACCGTGTCCGGCGAGCATGTTTCGCTGTTCGCGCAGAGCGGCCCGCTGCGGGTGATTGCCGCGCAGGGGCCGGTCAGCCTGCAGGCCAACGACGGCGAGCTGGAGCTGCTGAGCGACCAGGCATTGACCATCACTGCCACCGACGACCGCATCGACGTGCTGGCGCAGACCAAGGTGGTGCTGCAGGCCGGCAGCAGCGCGATCACGCTGGAAGGCGGGAACATCACGTTCAGCTGCCCGGGCGAGTTCAAGGTCAAGGCGGGCGAGCATGCGTTCTTGGGGGGCGAGTTCAATCATGCTGGCATCGCTCCGTTGCCGAGGCAGCTTGCGCCACGGTTGAAATATCGCAGGAAGCTGCGTGTGGTGGATGCGCAGCAAAGGGCCCGACCCAGCACGTACTACAAGATTGTCACCGCTGACGGTGAAGTGTTGGCCCAGGGCGTTACCGATGACAGCGGGCGCAGTATTACCGCCGCGACTGAGAGGCCGACTGGCGTGACGGCCTACATCGGCCGGGGTCGCTGGCGCATCGAAGAATCCCTGATGGACGAAGACGACGACTGCGGTTGCTGATACCAGCCCGCTTACCCATACCCTTACTTACGCAGGGCCCACCTTGAAAACGCACACGCACCGGACGTCGCACGGAATCACCGAACTGAGATTCTCCACATCATTGGGGACGCCCGTAGAGGGTTTGAGCTATCGCCTGCGCGACGCCCGCGGGCGAACCCGAGCGGGCGTCACCGGTGCTGATGGAGAGGCTACCCGCCTGCTATCCCGCCGCGCCGCATCAGCCCTCGAGACAGAGGGCACGTGGTTGCTTGAAGGTCCCGCGATACTCTCATTGGACGTGCAGCGCGACGACGGCTCGTGGGTTCTGATCGGCAGCTTCCAACATGAAGAAAACGCTCACAAGAGCGTGCGCGTGATCGCACCCGCCGTTGCAATACCGCTGCAGATGGACCCTATCTGACAAGACACAGGACTACGTCGAATGAACCGACCAATCGGTGCGCTACAAGTCCCCTTTCACACCGAAGTTGACGGAGACGGCGTCACGATGAGCGTGTGCCGGTTGGATCAAGTGTACTACGCGAAGATCAAGTTGCAGATGAAGAATGGTGGCAAAACCGTTCCCGCCTCCATCCTGCCTTATGTGATTGTGCATGCCACAACTGAAACTCCCGATACTTGGAGAGTTGCACCACATCCGCCCGAGATTGCTCAGCGCACCCCTGGCAGTGGCACCATTCTTATCAGAGTAGAGGGGGCCGGCCGCTACCGCTTGTACATCAAAGAGCCGACCGAAGACTTCCCTGAAAACGCGTTGTTTGAGATACAGCAGCACATGTTGGCTGACGGAGGGCAAAGCGGACGCGAAGTTCAACCTTTAGTAGAGCTTGACGTCAATCAGAATTCAGACTGCACCCTGTCCATACGGGCGTTGAACACCAACGGCCTTCTTCGTACAAGAGGAACTGGGCCTGACAGCATTCCGAATGACCAGGACTTCTTAAAGTTCACTGATGCTCACTCAAGCCAGGAACTGCAGAGCGCCCTTGACCTCGGAAATCACCTCATATCGTTCCAACTGTGGGCCGATGCCTCACGCACCTATGGGACCCAGCACCCGATAGTGCAAGGAAGCGCTTATCGGGAAGCATTAACTGACCTCTACAGTGAGGGATTGAATGTCGGCAGCGGTACTGGTGACATTGCACACAGCCGCTTCCTGACCTTCGGTGGACGAGAAGTGGAGTTCAACCATCAGTCGACTACTGGCGGACGAGGCAGACTCTCCTTCCTCGCAGACAATGGACAACCCAATAACCGCATGATGGCGGACGAATCATTGCGTCGCACGCATCCAGCTACGATGGAATTTCTGCTTAAGATGATGGACGACCTGGACATAACGTATGCACGGGTCACTGGAGCTTGGCGTCCACACGTCGGCTCGACAAGACACCGCTATGCGTCGGCGATAGATCTCACACACGCCAAGAAAACCGTGATGGACGAGAACAACCAACCGCAGCTCGTTTCGATTCACTTCCACAGTGAGGATTCGGCACAGTCCAATCCGCTAAGCGATGGCAGGCGCGAGTCACCGGAGCGCACGCGAATGCGCGAGTTCTCTTACAGAGTTCATCAGTACATAGCCAATGCGCGAGCGCAAGGGGGAGCTGGTTGGCTGGGCGGGCCATGGGCACTGACTTATGGTGAGCTCGGCGTTGGAGCAGCAGATCGGCCCCGCGATCTCGCCATTCGCACTGATGCGACCCATGTGCATCACCTTCATATCAGTGTAGGAAACGACCAACCATGACGCCCATCGGAATGGTTTTTCTCGCAGCCGCCGCTGGCCTTCATTTGGATTTCGAGAGGCTGCCTGGCAGTGCAATCGGCCCAATCAACTGCCCGGAGCCACCCGCTACCATCCGTACTATGGAAGGCCGCATCTATGAGTGCCGACCGGAGGAGGGACAGGATCCTTACGTCGACGTCACTCCACCGGACGAAAAGTCCCACTGGATGCTCCCGTTCGGCTCGGCAGATCTGCCTCCTCGTGGCACTGGCAGTTACCACCCTGTAGAGGATTGGCCGTTCCGAGCAATCATCTCGCGTGACAATCCTGCAGCGCATCACGTGGAGTACTACTACGTCTTCGATCAGCAAGGGATCGTGGTCGATTCCAATGCGCCTGATGCAATTGGTGATCGAATGACGGAAGTGCGGATCTCTGGCGTCCGACTGTGGCCCACCGCGAAGATCTACTACCGAATGCGACTTCCCACCGCTGGCGAGGCTATGGAACCGCGCAGGTCCACAGAGCGAATCGGTGCAGCTGCAGGCTTCGCAATGATCCTGAGTGGGGGAAGGCTGTGCCCTGTGCTGGATGAAAGCTACGTCAGCGAATGGGCACACCTCGATGATTCGACTTATCCCGCAGGAAAGTTCGTGAATGGACACTGTGGAGACTCATACAGGATCCCATCACGATTCCCCGACGACGACATTCACAATCCGCACTACTACGCCTACCCGGGCTTCAAGGCCGGCGGCCTCGATCTTCGTTGGAGTTTCCAACGCCATGATGAACCTCGGCGCCCGGTTCTCAATAGAAAGGGGGAGTGTGTGGCCCTCTGCGCGCAACCGGATGAGGCCGAACACCCACAGGAGGAATGAAGGCTGCGCCAACCAATTACAGATCGAGCTGGCAGTGCTGTTCGGCTTTCGATGGCTGTATGAGAGCAGCTTGTCTTTTCTCATGCCCGGCTGGCTTAACTGTAATAGCTGGAAGCTTCATCACATTCACATCAGGCTGGGATACATCGAATCATGAAAATGATGCTGCTTCATTCCCTCGTATCTGCAGGCGCAATCCAAGCACCGGTTGAGGATCTTCCTGCAGCAATCGGCGAAAACTGCCCACAGCCACCCGCAACCGTCAGCTTCCTTGGAGGTCGCCTGTATCAGTGCGAACCAGAAGAAGGCGAGGATGCATACAAGGACGTCACCCCTCCAGACGACAGCGCGCATTGGAGCTTGAACTTCGGGAGCATCGAACAGCCTCCCCGTGGGACCAGCAACTTCCGTTGGGCTGATGCTTGGCCTTTTCGATCCATCGTCATCATGAGTCTGCCGGCGCGCCAGAGCAGGGATGCGTACTACATTTTTGATCACAACGGCACCGTAATCGACTCCAGCAAGGAAGAAGCAATCGGCGAAAGAATGGCGGAGATGACCATCTCAGGGTTGCGCGTTTGGCCCACTGCCAATGTGTACTACCGGATGCCTACCGGCAAGAATGGCGACGCAGGAACGGACCGTGATCCCATGCAAAGGGTTAACGATCCGTCGTACTTTGCACTGATAGTCGATCAGGCCATGCTCTGCCCAATCCTCAGAGAGTCCGAGCTTGTGAACTGGCCGCGCGACCGGCGCTCTGGCGACAACACTGGGACGTACATCAATGGCCACTGCGGCGATGCGGAAAGCCGCTCTTTCAGCTTCCCAGGGATCGAGCATGACCCACAGACGTATTACATGTATCCGGGATTTCCAATCAGCAAGCTCGAGCTTTTTTGGACCTTCCAACGCCATGACGAGCCAGAACGTCCGGTGCGGGACCGAGAAGGGAAGTGCGTTGCGCTGTGCGGCAGCGATGAGTCGAATCGCTAGAACGCATTCAAGGTTTGTGTGCCGTTGAACTGCAGGAATCGACATTACCCATGAAGTACGCTCTGTTTTCCTTGCTACTCCTGTCAACGGCGGCCTCTGACGCGCCCGCAGGTGAGTTGAAGAGCCCTCCGCGACGCATCGAGTGTCCTGGCACGCCCGCCATCACCTTCGTCAATCGCGATGGGCAAATGCTCCATTGCGTACGGGATGGAGATGAGCCCTATCGACATATCCCTTTCCCGGACGACCGTTCGATCTGGCGACTACCTCTTGGTATGGATCATCCCATCGAGCCCGGCATGCTCAGCTACAGCCCTGCTGCGGAATGGCCATTCAGATCCATTGTCATCGCAGACGATCCCACTGCCATGGACCGCGAGTATTACTACCTGTTTGACCGTACTGGCGTTATCACCCACTCCAGTGACGCCGCTGCTGTAGGTGAGCAGATGATGGAAATTCGACTCGAGCAAGCGCGGCTATGGCCTTGGGCTTCGGTCTACTACCGAACCCCACGCACGGCAGTACTGCGAAGGTCACGATCGTTCAACGCCGTGGCGCGCATCGATCAGACATCGCGCTACTCCCTCGTCGTAGATGGAGGCTTGCTCTGTCCTGTGCTGCATAGCCGCCTGTATTCAGACTGGGAGGATCCGCGAACTCCGCCGTCCTTGGGGGCAGCCTATCTCAACGGTCACTGTGCGAGCGCCTTCCGCACAGATTCCCAGATTTCGCCGGACGCGCAGGGGCAATGGCTCGCCTATCCGGGATCTTCGATCAATGGCCTCAACATGATCTGGAGTGTGCAGCGCCATGACTCACCCGAGCGACCGATCTTGGGCCGAGATGGAACGTGTCTGGCGCAGTGCGACTTCGACAAGGGCGAATAGCGATCGACTGAGCGCTCATGAACATGATCCTCCTCCCGCCTTTTTGCAGCTTGGTACTTGAGTGGCTCTGACCATGAACCTGCCCATGCCCGACTGGAAGGAATGGAATCGTTGGAAGATTCCCGAGTCCGCGTTCGACACCCGACGCGAGCCCTACCTGCGCCATGAGATGTACGCCACGCTCTTTGCCGACGAACTGGGCGGTATAGCGATGGTGACCACGGATCTGCCCAGGTTCGCAGATCGAGCGCGCAAGGGAGGAATGATGACGTCCACCCGCCGACGCCTGTGGCGCACCTTGGACTGGATGAGTCTGCAGTACTCCGCCGGTGCGCCCGTCCAGCAGTTGGCAGACGTCTGGCAATATGCCTTGGAATGGGCCGAAGAGTACGGGCGCATCGATGCAGCCTACGACGAGTCACCGGAGAACACCTCCGGAAGACGGGTTCCGCACGCTCCGCTCGTGTCACCGAGTTACTGGATCGTCGCGCTCCGCTTGGTCTGTTTCGGCCTGCTGACTGGCAACGCCGAGAAGATGCCACGCGTGATGGCATTCCTGGACTACGTCAACGCCGAACTGGATATCCACGATGGTCTGCTGGAGCGACTGGTGGCCCAGTGGGCACCCGGTCGGCCTATCCCAGACAAAGCCACCCGCCATTTGCCGTACCGGCGTCTGTTCAAGGTGTTTTCCGCCGAGCCTGCGCAGCGGCCCGCGCTGATGATCGACTATCTGGACAACTGGTACCACCACAGCCGCCGCGAGCCCTACATCGACCAGCACGAAGGCAGTGGTGTCATGTTCTACGGCTACTGGTCCTGGGAGGCTGCGGCCACCACAGTGGTTCTGGGCATTGACGACGCCAGCTACCGCGACATGCCGTTCTATCCCAAGGATCTGGTCGACTTTGCGCGGGAGTGCGCAGCACCGCAGCCGCAACGACCTTCGCGGGTTCCCGCGGGGCAACTCTGCCCGCAATCGGGATGGTGGTACAGCCCCGCCCAAGGCATGAGGCACTTGTTCGAGGAAGGTGATGTGCTTCCCGACGTCAACGGCGACTGGGGTGACACCTTCTGGATCTGGGCCGCAGATCAGACGCCCCCGGCGCTAGGCTGAATCACCACAACAAGCATCGCTACTTAAAGCATCGCTGGCGTTCGCGATCCAGGCATAGGGAGATAACGCCTCCATCTTCGGCGCCGAATCAGTAATGGATGACTAGGGCGGGCCGTCCAATGCATTGGTCCAATGTCCATATGACCGCAGCATCATCACCGTGGTGGGACCCAACCACAATCTGCACGATCGGGCGCGTGCTCCTGCTGTTGGCCGGTGTGGCAAAGGCGCAGCCAGCCACCAGATCGCTACTGAATTCATCCTGCCCAACTCGTTGTTGTTGAAATGAGAACGCTCATGACCCTGCCCATGCCCGACTGGAAGCACTGGAACCACTGGAAGATCTCCGAGACCGCGTTCGACGCGCGGCGTGAGCCGTATCTGCGCCACGAAATGTACGCATCCCGTTTTGCTGACAAGCTGGGGGGGATTGCGATGGTGACCACGGATCTACCCAAGTACGCAGATCGGGCGCGCAAGGGGGGAATGATGATGTCTACGCAGCAACGTCTGTGGAGCACGCTTGATTGGATGAGTCTGCAATACTCGGCCGGTGCGCCGGTCCAGCAGCTGGCCGACATCTGGCCGTATGCCTTGGAATGGGCCGAAGAGTATGGCCGCTTTGATGCAGCCTACGATGAGTCACCGGAGAATACCTCCGGGCGGCGCGTTCCGCATGTTGGACTGGTAGATGAGGAGTTCTGGATCGTCGCCCTGCGCCTGGTCTGCTTCGGCCTGTTGACTGGCAACGCCGAGAAGATGCCACGCGTGATGGCATTCCTGGACTACGTCAACGCCGAGCTGGGCATTCACGATGGTCTGCTGGAGCGACTGGTGGCCCAGTGGGCACCCGGTCGGCCTATCCCAGACAAAGCCACCCGCCATCTGCCGTACCGGCGCCTGTTCAAGGTGTTTGCCGCCGAGCCTGCGCAGCGGCCCGCGCTGATGGTCGACTATCTGGACAACTGGTACCACCACAGCCGCCGCGAGCCTTACATCGACCAGCACGAAGGCAGTGGTGTCATGTTCTACGGCTACTGGTCATGGGAGGCTGCCGCGACCACGATGGTGCTCGGCATTGATGATTCAAGCTACCGCGAAATGCCGTTCTATCCCAGGGATCTGGCCGATTTCGCCCGGCAGTGCACACCGGCGCCAATAGCTGGATGACCGCCGATCGTCGGTACAGCTACGCCGCGTAAATACCGCCGGGCATGGCCCGGCGCTACCCATTCCTTCATCACCAGGCGTGGCTTGGCGCTACCGCTTTACAGCTGGATGCGCGCCACGCTCTCTTCCGAGCCCTTGGCATCCTTCTCGCCGTTCTTGATGCTCACGAACAACACGTTGTTCTTTGCATCCAGCGCCAGGCTGTTCGGGTGCGTCGGCACCGCATAGCTGGCCACCTTCTTGTAGCTGGCGCTGTCATAGGCGGTCACCGTGCCACCTTCGCGGTTGGTCACGTACAGGCGCTTGCGCGGTGCATCCAGCAGGATGCCCAGCGGGCCGGCATCGGTCGGGAGGCTGGCCAGTTCCTTGCCGGTGCTGCGGTCGAGCACCAGCACGCGCTGGCCCGGGTGCTTGCTGACGAAGCCCTCGCTGCTCTTGGTCACATAGTCGCGGATCATCGCCGAGCCTTGGTCGGTCACGAACAGGCGCTTGCCGTCCGGGTCCAGCGCGATGTTCATCGGCTGCTCGGCGGCGATCTTGTGCTGGGCCACCACCTTCTTCGAATCGGTACCCACCACCACCAGGTCGGCCAGCAGGTTGCTGGTGTAGACGCGCTTGTTGGCGGCATCCAGCGCCAGGCCCGGCGCCTTCGCCTTGCCCAGGCCCGGGATGGTGTCGATCAGCTTCAGCGTGGTGGTGTCCACCACGAACAGCACGCTGCCCTCACCGGAATGGCCGGTGACGTACAGGCGGTTGGCGGCGCTGTCGACCACCAGCTCGCGCAGGTCATGGGTGTAGCCGGCCTTGCCGTCCTTGCCCACCTTCTTTTCCATCAGCTGCACGGTGCCGATGGCCTTGTTCTGCGCGGTGTCGACCACGGTCACCGAGGTGTCAACGGTGTTGCCCACATACAGGCGGTTGTGGGCGTCATCCAGCACCACGCCGAAGCCCTTGCGCTCCAGCGGGATGCGGGCCTGCACGGCCAGCGTGGCCGGGTCCAGGCGCAGCACCTGGGACGGGCCGGCGTTGTCGCCGAAGCCGCCGGACGAGGCCACGAACACGGCGTTCTGGGTGGGGCTGTAGGCCAGCTCGTAGAGGCCCTGGGCGATGGCCTGGCGCTGCACGGCGGTGCTGGCGGCGGGTGCTGCGGTCGCGTTGTCGGCAAATGCGGCCGGGGCGCCGACGCTGAGCGAGATGGCAACGGCCAGAGCGGCCGAGCGGAAAGCGGAATGACGGGTCATGCGAGCATCCTTGAAAGGGCACGGGAGGGTGTCCTGGCTCGCTGGGCCGTTCTGCGACGGCCCGCCCTGCAACTGTCTGCGCAGGGTGGGCTGGCTGGGTAGCGGGGGAATGGTAGCAGGTGGGGGGCGTGGAGGGGCGTGCCAGATGCCAGCGGGTGCCTGCGGCCTGAGCGGGTGAACCGTGGCGCACAGCCCGCGCCGCCCGCTGCAAACCCATCGCTAACAATTTGCCGGTGACGGTCGATCTTGTTCCTGAAGCTGCGCCCCTGCACAGCTCGGCACGAAATCGCCCTCTTAACTCTTGAAAGGACGCGCCATGACGGATGAACCGCAATCTTCACCCAACCCCACTCCGAACTCCGATGCAGCACCCCGTCTCTGGACTCAACAGCTCGCTGAAGCATTTTCGTGGGCCGAGAAGCATCCAGTAAAGCTCACCGCAGCGTCCATTGCACTGCCCAGCGTCAGCCTGTCTTGTTACCTTCAATCCGAGCACGTTCCACTCAGTGTTCTCTCATCGGATGTCATTTCAGGTTTGCCGTCGCTGCTGGTCATGATCTGCGTGATCACGCTGGCGCTGTTTGCTTTTGCACTCATGCCACTCATGGTGATGTTCGAGGAAGCACAGACGGCAAGCGATGGCAGCTTAAATGTGCTGAAGCTCTCGGAGAATATGGTCGCCAACATCGCCAAGTGGATCCTGAGGCTCATGCTACCTGGAGCGATACTTGCGATCTCAGTCATGCTACTGGCGGCCCATCCTGGCAACGACAAATGGGGTATTCCGCTTGCCATTATCCTGGCAGGCGGCGTGTTCACTGTCTTCGCCTTCTGGCGGGACCCCGACCGCAAGATTCGCCATTGGGTTGAGCGAACCTGGTCTTCCATTGCCTCAAACCTGATTCAAATGATGCTGGCGCTGTTCGTCATGAAGGGCGTGCTGGAACGGTCAACCCACATCGAGAGCGCCTTTTGGATCTTTCTGGTGCTTCTGCTCTCAATGGGAGTGATGGCGCTGGTACAAGTTGTGTTGCTCCGGCTGATCGAAGCAGGCAGCAAGGACGGTAAAATTGTCGAAAGAGCCTTCCGTGCAAGTTTGATCATAATTGCCGTCGTCTGCATCTTCCCGCCAACCGGAGGCTGGTTGGCCGGGCGGGTAGTTTCCAACAGCGCGTCAGGCGGTATGAATTGCCTGCGCCTGGTGATCACTGGCGACAAGTCAGATTTCGGCAGCTTCATTGACCCTGGTGACAAGTCCCAGCAGATCACGAAGGAGCTGAGGATGCGCGCGGCCACCTCCTCGCGGTACTACGTTCGGCTGAAGGGCGAATCGAATGGCATTGGCACCATTCCAAGCGACCGGGTTTCGAAGTTCGTCGAGTGCGCGCCGAAAAGCACAGCGGCCAAAGCCTCCCCTGCCCCAGCTGCGCCGGGAGCCCCACAAAGCTGACCTTCAACCAGAATCACGCGACGCAGCCTGTCGCAGCGCTCCGCACAATGAACACCGACGGATCGACACGGGGCACGGATGCCCCAGCTACCCACCCACGAAAGGAATTCCATGTTCAAGATCATTGGTGCAACGGTGGTTTATGGCTTCGCCCTGTATGGGCTGGGCCGCTGGCTGGTGGAACAGCAGCACGTTGGCGTAGATGACTGAGGCCCGGCTGACCATGTGGGGCCGAGCACAGAAGTTGACGTATCACTGCAAGGACTGCGGCTGGAAGCGCGTCACGCCGCCCACCGGCGATGTCCGCATCGAGGGGCTTACCTGGTTCCGCAGCTGCCCCGAGTGCCGCTCGACCGCACTGGAGTGCGGCAATGCAAACGCGCTGGACACCCTCTGGCAGGGGCTGCCCGAGGCATGGCGCAGGGCACGACGTCTGGAGTAGTTCCCCCGCCACGATCGCCCCGCATAATGGTGGCGATAACAGGGGGAAAAATGGATTCGACTACTCTGAAGGAAGCGCATCGCCTTGTCCGCGATGCGCAGCCGGATTCCACGCGCGTGCGCCTGCACCGCGCCATCAGTTGGCTCAACCGCGCTGAACAGGAAGACCAGGATACGGATGCCCGTTTCCTGTTTCTGTGGATTGCGCTCAACGCAGCCTATGCCCAGGAATTCGGCTTCGAGAACGCCGAGCGCGAACAGCTGCGCAGGTTCTTCGAGGCACTGCTGGCACATGACCGGCAAGGCAGCCTGCAGGACATCCTGTTCAAGCAGTTTCCCGAGCCCATCCGCACGCTTATTGGAAACCGCTTCGTGTACGCACGCTTCTGGAAGGCGCTGCGCGAGCACGACAGCAGCAACCGCTGGGCGGAGCGCTTCGCCACGGACCAGCGCTCGGCGCTGCAGGCCGTCGTTGAGCGGCGCACCGAGGTCGTGCTCTCCATCGTGCTGGACCGCCTGTATGTGCTGCGCAACCAGCTGGTGCATGGCGGGGCCACCTGGGACAGCCAGGCCAACCGCGCACAGCTGCGCGACGGTGCCGCCATCCTGGGCCAACTGGTGCCGGCCATCCTGCAGTTGATGCTGCAGGATGGGGCGCCGGAGCTGGGCGAGGTGGCCTACCCGATGCTGCCGGGGTAACCGGCAGCCGTCGCACATGCTTCAGCTGTACCGATGGGCTGCTGCGTTCACCTGGTCCGCAATCTCGGCGCGCAGCTCAGCCGGCTCCAGCACTTCAACCCGGCTGCCGAAGCCCAGAAGCCACCAGCGCAGCGTCTGGTCATCCTCAACCGTCGCTGTGAGCTCGACATCAGCGCCTCCCTCGTCACCGGTAATCTGCTGGTCGGCCGACAACGGCGTATCCCGGAGATGCGCCGCGGCTTCGGCGGCAAAGCGGGCCTTCAGCTTCAGCGGACCGGCGGGCCGGTACTTGGGGCCCTCGTGGGCCACATAGTCCTGCAGATTGAATCCCTCTGGCCGCTGGCAGTCTTCCGCCGTCACGGACAGGTCGCTGAGGCGGTGCAACGCCAGCTTGCGGATGTCACCATAGTCGCGAAGGGTACAGATCAGGTACTGCGCCGCACCGCGCATGACCAGGCCCAGCGGATGGATCTTCATCCGCTTGGCCTCGCCTGCCGCCCGAGACTGGTACGCGCCTTCCAGGCATCGCCCCAGGCCGAGCGCGGAATGCACGGCTTCCAGTACCGCCGGCTCAACCAGCGGCGCAATCAACGGCATGCCCGACGGCATGATCGCCGTGCGCCGGTGCCAGTCGTGCCAACCGCTCGTGGCCAGCTCGCGCTCTGCCATGTCGAACAGCGGCCAGAGATCGGCCATGGCCAGGCGAGGCAGCAGATTGCGCAGATGCATGCGCGCCGACAGCAGCGTCACTGCCTGCGAGGTCGTCAGGCGTGCACCAAAGGCGAAGTTGGCATCACGTGCCCAGCTCCATCCATAGGGGCGGCTTGATTCGTCCGATGCCAGCGGAAAGCGTTCGGAGAGCTCCTTCAGGTCACGCTCGATGGTGCGGCTGGTGGTGGTGAATCCCTCCACTGCCAACCGCTCCCTCAGCTCCCGCACCGTGATCTTCCACGGTGCGGGCCGGATCATCCGCAGCATCTCCCACTGGCGCGCGAGCGCGTCATGGGTGGCCGTGCTCATCCCGCACGCAGCCGCTTGTACTCGGCCTTCAGCACGTCCGCCTGCTGGTGCCAGCCGTCGAAGCGAACCTTCTTCGTCGACATGTCCTCCAGCGCAGCCTTCAGCGAGGCCAGCATATCCTGAAGCTCGCGCAGATCCGGGAAGTAGGTACGGACGAACTGACTATCGCTGCCAACCCCATCAAGCTCATCGTTCAGCGACTTGCGCTGGGCCTCCAGCGTTGCCACGAACTCTTCCACGCCGGCCTTGAACTTCTTTTCCTTCTCGATCTTCTGGTAGGAATCCCACACTTCCATCGCGATGCCCAGGCCTGCGAGCGCGCCATTCACGCCGCCGGCCAGCTTGTGCGCGCCCCACGGTGCGAACTTGAGGTTCTTGCTCAGATCGAAGCCGACCATCTTGCCCGCCGACACGACACCGTCGCGCATCATCAGGATGGACTTGTTGTTCACCAGCTTGGCGTCCAGCAGGTACTTGACGCCCTGCTGGCCCATGGACGAGACCACCGTGTTGAAGTGATTGATCTCGTCCACGAAGCTGCCCTGCACGGCCTCCAGGTTGAGCTTGGCGGTGCGCAGCGACTTGGCGTATTCCTCCTGCAGGCGCATGCGGATGATGATGCCTTCCGCCCCGACTTCACGCTCGAAGAAGGTCGGCCAGGTCTGCATGTCCGCGCCTCGCGCCTGCAGGATCAGATCGGCGAAGTACTGCCCCAGGAAACGCCGGATCTGGCCCTTCGCATCCTCCGCCTGCTGCGTGGCGAGAGTCACCTGCCCGGACAGGTCCTGGACAGTGTCGGTCATGCGCTCCAGTTCCGCGCTGATCAGCACCCCGCGCTCGACGGCGATCGGGAGGTGCTTGTTCAGCACGTCGGCAATGATGGCGGTACGCGTGTCGGCCACCAGCCGCTCGGTGCCACCACTGGACTGGATGCGGTCCACGGTTGCCTGCTGCAGCGAGGGGATGCGCGAAAGCTTGCGGTGCTCGTCCTGGTTCGCCAGCCAGTAGTCGATGCCCTGGTCATACGGGTTGGCCGAGACGGCGACGATGCTCAGCGCTTCAGCCTCTGCCGGCGAGAGCCCGATCAGCTCCACCAGGCGCTGGCGCACGGCGCTCCGCTTCACTTCCAGCAGGCGCTGGTACTCGTCCTCGTCCTCAAGGTCGGCCACCGCGTCGAAGCGGCTGAGCACGAACACCGTCCGGGACAGCAGCGCCAGGTCGCGGAACAGCCAGGTCAGCTCCGTCTTGTGGCTCTCCTTGATCGGGTTGGTCGGGTCCATCACGTACAGCACGAGATTCGCTTCGCTCACGTACTTGCGGGTGAGTTCCTTGTAGGTCTCACCGTCGATCTCGCGCTCGCCGAACAGCCCCGGGGTGTCCACCAGCAGCAGATCGTCGCCCACCGGGTACTCCAGCACGTGGTCGGTCGACTCCGCCTGCGAGATCTTCATGCCCTGGCGGTCCAGCCGGTTCATCCACGCAGCGGCGATGGACGTCTTGCCTTCCGAGAACCCGCCCACCAGCGCCACCTTCAGCCGTTCGCCGGTCACCGCGCCAATGGCGGATTCGAGCTTGTGCTCGAATGCATCGTCCATCGTCACGCCAAAATCGGCGCCGGCCTTCAGGAACTCAAGCAGCTCCCGCAACATCCCTGCAGCGCGTTCCTGCTGCGCTTTGAATCGTTCAAGCGTGTTATCCATGGTGATGCCCCCTCAGGCCAGTGTGGTATCGATCCGGGCGCTCAGCGCGTCCAGTCGTGTGGTGGAAAGCCGCAGCACGGCGGCCTTTGCCTTGATGTCCTTCTGCGGAAGCGCCAGGCGCTCCTTGGCCTCGGTGCAGGCGGTTTCGAGCGCTTCCATCACCGCGCGCTCGCTCTTCTCCAGGTCGTCCTTCAGCGAGGCTCGGGCCTTCTCGAGGTTCTCGTCCACCGCCTTGCGCTGCTGGGCCTTCTTGTAGTCTTCGCTCAGGAAGCCGATCGCCGCCTTGACCACACTGATCACGACGCCAAGCGCGCCCAGCGTGAGGAATACCCAGCCTGCCGGTCCGCCGAGCAGCAGTAACACGCCGCTGACAGCGGAAGCGGCGAGTCCTATGACGCTGATGCCGTTATCAATCTTCAGATCCAGCGAGAAGCCCGAATCCTGCACGCCGCGCTTCTGCTTGTTTGCAAGCTCACCCAGGTCCTTCAGGTGCTTCTGGAAGCGCTCGGTGGTCTTGGCAATCGAGTCCTGGAACGTTGCCATCGACTTGCGCGACGCCTTGGCCAGCTGCTCCTGCAGAGCCGTCGCATTGCGGGTCATGCTCGCCTGCAGGCGTTCCTTCAGCGCATCGTTGGAAAGGCCATCATTGATCTGCCCGTAAACCTCTTGGCGCACGCTCGTCTCAAACGTCCGCAGCGCATCAGAGGCGTCACTGCGAAGGCTTGAACGCAGGCGCGTTGCGGCCATGTCCACCTGTCCCTGTGCGGCCTTGGTCTCGGTGACCACCTTGCGCGCGTGCGTTTCCAGGCTGGTAGCGTGAAGATCCAGCTCTTCCACCACGGTGCGCAGCGACTGGTTCGCCTTGAACACGTTGGCCTGGCGGATCTTGCGTGGCGCATCCACCGCCATGCTGGCAAGGTGGCTTGCCATTGCGGCAAAGCCGGTCTTGTCCAGCAGCTCGCCAGCCTCGAACTCGGCAAGGAACTTCGCCCGCGCCCCGCGCCGGTCCTGCGCAGCGTCGGCCAGTGCCTCCGGCGGCGGCAGGCGGTCTGCAAGGGCCAGGAAGGCCGGATAGGCACTGACCGGCAGTACGCCCTTGTAGTTGCCCGCCAGCGCTTCGCGCAGGCCCGTGTCCAGATCGGCGATGCCATCGGCATCGGTGGCAAACAGGCCTGCCGGCTTTCGCAGCGGCATCGCGGCGGTCACGCGCTTGTTGAACACCGCCCAGACCTCGGTCTGCGGCCCCAGGTGGCGCTTGATCTTCTCCAGCGTGCCGTCTTCCTTGTCGCCGTGCTGCGGGCGTGCCGCCTTGCCGGTGACATAGAACACGGCGTGTGCGGTCCGCACAGCACGGTCGATGTGCGCCTTTACGCCGGCTTCGCCGCCTTCGATGCCCGGCACGTCCAGCAGGACGATCGGCGCACCGCCATTGTCGAAGACATAGCGCTGCGTTTCGCGGGTGAAGTCAGGGCGGCCATCGCCGATGATCGCGCCGTCAGCGTGTTCCACCAGCAACGGCAACGAGCGCAGGCGACGCCCCAGCTCATTCTCGGCACTGGCCAGTGCGGCGTCGGCGGCCGCCTTCTCCTTTTCAAGCTGCTGGCGCTCCTGCGCCTGGCGCGTGCGGAGATCATCCAGGCGCGCCTGCAGGGCGGCCGTCGCGGCCGTCTGGGGGTCGCGCTTGAACCTGCCCAGCATCCGCTGCCACCACGTGCGGCTGGCGGTAGCAAGGGCCACGGCCTGCTTCTGCTCGTCCACTTCGCGCTCAAGCGCCTGCAGTTCGCTCTGCGCCTGCGTTTCCAGTTCCGTGCCACGCTGCAAGGCAGCGGCCGCCGAGTCGCTGGCGCGGGTGATCGACCGCCGCGAGGCCTCGATCGATTCCTCGTCCAGCCCGTGCGATGCCATCAGCGCGTCGTAGCGGCCGCGCTGCGCACGCTTCTCCGCTTCGCCCAGATGGATCCGCAGCGATTCGATGATGGTGGACTTGCCCGCATTCGTTTCGCCATACAACGCGACGGTGAAGTCCTTCCAGTCAGCGGCGGCGCGGAGCTCTTCCTGCTTGCCGGCCACACGGGCCTGCATCAGGCTGAGCGCTGCAAGGATCTCGCTCTGCACCGGTTCATCGTCCGCATCGGCAGCCTGCGTCTCCAACGCGTGGATCACATCCCGAACGCCGTTGGTCACATAGCTGTAGATCTGCTCCGGCGACCCGGCATCAAGATCGGCCACCCCCACTGCCCCCACATCACTGGCGCGCATGGTTCACCCACGCTGCTGGCACGTTGCGGTCACTCTGGCTGCTCATGTTTTCCCCTGTTTCTGGTTCGCTGGCTGTACTCAGCCGGGTGGTGTCAAAGGCCCTGTGGGGCGTGTGTCTGAAAGGTCATCCCCGGCGCGCGCGCATTGCCGAAGCAGCACTGGCAAGCGTGGCTTGCAGCTGGCAGGGCGGGGGGGTTATCGAGAGGCTTGCGCCAACGCAGGCACGGGCAGGCATTGCCGACGGGTGCGGGGTAATGGCGTGATGGGCACAACATCCTCGTCGTCTTCTCCTGCATCCATGCATGGCGTAAATCGCGCGAACTGCGTCACAGTTTGTCGCAGCCGAAGCGGAGTATAGGCACAGACCGCCCGGTGTAAACAGGTCACCCACGCACCCGGCCGACACCGCCTTCTTCTGCAGCCCTCAGGGCAGCCGATGGAACAGCGCCAGCCATCCCGCCAACGCCAGAATGGCGACGGCCTGAAACACGGAGCGTCGAATGAAGGTCGTGCCGAACGGCCTCGGTATGGAAGATGGGATCCATACTCCCAAGCGATGCGACATCTGGTGTCGCGTCAATTTCCTGACTCACGTTCTGCACCGCCAATGGCCAGAAGTCTAGCAACGAGGCACTGCTCGGGAATCTACAACGAATCAGAAAATTGCCAGGCCGCGCTGCAAATCACTGTCCCAGAAACGTAGGCTCAAAACGCTAAAGTTTCTGCCGCCGTGGCCGCCCAGCATTGGGTGCCACAACCACATCGGGTCGGAATGATTCTGCCCGCACACACACGAGACGGAAGCCTCAATGTCCCAGTTCTATACCCGCGAGCACTTCGAACTTCTGCAGTCGCTGCACGGCACCAAGCATGACCCTGCCAATCCCAGGCTGCAGCGCGGCTACCAGACGCTGCGCGACGCGTACAACGTGACGCTCGAGTGGGCCACGCAGCTCCAACAGGCCCGGTTCCCCTCCGGCCGGATCAGCATCCGCCGCCGCCCGACCACCCAGGGCAACACCTTCGCCTCCTACAACTGGGCGAAGATCTATCCCGAGCCCGACTCCCCTTCTTCGCTGGCGTACACGGTCGGCCTGAATGGCCACGAGGGCTTTGTCGTCAAGATCGATACGGTGATGCAGCACGACGGGAACCCGGTGCGCGACGCCTATCGAGCACTGCGTGATGCGGGCGACACGCCGCCCTTCGTGGCCGTGCTGCCGATCGAGGAAGGCCTGGCCATGACCCTGGACGAGCTGACCGCATGGAGCATCCAGGCCATCGAGCGCTTCGAGATGAGTTATGACGAGGTGGCCCAGCGCATCGGCCTTTCCGGCCATGTGGAAGCAGACGCGGTACTGAAGCACTTTGACATCAGCGAGGCCTTCCGGAAACAGCGCAGCGGCTGGTCCGCGCAGGAAACCGCACAGTTCTGCCGCCTTGCCCGCCTGGTCCACGAGGCCGACATGGACTGGTGGTTTGCGGGTACGCGCCTGCATCTGCGCTTTGGCCGTAAGAATCCCAACAGCGGGCGCGCCGTGGCCATGGTTGGCGCGGTACGCGGCACGCGCACCTGCCAGGTAACGTGGCGCCCAGAGCTGGAAAGCATTGCGCGGTTCGTAAAAGAGCCCATCACCAAAGAGATGGTCGACCGCATCGAAGCGGCACTGAATGCAGACGAGGAGATTCTCGAGGACCTCGTTCGCACGGATGACGGACGCGGCGGCTTGTGGCCCGCCCAGGTGGGCGACGACCTCGATACGGACGAGGGCGCCCCCGAAACGGCTGCCAGCCACGGCGCGGATCCGCACGCCAGGCCCCGCAAAGCGGTAGCCACCGAGCTGGCCTTCAACCGCATCTATTTCGGCCCGCCCGGCACCGGAAAGACCCATGGCCTTGGCGATGTGCTCAAGGAGTTCTTCACTGCCGACGAAGAGGATGCCTCCTTCGCCGAAGGCCACGCCGAGCGCTTCAGCTTCGTTACCTTCCACCAGTCCTATGGCTACGAAGAGTTCGTGGAAGGCCTGCGCCCGGTCATCGACGCAGGCAACGAACAGGGCAATGTGCGTTACGAGATCCGCCCAGGTGTTTTCAAGCAGCTGTGCGAGCGTGCGCGCCGCTTCCCGGACGAGATGTTCGCCATCGTCATCGACGAGATCAACCGGGGCAACATCAGCAAGATCTTCGGCGAGCTCATCACGCTCATCGAGCTGGACAAGCGCACCGGCAGGGAGGGCTGCCATGCAGTCGTACTGCCCTACTCCCAGGAGTCGTTCTCGGTGCCCGCCAACGTCAGCATCATCGGCACCATGAATACCGCCGACCGATCGCTTGCGCTGCTGGACACGGCCCTGCGCCGCCGGTTCGAGTTCGAGGAAGTGCTGCCCAACACCTCCGATGAGGGCGTGGCCCCCTTGGCGGGCCTGCGGGTCAACACCAAGGGGGCCTGCATCCACATTCCCAACATGCTGTCGGCCATCAACCAGCGTATTGAAGCGCTGTACGATCGCGACCATCTGATCGGCCACTCGTACTTCACCGAGCTGAAGGACTACGAAGATGGCATCGCGCGCATGGCCAAGCTGGGCAAGATCTTCGACAAGCAGATCCTGCCGCTGCTGGAAGAGTACTTCTTCGATGACTGGCAGAAGATCCGCCTCGTGCTGGGCGACAACCAGAAGCCGAGGGATCTGCAGTTCGTGCAGGAATCCAGCGACGAGGATGAATCACTGACGCGCCTCTTCGGCGAAGGATCCGTGGGCGAATCGCACGGCGTTCGCGCCCGCTACACCCGCAATACCCGCGTCCTGCTGGATCCGGAAGCCTACGTCCGCGTCTACGCCTCGCTGCTGGGTCACGCGTAAACGTGGCGGCTTCCCTTACGCTGCACGAGTACGATGTGCTCGTGCCCGCACCGTTGCTGGGCCCTGCGCCCAGCAACGTCCGCGTGGTGTCGCCCGAGCTGTATGCGTGGCTGGAAGCGCAGTCCATCGCGCTGGTGGGTGGCAAGCAGATGCCCTGGGTGCGCCGCAGCCGCCGCGGCGTGCAGGTCACCAGCTACGTGGGCGTCGTGGCCGCGCCTGGCGGCACCCTTATCGAGATCCTCCCCAAGATCGGCCGGGCACGGGCAGCCGGTACCGGGGAAGCGCGCGCCCTCCTGTTGAAGATGCTGCGTTGCCAGCCGCATATCTCGCGCCTGCGGTTCAACAGCGCGCAGCTTGCCGCCGACCGCATGCCGATGCTGGAGGTATTCATCGGTGAGTTCCTGCGGGCGGTGGTTGCGGTCACGCGGGGCGGGCTGAGGAGCACCTATCAGCTACGCGAGGATGATCTGCCTACGCTGCGTGGAAAGCTGCTGGTCTCGCAGCAGCTTCGGCGCAACCTGACACGCGCCGATCGCTTCCACACCGCGCACGACGAGTTCACCGCGGACCGGCCCGAGAATCGCCTGATCCATGCGGCGCTTCGAAAGGTGCTGGGTGTTTCGCGCGATGCGGACCGCCAGCGGTTGGCGCGCGAGCTGGCATTCGCCTTTACCGATGTACCGGTCAGCCAGGACCCGGAGAAGGACTTCCAGCGCGTGCAGCTGGATCGCAACATGCGCAGCTACCGCGATGCACTGGACTGGGCAGGCATGGTGCTGAGGGACTTCACGCCCACCTCGGCCATTGGCGACCAGCAGGCCCCCTCGCTGTTGTTCCCCATGGAAAAGCTGTTTGAGGCGTATGTTGCCCACCATCTGCGCAAGCAGCTGCCCGGCCACTTCCGCCTGCATGCCCAGGCAAAGCGCCACCACCTGGTACGGCATGAAGGCGCCCATTGGTTCCAGTTGCGCCCGGATCTGGTGGTCAGCCGCCAGGGTACCGACGTGCTGGTGATGGATACCAAGTGGAAGCTGCTGGATTCGACGGAGGAAGGCGGGCCGCGCAGGTACGACCTCAGCCAGGGCGATTTCTATCAGCTGCATGCCTACGGCCGCAGCTATCTGGGTGGCCAGGGGGCTGTTGTGCTGATCTACCCGCGTACCGACCACTTTGATCAGCCGTTGCCGGTGTTCGACTTCCCCTCCAGTGAAGGGCTGCAGTTGTGGGTGCTGCCGTTCTGCCTGGAGCGCAGCGAGCTGGTGCTGCCTGAGGGCTGGGCGTGGCCGGGAGGTGGTGGCGGCTGAGGGGGGCCAGGCCATGCCGAACCGGGGCGGGTGAGCCGGGGCCTTGCCCGCAGCTCGCCCCGTCCCAGTCCGTGAGACACCCCCACGTCATCCTCCCCTGCCCCAGGAGGATGACCATGACCAAGATCGACGCAGCGTGGCTGGAAGAGTTTGACGAGGCCCTGCTGGGCCTGTTTGCGGTGGACCACAGCGATGCGGGCATGGATGAGTACCTGCTCAACTGCTACGCGGATCTGGAGCCGCGCGAGGCGGCGATGGCGTTTGGCAACGACTACGATCTGGCCCGCACGCCGTTGCTGTGGCCGATGCCGGGTTTGGCGATGCATAGTTGAGCGGTGTCGCAATTGGCACGTTTCGCGGTTTGGCGCTGCGATGGGGCTGTCGTAATCGGGCTTACAAGTCTTCGTAAAGCGGGCATTTTGAGGTGCATTCGGGTGTTGACTTAACAACGCCCGAAACCATTGCACCGCAAAGCATTCGGGCGATGGACAGCATGCAACAATGCCGTAAGCGTCAGCACTTGCGGCCTCTTCGGACTGCGGTTTCTTGGCATCCCGCTGCCAGGCGAGTACACCTTGGCTTGCCACAGAGCACTGTGGCGCGGGACTCGAAAACCCGGGTAAGTGTCAGCAGTAAACGCTTGTCAGCCGGCGTCACCTTTGTGTGGCGTCGGCTGGCAAACCGTTCGCGCTCTTTATGGCGGGCGGTGCGTGGGGGCTTCGTGCCCGCCGGTCTGACACTTACCGGTTTTCGAGCCACGCATCGTCCGCCACCATCATGGGTGGCCCTGCTGTCTTTCTGCATGGAGCATTGCCATGAGCGCAACGAAAGCCCCCGTTCTGAAGATCCAACCCGAACCGGCCATCGACGATCACGAAGAAGACCTGTTCCCCGATCCCAACAGCTTTGTCGCCACGCTGCGGCGCATTGGCGAAGGTGCCGCCGCCGATGGGCAGCCCTGGCCCGAGCTGCACCTGAGCCTGGGCCGCCGCATGCAGATGGCCGATGCGGACTGCGCCCTGTGCGGCCTGCGCACCGTGGCCGAGATGGCGCTGGCCGGGGAGCGCTCGCGGCAGAACGGCGCGCGGGAGGATTGCCTGGATGATCGTTCGATGGAGGGGCTGCTGATGGCGGTGCTGTCGCTGACCATCCTGGCGACTGAGCGGGCGCAGGGGCGGGTCTGACTGCACGTAGCTGATTGCGTTGCGCAGAGGGGGCTGACATGAGAGGCGAACGCGTTCGCGGGCTCACGTTTGAGGCGCTGGTGGGCTTGTTGGAGGCAGGTGACTTTGCTGGGGAGCAAAGCAACCCGGTAAGGGATCGCGGCATCGTCGTGGGGAGCGATGCCGCAACGACCCGCTCGGCGGAGGAGATGCTGATGGCAATGGTCGCGTTTAGCGTGTTGGCGCTTGAGCGTGCGCCGACGCAGGGTCGGGAAGCTGCATAGTCCGCACGTTGGTCCTGCAAGGGGGTTTTCCATGAGCGGCTTACCTTCTTACCGGTATGGCTTCTTTGCATTGGGGGTCGCCTTGGCGGCCACCGCCTGTGCACCGGAGCCATCGCCGGGCATCGATGACGACATCCTTGCCTTCATGGTGGACCCCAACCAGCCACGCATGGTGGAAGGCCGCAGCTACTCCACGCAGCCGGTGGAGGCGAACGCGGGCCCGCGCCGTTTCATGTTTCCGGCCAATCTCTACTTCAACCAGATCGGCCCGTTTCCTGATGGCGGGGTGATGCTTGCCGTGCTGTGGCCAAATCTGGAAGCAGCCGCGCCGGGCGACTTTGCACTACGGACGGTGGAGGATGGCTACCGGCAGGTATCCATTGAGCTGCGCTATGTGGGCCACGCGCGGACCGGCGATTATCTGGCGCCGCACATTGGCAGCGGCTGGGCGCAGAGCCTGGCGGAGCGTGTGGCGCAGCCGCCACGGTTCGGGCTGACGCCGTATGCCATCGAGCATGCGGCGGGGGCGGATGATGCGCAGGCGTTGGAACCGGACTGGTATGTGGTTCGTGCGGACGGTGGGAGGCTAAGGACATTCATCAGCTGCAATGCAGCGAGGGTTACGGCTGATGGTCTGGTGATGGGATCGCGGACGCTTGTGCGGTCTGGAGGGGACCGGATCGCGATGTGCCGGCATTCCATGGTGGACGTGGAGAGTGGGATAGCGGTGGAGATGAACTACGCGCGGGTGATGCTGGTGGAGTGGCAGCGGTTGGAAGCGGCTGCGGTGGGGCTGATGCGGCGTTATGAAGTTAGGGGGTGAGCGGGCGGCGCGGATTCAGCACCACATTGCGCTACGCGTAGCGTCCCATTTCATGAGACCTCTCTACGCCATTCTTCCGTGCCCCAGGAGGAAAAACATGACCAAGATCGACAGTGAGTGGCTGAAAGCCTTTGATGAGGCTCTGCTGGCTCTGTTTGCCATCGACCACAGCGACGCCGGCATGGATGAGTTCCTGCTGGGCTGCTACGCGGACTTACCTCCGCGCGATGCGGCGTTGGCATTTGGCGAAGACTACGACTTGGACCGCGATGATGCTTTGTGGCCACGGCTTGGACTTGAGCGCCAAGATGAGTAGCGATCCGGGCATTATGCAGCCCTAAGGCTCAGAGCCAGAGCATCCTGATCAGCAGAGTAGTCCCTGCACACCCAATTAGCGCCAATTACGACAACTTCTGGCGTCTACTGCATACTCCTCCGGTAGCGGCTCATGGAGCCGACAGAGGAGAGCTTGGCTGTGAACGAATGGACGGAAGACGAGCTCGCTGCGGCGGTTGCGGCCTATCGTCGCATGGAGGCACAGCATGCCCTCGGCGCCAAAGTTGAAAAGGCTAGTGTTTACAGAGCGCTGGCAGCTCTCCACGGACGTACGCCCAAGGCGTGGGAGTACCGCATGCAGAACATTTCTCACGTCCTGAAGCAGGCCGACAAGGAGTGGCTGCCCGGGCTCCGGCCAGCGGCGAACGTGGGGACTAATGTTGAGCTTCAGTTGGCAAAGCTCCTGGCCCTTCCTAGTGAAGTGAGCACCTTCGTAACCGGCCCTACGAAGGAGATGTTGCAGACAGAGGTTAAGAACGCTGAGGCTGCAGGCGCATTTTCCCCACTGAGCGAAATCGACGAACGGAAACGGGTGCTCGCAACTATCGTGCGGCGCCAGGGGCAGCAGGAGTTCCGTTCGGCCCTTTTGGAGGCCTACGGTGGGCGCTGCGCAATGACTGACTGCGATGTGGTCGATGCGCTAGAGGCCGCTCACATTTGCTCTTACTCCGGCCGATCAAGCAACGCGGTCAGTAACGGCCTGCTTCTTCGCGCGGACGTGCACACCCTGTTTGACTTGTATTTGCTCGCTGTCAGTCCCGATTCACTGCGGATAGCCGTTGCGCCAGCCTTGCTACATTCCGCCTATGCGGAGCTCGATGGCCGCGAACTGTTGCGCACAGTTTCAACCGAGCTTTCACCCAGCGTGGATTGCTTAGCCCTGCATCGTTCGCGCTGCACCTGGTAGCAAAGATCATGCTGATCGTGAATCGGTCACTAGAGGGCGTCCTAGGATCGCTGGGCAGGCGAGTATTCTTGTCGTGGACGGACACGAGGCTGCCAGATGGCCGACATTCTCAGCGTGGAAGCCCGAAGCGAGCGGATGTCCAGGATCCGTAGTTCGGGCACTAAACCAGAGCTCAGTTTGCGCAAGGCCCTGCACGCGCGAGGCTTTCGCTACGTTCTAGGTGGTGGAGGCTTACCCGGTCGACCCGACCTCATCCTTCCAAGGTACAAGACAGTCATCTTTGTGCATGGCTGTTTTTGGCACCTGCACAGTTGCTTGAAAGGCAGAAGGCCGGGAAGCCACGTCGACTATTGGTCACCGAAGTTAGACGGAAACGTCCGGCGCGACCGGAGGTCAGCACGCCGACTTAGGGCTGCGGGCTGGAGGGTGATTACCGTTTGGGAATGCAGGATTAAGAAGTCCGAAGGTCTCTCTAGGGAGGTGGAACGAATTGCGGCCTTGCTTCGCAGCGTTGTACGAGCGCGCTAGGCCACGATTCGCAGAAGGCGTCACTGACTTTCGCAATTAGCCTGCTTCGTGATAGAAGGGGAAAATGAATGGACTTTTCTCTCTCCCCCCTCAAACGAACGACGATGCGCTGGAGGCGGTCGCTGCGGCGCTTTTGCGCGACCCTTCTCTGCTTGCCAAGGTCGGCCAGGCTCTTCGGACAGCGTTTGACGAGGTGATCGATGCCCCGCGAACCGGTCGGTATTGCGTTGATCAACTGGAGAAGACTGAAAAGACCTACATCGGCACCAAGGTGGAGATTCTGCTCCGGAAGACCTTAGCTTTGGAGCGCGGGACACTGCTGGACAACCTGATCGCCGGCCACGAGGTAGACACGAAGTTCACCGTGAAGAGCGATTGGATGATCCCCCAGGAAGCGATGGGCCAGCTTTGCATGCTTGTTCGAGCGGACGATACGCGTGGAGTTTGCTGGCTGGGCCTCCTGAGAATGACCCCGGCAGTGCTGACCAACGGCCAGAACAGAGACGGCAAGAAGTCAATCTCCGCCGCTGGCAAGGCTCAGATTCGATGGCTCGTAGAAGGGCCAATGCCCAGGAACTTCATGCTGGATCTTCCGGAAACGGTCCGTACAACGATCTTGTCCCAGCCTAGCGGCCGACAGAGGGTACGCGCGCTCTTCACCATGGCAACGGGTGTGCTCATCCCACGCGACGTGATCGAGCAGTTGGCACAGCAAAGGGATGCGGTGAAGCGGGCTCGCGAGATGAAGGAGACGCTGGCCAAAGAGGGCTATCAAGTCCTGTGCGCCACCTACCTCGCGGATCGGGAGGTCATGATTTCGCGAGGCTACAACCCTGTCGCTCGGGACGAGTGGCTGAGCATCAGAGTCCCTGATGACGTCCTCAGCCCAGGTGCGGACGTAGCGATTCCCCGCTCTCACAAAACGGCGAAGTGCTTTGACTCCAAGCCCCACGATAGGGCTTGACAACCATCACAGTTCAGACATCTACAGGCGGAATCGACTTCCCCTGGCTGATTAGCCATGCGCCCTGAATCCAAGCCACTTGCACTAGCAATCAGGCTTGGTACGCTGGCGGCTGCCAAAGATGGGGCACCCAGGAATCTGGACAGGCACCGGCCTGTCAGGCGAGGTTGGACCACGCATGTTCCAGTCTCAGCTTCTGATACGGCATCAGCGTGTACTTCCCAGCCCTAAGCCCCCTATCCGACACCCGGCGTCCGCAGGAATCCGTGCTGTACCCAGCGCTTCCCCCTCCCTGCGGAGGCCCTATTGATCCGAGATCTACATGAGTCAATTCACTTCCCTTGAAATGTGCGCTGGTGCTGGCGGACAGGGCCTCGGCCTGGAGATGGCCGGTTTCGACCATTCCGCCCTCGTGGAATGGGAGCCGGCAGCCTGCCAGACGCTTCGATTGAACCGGCCCAATTGGAACGTAATTGAGGGAGATCTTCGTGAGTTCGACGCTTCTCCCTACTTCGGCGTCGACCTGGTTGCCGGCGGCGTTCCCTGCCCCCCTTTTTCGAAGGCAGGGAAGCAACTTGGCGCTGACGACGAGCGCGATCTGTTCCCTGAAGCCATTAGAATCGTGGACCAAGTTCGTCCTCAAGCCATCATGCTGGAGAACGTCCGCGGCCTCCTCGACCCAAAGTTTGAAGATTACAGAAAGGGTGTCGAGAAGGATCTCAAGAAGCTGGGGTACGTGGGCGATTGGCGGTTGCTTCACGCATCAGATTACGGCGTTTCCCAGCTTCGTCCGCGCGTAATATTCGTCGGCCTGCGAAAGGAACTGGCCTCGGGCTTTTCTTGGCCAGAAGCATTGGAAGTGCCGCCGAAGACGGTCGGTGAGCTTCTGCACGATCTGATGGGTGCGAGAGGTTGGGATCAAGTTGACGCATGGCGTGAGGGAGCGAATGCGATTGCTCCTACGCTTGTCGGTGGATCTAAGAAGCACGGCGGCCCGGATCTTGGCCCGACTCGGGCGAAGAAGGCTTGGGCGGCGCTTGGCGTTGATGGCATGGGTCTTTGGGACCAGGCACCTGAGGCTGATTTTGTTGGCATGCCCCGGCTTACGCCCCGAATGACTGCTCGTATCCAGGGCTTTCCGGACGCTTGGGAATTTGCGGGGCGAAAGACTGCAGCCTACCGGCAGATTGGCAATGCGTTCCCTCCGCCGGTTGCCGCGGCGGTAGCCACACAAATTAAGCGCGCGCTACTTCAGCACCGTACGTCTAAAGCGGCCTAGGGGGTTCCCGCCTCCGACCCTTCCAAAAATTTGGCTGAACGGCAATTGCCGCTCAGCCATTCCTTGGGTCAGTTTTCAGTCTTGAACTTGCTCTGGAGCCAGGCGAGCAATCGTAATTGATCAGCAACTGTGGAACGCCGAACCTGCGTCACCAGCGTGATCCAGCTAGGTCGAGTTAAAGTGGAATTTGAGGCACCTTGGTTGCAGCGAACACACAGCGCCCGAAGGTTGTCGGCGGTATCTCCACCACCGTGGCTCTTGTCGATTACATGCCCCATCTGGAGCTTCACTTTACGACCAGGAGCTTGGGTGTCAGCCTCTCCGGCCATCGCCCCACACATCTGACACGTATAACCATCGCGATCGAGAACAAAGGCCCTTGTCGAGCTCGATATGCGCCTTTCCATCGACGGAATTGGGTTCGATGAGATCAATAGATACTGACCAGGCTTTAGCTTTGCATCATCATTGTTGGTAAGTATCTGATATCCCTCTTCAGACTTAAGCTCGCGAATACGTCGTCCCCATTCGTTGATTCCACCTGACGCGCGGCGCAGTTGATCGGCGTTGAGAATCGTCCCGACGTTGTCCAGGAAAAACTCTCGAAGCTTGGATCGTGCTCCGCGACGCACCTTTGGATCTGAGCCGGAATTTGCTTTCCGTTTACTCACTTTGGACCTCCCGAGCTAGCTTTCGGGCGCCGGTCAGCGAGTGACTTCATCCTACGCTTGAGCAGGTCAATTTCACCCATTACCCTGCGGTCGCTAGATTTTGACTTCAGGTAGGTATCAAGCCTAGCCAACTCCTTTGCCGCGAGTGGCAATTGCGGAGGCCTAGCCTTAAGAAGGCCCCACGTTAGCTGTACCGAGCATCTGTACCACGGCACACCTAGGTCTTCTGCCTTGGAGAGAGATAGGTCACATGCGCGAACATCACCTTGTCTTGCTTCAATCATTCCACGAAGGAACCAAGCTTCCGGATCACCAGGCAGCAAATCGACAGAGGCCTTGGCCTGATGAAGCGCGGCATCCATGTCTTGTCTCGCCGAGAACAGGAAATATGCAAACTTTGCACGCAGGTGGCCGTTCATGCTGTCAGAGGCAACAGCTTGCTCGAACAATCTCTGGCTCTCGTCAATCTTGCCTTCTCGTCTGGCGATCTCGGCAGCCCTAGCCAATGGGGTGCGAACTGCCTCACTGCTAGCTCCAGTCAGGTACCTCGCTGCATTCCTTACCATTGCGGACACTCTTGCCGTAACTCGCAGGACATCCTCTGCAGTCGGCGAATCGACACCATTAATGCCTTTCACCTTCTGACCACTAGCGAAGTCAACGAAGTTCCTGGAAAAACTAACTTGCACGTCATTCGCTACCGTTACGAATGACGCAATACCGCTTGATTGCTGAAGGACTCGTTCCATCGAAGAAACGGGGACTCCAAATTCTTCGCAGCAGGTCTTAAATGAGTACGACTGGTGGACATCACCTACGCGAGCCATCAGCAACAACACCCGCTTCTCATCCGGCGAGAACTTCGACCACACGTCAGCGAACAAGAACTCTCCGAGATCCTTGCTCAACATTTTTGAAACCCATTCCGTCGCGCGAGATATTTTCCTAACGCCTGGATCACAAAGAGCTCCAACGAATGCCTCGAGAACGATAGGCCTCCGCTCAATTCTATCTATCTCCCCCTCCAGTTCCTCATCTGAGGCCTCATAGCCCAATTTGCACTGGAGTGATCGCGAGCGCTCCCTCACAAATGCAATGGCCTCTCGCATTTCGAAGACAGGAACCTCGATGGGAGACGCTTCCAAATGCTCCATTCGCCTGGAGGTCAGGAGCACCCTTCCAATCCTTCGCGCAACTTCTTTTATTTCCTTTCCAACCAGCCGACCTTCGCCTTCATCAGATATCAGTGTTTCAGTATTATCTATAACAAGCCATATCTCTTGCCTCTTCAGACCGACTTGATCCTGAATTTTGCCCTGAAGTTGCGAAGCGGCGGCAGCGAGATCCAGCCTGTAGAAATCATTGGCGGGGAATGCACCAAAAAGGAGAAGGTGCACATTGACCAACAACTCGATGAGATGCGGCTGCCCGGCCTTGATTGGCTCGAGACCACCCAACCCCCATTGCGTCCTCTTGGCAGTATAGAAAATAACAACCTTTGGCTTCCAAGATATTTTTATGTCTTCGTCAAGCACACGATGAACAAACTCAATTGCGAGGGTCGTTTTTCCGTAGCCACCATCGCCGTAGACCAAGCACGCTCGAGCGTCCTGGTCTTCATACCACTCTACAAGCTCGTCAACTTGCGCTTGTCGACCAGCAAACGAATCGGTTTTTCGATCCGGCATGAAAACCTTTGGGCGCCAGCTGTTGTTCCATTCGACTAGCGAAGGAAGCTCTTTCACGCCCAAGCCAGCAAAAGGATTGGACGCATCGTAGTTGAATTCCGCCCGCCCGCCCTCCCCGTAAAGCTGGCAGTAGACCCTCACCCTATCCGAGGCAATTCGACGAATTTTTCGTACGAGTGCCGGGCTTCCATTCCACAATCTTAGAAAATTAAGCGAGACCTCGTCGGGCTGAACGCCGACAACAAGACTCTTTCCGTCAGTCGTTTTCGGGAGAACAGGAGCAAGTGCTTCGACAAGGAACGAGATCGCATCTATTTCGCTCTCCGGTCGATACCCACCGATCAGACCGTGGCCCTCAGCGCCATTGTTTCGCATCTGAACAAGTGATCGAAGAAGCCCCAACATATTCTTTGGGCCATCACCGCAGATTTCCTCAGCAGGTCGATCAACAACACTCCTGATCAGGATTCTTGATATTCCAGACCAGCCGGTTTGATCAGCACAGATAAGCAAGCTATCAAGCGCATCAACCAACGCCCCGTCGGCAGGCTGCCACAGTGAGTCAACGATACTTCTAGCGGGAGCAACAGAAGGATCAGGAACTTTCTGCCCCACCCATTCAGCCAAACCGAACACTGCTTGCTGCATGAGAAGCCGAGTCGCTGCAATTACCTTTGCGCGAAGCTCAACTTGATTATCCGTTTTGCGTACATCATTTACGAGATCATCAAAGTAAGACTGCATCCCCCCTCCCAAGACGCATAAAGAAAACGGGGCGGCCAAACTAGGCCGCCCCGCTCAATCTAACATGCGCTGAGAGAAATCAAACCCCAACAGGGTTAGCCTTCTCCGGATCAATCTTGTACTGCTTGATCGCCCGAGCCACGTCCTTACCCGTCATCTTCCCGTCCTTAGCCAGCGCCGCAATCGCGGCATGCGCGATGTAGTACCGGTCAACCTCGAAGAAGCGACGCAGGTTCGCACGGGTATCCGAACGACCGAAGCCATCCGTACCCAGCACGGTGTACGACATCGGCACGAACGCACGGATCTGGTCCGCATACGCACGCACGTAGTCGGTGGCGGCAATCGCCGGGCCCTGGCGGCCTTCCAGCAGCTCGGTCACGTAGGCCTTGCGCTGTTCGCCTTCCGGGTGGAAGCGGTTGGCACGCTCGGCGTCAAAGCCATCGCGGCGCAGCTCGTTGAAGCTCGGGCAGGACCAGATGTCGGCGGTCACGCCGAAGTCCTTGTCCAGCAGCTCGGCGGCGGCAATCACTTCACGCAGGATGGTGCCCGAACCCAGCAGCTGCACGCGCAGCTCGCCCTTCTTCGGCTTGCCGGCGTCGGTCAGCAGGTACATGCCCTTCACGATGCCTTCGGCTGCACCTTCCGGCATTTCCGGGTGGGTGTAGTTTTCGTTCATCAGGGTCAGGTAGTAGTACTCGTCTACCTGATCTTCCATCATGGCCTTGGTGCCGTGCTGCAGGATCACCGTCACTTCGAAGCCGAAGGTCGGGTCGTAGCTGCGCACGTTCGGGATGCCGCCGGCCACCAGGTGGCTGAAGCCATCTTCGTGCTGCAGGCCTTCACCGTTCAGCGTGGTGCGGCCGGCGGTGCCACCCAGCAGGAAGCCGCGGGTACGCATGTCAGCGGCCTGCCAGGCAATGTCGCCCACGCGCTGGAAGCCGAACATCGAGTAGTAGATGTAGAACGGCAGCATCGGCACGTTGCTGACCGAGTAGCTGGTACCGGCAGCCATCCACGAGCTGATGGCGCCCGGCTCGCTGATGCCCTGCTGCAGCACCTGGCCGCTCTGGTCTTCGCGGTAGAACATCAGCTGGTCGGCGTCGACCGGCTTGTACTTCTGGCCGAACGGCGCGTAGATGCCGATCTGGCGGAACAGGCCTTCCATGCCGAAGGTACGGGCTTCGTCGGCCACGATCGGCACGATGTGCGGGCCCAGTTCCTTGTCGCGCAGGGTGATGTTGAGGCTCTGCACGAAGGCCATGGTGGTGGAATAGCTGCGCTCGCCGCTGCTCTTCAGCAGGCGCTCGTAGGTTTCCAGCTTCGGTGCGTTGAAGCTCTTGTCGGCCTTGCGGCGGCGCTGCGGCAGGTAACCGCCCAGGGCGCTGCGGCGCTCCTGCAGGTACTGCACTTCCGGCGAATCCGGGCCCGGGTGGTAGAACGGCACCTGGCCATCGGCCAGCTGCGCGTCGGTCACCGGAATGTTGAAGCGGTCGCGGAAGTGGCGCACCGCTTCGTCGTCCAGCTTCTTGGTCTGGTGGGTCGGGTTCAGTGCCTCACCGGCGCTGCCCATGCCGTAACCCTTCACGGTCTTGGCCAGGATGACGGTCGGCATGCCCTTGGTGTTCACGGCCTGGTGGTAGGCGGCGTACACCTTGTGCGGGTCGTGGCCACCACGGTTCAGGCGCCAGATGTCGTCGTCGCTGAGGCCGGCGACCATCGCAGCGGTTTCCGGGTACTTGCCGAAGAAATGCTCGCGGGTATACGCGCCGCCGAAGGCCTTGCAGTTCTGGTATTCGCCGTCGACGGTTTCCATCATCAGCTTCTTCAGGACGCCATTGGTGTCCTTGGCCAGCAGGGCATCCCAGTAACCGCCCCACAGCAGCTTGATGACATTCCAGCCGCCGCCACGGAACACGCCTTCCAGTTCCTGGATGATCTTGCCGTTGCCGCGCACCGGGCCGTCCAGGCGCTGCAGGTTGCAGTTCACCACGAAGATCAGGTTGTCCAGGCCTTCACGGCCGGCCAGGGCGATGGCACCCAGGGTTTCCGGCTCGTCGCTCTCGCCGTCGCCGATGAAGCACCACACCTTGCGGTCGGACTTCTCGATCAGGCCACGGTTTTCCAGGTAGCGCATGAACTGCGCCTGGTAGATGGCGGCCAGCGGGCCCAGGCCCATCGACACGGTAGGGGTCTGCCAGAAGTCCGGCATCAGCCACGGGTGCGGGTAGGACGACAGGCCACCGCCGTCCACTTCCATGCGGAACTTGTCGAGCTGTTCTTCATTGATGCGGCCTTCCAGGAAGGCGCGCGCGTAGATGCCCGGGGCGCTGTGGCCCTGGATGAACAGCAGGTCGCCCGGGTGGCTGTCGCTCGGGGCGCGCCAGAAGTGGTTGAAGCCCACGTCGTACAGGGTGGCACCCGAAGCGAAGGAGGCGATGTGGCCGCCCAGGTCGCCCGGCTTGCGGTTGGCACGCACGACGGTGGCCATCGCGTTCCAACGGATGATCGAACGGATGCGCCATTCCAGTTCCGCGTTGCCCGGGCTCTTGGCCTCCAGCTGCGGATCGATGGTGTTGACGTATTCGGTAGTGGGAGAGAACGGCAGGTACGCACCCGAACGACGGGTCAGTTCCACCATGCCTTCCAGCAGCTGATGCGCGCGCTCGGGGCCCTCGACATCAATGACGGCCTTCAACGACTCGATCCACTCCTGGGTTTCCACAGGATTGGTGTCGTTGTTCAGCACTTCGTTCAACCAGTTCATTAGCGCTCCCATTACCGCACGCACGCGCGCGACTGTTGTATAGATATCTAGACCGCAAAGTGTAGCGCACCAAGGGCTTTCGTCGTTTGGCTACGCTGCCGTATGGATGCAGGCGGCCACTGTCCGCAAGGCCTGTCCCGGGCCAGCGCGGGGCGGGACAAGCGGCTGCAACCCTCTGTTTTTTCCGCCGTATCGGCCTGCGTCGGCTGTCGCTTACGGCCTGCTGCGTCCACGTGCAGGACGCAGTGTTACCGCCACGAATGACCATGGTGGGGCAGCCCGGGCCCGGGTAAGGCTTGCCTGACGGTGCGCGGCTGAATGTCTGACAACCCGTCGCGTCTGGCTCTGGACCGGGGCGGCCGCAGGTGCGCACTTTGGCCGCGAGCAGGCCCCTTCCAGCGGTTCGCCGCGTGTCTGCCCGCCCCGGAGCACCGGGGCACCCCCGCAGCCGCTGTTGCGTGGCCTGGCACGGATGCCGGGCCACGCAATGGTGGCCTGCAGCGCGCGCACGCCCTGCCCTCTGCCCTTGCCCTGCCCGGCCCCGTGGCCGAAACCGCACATCGGTCTGGCCGAAACCCTACTTGTCCGGTTCGGCTTATCGATATATCGTTTGCACACTCGTTACCGATATATCGAAATGGCCCGGACCTCTACCGCCAAGGCGCCCAAGGAAGACGATGCACCCGCCGTGCCCCGCCGCAACGGCCAGCCCCGCGTGCTCAGCCGTGGCGATCTGCGCCTGCTGGTGCTGGCGCTGATCGGCGAACAGCCGCGCCACGGCTACGAGCTGATCCAGCACATCAGCGGCTTGTTCATGCAGGCCTACACGCCCAGCGCCGGCACCATGTACCCGCTGCTGGCCAGCTTCGAGCAGGCCGGCTGGGTGGCCTCGGAAGAAGAGGATGGCCGCCGGGTGTTCCGCATCACCGCCGCGGGCGAGTTCGAGCTGAAGGTGCAGCGCACCCAGGTGCGGCTGGCCCAGCGCCGCGCCTTCGACCGCGCCCGCGAGATCACCAAGGCCTCGCTGCCGCCGCCGCTGGCCGCCGCCCTGCGCGAGTTCAAGCAGGCGCTGGTGCGCCACCACGGCCGCTGGAGCGAGGGCGAGGCCGAAGCCGTGGCCGCGCAGCTGTCGCGTGCGTCTGCGCTGCTGAACGGCGCGCTGGGCGATGGCCCCTACCCCGTTACCCCGACCCAGCCAGACTGAAGCCCGCCAGGTCGTTCACCCCTTCCACGCGCGCGACCCCGCGCGCCTACCTGCACAGGTACTGCAATGACCCAACATGAGAATTCGCGCCTGCGCCTGGATGTGCGCTTCCGCCAACTGACCGTGCTGCGCACCGAGACTGTCACCCCGCACATGCGCCGCGTGGTGCTGGGCGGCGCCGATCTGGCCGGTTTCGATTCGCCCGGCCCGGATGACCACATCAAGCTGTTCTTCCCCAACAGCAGCGGCGAGATGGTGCTGCCGACGATGACCGCCGAGGGCCCGCGCTACCCCGAGGGCAAGGAGCACTCGGTGGCGCGCGATTACACCCCGCGCTGGTGGGACCACGAGGCCGGCGAGCTGGCCATCGACTTCGTGCTGCACGACCAGGGCATCGCCGGGCCGTGGGCCGAGCGTGCGCAGCCGGGTGACAGCCTGGCCATCGGCGGCCCGCGCGGCTCGTTCGTGGTGGCCGACGATTACGACGCCTACGTGCTGATTGGCGATGAAACCGCACTGCCGGCCATCGCCCGCTGGCTGGACGTGCTGCCCGATGGCGCGGAGGTGCAGGCGTACATCGAAGTGAGCGACGAGGACGAGCGCCAGGACCTGCCGCAGTACGAGAACGTGCGCATCCACTGGCTGGAGCGCAATGGCTTCCCGGCGGCCAGCAGCACGCTGCTGGAAGACATGCTGACCGACTTCGAAGCGCCCGACGGCGACACGTTCTACTGGATTGCCACCGAATCGCGCCGCGCCCGGATGATGCGCAAGTTCATCGAAGGCCACCTGGGCGTGCCGCGCGACTGGATCCGCTCGACCGGCTACTGGAAGGCGCACCCGGACGAAACCGACGGCGATTGATGTCGCTTGGGGTAGGTGCGGACCGCACCACCTTCGGTAGGTGCGGACCGTTGGTCCGCACTGCCTGCCCTGTAGAGCCGAGCCCATGCTCGGCTGCTTCATCGGCAAGCCGAGCATCGGCTCGGCTCTACAAGGGCGGCGCTACCCGGCGCACCCGGACGAAACCGACGGCGATTGATGTCGCTTGGGGTGGGTGCGGACCGCACCACCTTCGGTAGGTGCGGACCGTTGGTCCGCACTGCCTGCCCTGTAGAGCCGAGCCCATGCTC